>JANQEH010000266.1 GCA_028278455.1 bacterium
GTTCTGATCCTGCCTCCATGAATAAGCCTGTAACTTCCGGTAGCTATTACCGCTCCCATGGTAGGTGAACCGACTATCGTGCCAAGCCCGAGATCACGAAATCCAAGCGGTGTAACTTCACTATCGGAAGCTGACCTCGAGTTAATTAGCATAACCTTTGGTCCTGCAATTGCCTGCCTCGGTCTTCTACCCCAGGTTCTCGAACCCCAGCGTGAATTCCAGAATTCATAAGGCCGTCTCTCGAGGATATCGAGCAGCTGTTGATCGATATTACCTCCACCGTTATACCTGATATCGACAATTATTCCTTTAGCATTCCAGAACTGGTTTATCTCATTCTCGAATTTCCTTAGAGAAGTTCTGTTCATCGATCTGATATGAACATATGCGATCTTACCGCCAGATTCTCTTTCGACAAATTCTCTGTTAACGGCAACCCATTCATCATACTTGATATTCCTGAGAGATGTAATAGTCTTGATCCTGATATCTCTTTTAACATTATCCTCAGATCCAATAGTCACTGTGCAATACTCATTCAGCAGGCCGTTCAGGATTTTCCAGTAATTATCGCCTGCCTCTATCTCGTTCCCATCAATTGCCAATACCATATCACCAACATTCAAATTTATCCATTCCTTGTCTGCCGGGCCGTCACGATATATATGAGTTACTTTATAATTCCCGTTTACCGGAGCCATTTCAAAACCCAAAAATCTCGTTCTGTATGTAGGCGGAAGGTCGACTCCGCTGTTGCCGCTTACACCGGTATGTGAAGCATTCAGTTCACCTATCATTTCGTTGGTAAGGTCGTAAAGGTCCTTGTATTCTCCAACATAGTCCAGGATCGGAAGATACTCTTTTTTTACTGCATCCCAGTTTATCCCATGCATATTCTCGTCATAGAACCTGTATTTCATTACTCTCCATGATTCTTCGAAAATCTGACGCCACTCTGCTTTTTTATCGACTTTGACAGTAAAATCGAACTTGACCTGTTCCTTTTTCTTGTTCGAAAGCTTCATTTTAAAGATTTTACTATCCTGGTTATAAAAGATCGTCTTTTTATCATATGCGGGGATCATCCTGTCGAAATTCCCTTCAGATACTTTCTTTCTGCTCTTACCATTAAGTCCGATCGAAAATAGTCCAGGTCCCTTGTTATCCCTGCTGGTGAAGTATATAGTTTCTCCGTCAGCAGATAGAAAGAATCTTCCGGCGCCGTTCTCCCCGTCTGTGATCTGAACAGCACGTCTGGCTATACCGTCAGTATTAACTGAAACAGAGTACTCTTCTTCATCACCTTTCTTTTTCTCCTCCTTTGATTTTTTCTCTTTTACCAGAGGATCTTCAGGATCTTCATTAACTCTTTCGAGAGGTACACAGAACAGGTGATATGTACCATTATCCCTGTTTGAAGTAAATACTACCTTGCTGCCGTCAGGTGTCAGAATTCCATTAAGATCGCGGAATGGATTGTCAGATATATTAAACTCACTGTTACCTTGAGTATCATACATATACAGATCGTAATTCTGGTCATCATCAGCCCTCGAATAGACCAGCCATCTTCCATTCTTTGACAAATCCGACAGCCTGTATCCGCCTGCCTGGTTATAAGCAATCTCCCTGTTCCTATTATTTTCTATATCATATGTAAAAAGAGTATTTGCCGCATTGTACGCGATCTTAGTTGAATTCCCTGCCCATAGCATTCCGGTCTTCTGCGATTCATGGCCGGTAAGCTTTCTCCTTTCCCCGGTTTCATTGTTATACAGCCATATCTCTTCTTCAAGGGATTCGTCACTAACATAGGCAATGTGCTTACCGTCCGGTGAGAAAGCATGGTACCTGTCACGCCATGCAGACGAAGTGATCTGCTTTTTCTCTCCGATCTCGTGATCTACCGGCACCACAAATATCTCACCCCTGTAGTCTACCGCAAGATAATCACCTTCCGGTGAGGGAAAATATCCCTCTGCCCTATTATTAGATCTTAAATATTCGATCATATTCTCCTTGTAATCGAAATCCAGATCGATAGTGATCTTCTCCGGTCTTCCGGTTTCAATCGGCATCTTCCAAATCTCGAACTCATTCTCGTATGTGATGAATCTGCCGTTCTGGCTGATAGAAGGATACTGAACACCATCATCCCTGTGCCGGGTTACCTGCTGCGGCATCCCGCCTTCGGGTGAGATCTTCCAAATGTTGAATGTGCCTGACCTTTCAGACATAAAATAGATCATTCCGTCAGCTCCCCACATCGGATAGAAGTCCTGAACATGATCACGAAATTCCTTAATTTCAGTATCCGTAAGCTGAGTTATAACCTTTGTATTCATGTCTTGTATATATATATCTGTCTGCCTGTTTCCCTTATAGCCTTTTCTCCAGTACCTGCTGCCGATCCTGTTGAAGGCCAGAAAAGATCCATCCTGCGAGAACATTCCGGTACTTCCCTGGTCCATCTCCATCGGAACGGGCAGTCCGCCATTCTTTGAAACAGTATAAAGCGGTGTGTAGAAAGCGTGTCTTCCTCTCGAAGTGGAAAATATTATTCTTTCACCATCCGGTGTCCAGTAATGTACATTATCATTTACTGTGTTGAAAGTCAGCTGCTTTGCCTCACCGCCCGATACAGGGATTATCCAGACATCATTGTTTCCCATCCGGTTACTCGTAAATGCGATCCACTTACCATCCGGCGAAAAACGAGGAAAGACATCGGTTGCCGTATGGTCGGTCAATCTTCGCGGATTTGAACCATTTTCATTTACGATCCAGATATCACCGTGATAACTGAAAGCGATCTTCCCGTTTGAGAAATTTGGATAGCGCGCAAATTTTATCGGATCCGCATTTACTGCTGTCGCGGTAAAAACCAGGATTATGATAACAAGTGAAATCCTGCGGAAAAATGTCATGATATTATCTCCTTTATTTGAATTTTTCAAACTCTGATTCAATTATAATTTAATGAAGATTTTAACTGGGTGTATGGTGAGACAATAATTAAATTAAGAGATATATATAGATAATACAACAGTTTTTTGTCAGTATTATTCTAATCTTCATGATCTTTCTATAACAAATCAAGGTAAAAATTGCTATCTTGAACTACTGGGTGCTGAGGATTAGCGCATGTGCTGTTAACATATAATCGTTCTATTTCACGAAAGTTAAATTCCTATGTATGAGCTGAAGATTTCCGTTAAGAAAGTTCTTGGAACATGTACCGCAAATCCTCCGATGAAACAGGGGGATTATATCATCGTCAGTGACGGTGATATCCGTATACCAGAAGGGGGCTATATCTGTCTCTGGGCGCTTCAGAGCATGATACCCCTTATTACCTTGAACGAAAGAGAGATTTCTGAGCAGAAGGACAGGGACTGGATGCAGAGGGTGAATCATGCTCAATGCCCCGATCCGAACGGAAGAGTATTGTTCAAGATCGAGCGGAAAGAAAAACTCGGTGAAAAGATACCGGATGGAAAAATGAATGAAATTTATCCGCATGCTGCAGAGCATACTGATATCGGGCCACCGGATGAATCACTTTATGACCTGAATATAGAGGTCGAAACGGCAAAAGGAAAATGCCATTCGAAGATGAAACCCGGTGACAGGTTCATGCTTCGAAGCGGCAGATTATATATTCCTCCTGGAAGAAACCTGTGTTTTTGCGCACTCCAGGCTATCACCCCGTTCCTACCGGCAAAGCAGAGGGTGCTCCATGACGGAGACTGGATGAAAGAAGATACCCGTGTGATCTGCCCGGATCCTGCTGGAAATGTCGTGATACGAATCGACAGAAAGGAGCCGGGAAAATGATACACTGCGATGTAGAACTCTGTGTCGGGTGCAGGACCTGTGAAGTAACATGCAGCTATAACCATTTCAGAGCTGTATCTCCAGCTCTTTCCCGTATCCATGTCATAAAGCTGGAGGAGATCGGTATTGACATGGCCGTAGCCTGTATCGGTTGTGTTGAGAAACCCTGCCTCGAATGTCCGACAGATGCATTGTCAGCCGGTGAGAAAGGTGAGTTGATCTTTGAAAAAGAGAAATGCGGATTCTGCGATACATGCACGGGCGCCTGCCCGATCGGTGCAATAATAATGTATAATGACCAGCCGCTTTTATGCGATCTCTGCGACGGCGAAACACGCTGCGTGAAGGAATGCCCGACGGGAGCTCTGTCATACAAGGAAGATGCTAAGGTTTCCCTCAAGGAGTTCATGAAGAACGAAGGAAGCCCTAACCGGAAACGTTCGCTTTATGTCCTTTCCAGGTCAAATAAGCTCAGGGAAGAATGGATCGGAGGAAGGAGGATAGACTCATGAGCATTTATTCGGGAAACAGCCTGCGTGTAAACCTGTCGAACCATAAGATCAGACGCGAGAGCACACCCGAAAGAGGTATCGGCGGAAGGACATGGAACAGCATAACACTTTTCAACGAACTCGAACCGGGGATCGACCCACTCGGCCCGGATAATATATTATGTATCGGAGTAGGCCCCTTAACCGGGAGCAACCTGATAGCATCATGCCGGTTCATCGCAACGGCTAAAAGCCCCCTGACAGGATTTCACGGTGATTCAGGAGCCCGCGGATTTTTCGGTCCCGAAATGAGATGGGCAGGTATCGATCAACTTATTATTACCGGAATAGCCGATAAATGGGTATACCTGTATATAGAAAACGATAAGATCGAGATCAGGGATGCCCGGCATCTCGAAAGATTAGACATAACCGAGACTACAGTAAAACTCCGGGAGGAGCTTCAGGATACTGATCTGCAGGTCGCTGCGATCGGCCCGGCAGGTGAAAATCTCGTGAAATACTCTATCATATCATGCAACTTGACCCGGGCAGCCGGTAGGACAGGAATGGGGGCGGTCATGGGATCGAAAAAGCTTAAAGCGATCGTTGTTAGGGGAAGCAATCCGGTTAAGCCGAAGAATCCAAATCGGTTTGAAAAAGCCTGTGCAATGTTCAGGGAAAACATCGAAAAACACAGGCAGTTTGAATCACGCAGGAAATTCGGTACAACACGGATTATGGATGCTCTGTCTGATATGGGAGTACTCCCTTCGTATCATTACAGAAGCTCAGTATTTAAAGACCTTGGTAAAGTAAACGCCGATGCTCTCCGCAAATACCATATGGTAAAATCCAAGGCCTGCTACAATTGCAACGTTCATTGTTCACGCTACAACTACACGCAATATAGTGAAGGGGAAGGCCCCGAATATGAAGGCCAGGCAGCATTTACGGTCAAATGCGGGAGCTCAGACCTCGAACTCGGAGTAGGCGTAGCAAATACAGTCAACCGTCTCGGCATGGATCATATCAGCACAGGAGAGGTCATCGCATGGCTTATGGAGTGCCGCGAAGAAGGAATTATTTCAGATAAGGATGTAGACGGGATCGATATGTCATGGGGATCGCGTGATGCACTTCTTGCTCTGCCGTATATGATCGCAAGCAGGGAAGGTATCGGAGACCTGCTTGCCGAGGGAACCAAACGGGCAGCGGAAACATTCGGAACTGAAGCGCGGAAACTGACGGCCGAGGTCAAAGGGCTCGAGCTGTTCTCCGCCGATCCGAGAGGCATTAAAGGATATGGTTTGATGAACGCAGTGAATTCCCGTGGCGGAGATCACTACCGCGGTGAACCGATGATCGAACTCACAGGAGACGAGGAACTGGCGCTCAAACGTACCGGCTACAGGAAGGCAGCGCACAGGCTTGAGGACGAAGGCAAGGGCGCGCTTGTGAATTACGCCGAACATCTGGGACTGCTATCCGACAGCATCACGGTATGTAAGAATATATCCTGCTGTATGGATGCGATGGATTTCGAACTTGCAGCAGAGACATATTCCGGCATGCTCGGGAAGAACATATCGGCAGATGATCTCTATCAGGAATGCTCGTTCGTCAGCCAGGTTGAGAGGGATTTCAACCTTCGGGAAGGATTGACAGCCGCTGACGACACCCTGCCGGAGAGGTTCATTGACAATCCTATCCCCGACGGGCCGTCAAAAGGCACATTGATCGACATCAAGAGACTCGTCAATGACTACTACAGGGAAAAAGGCTGGGATAAGTAGCCGCTATTTTATATATTAGGTTTTTGCCGGATTATTAGTACAGGTCAAAAATATCCATAATTATTGGGAATACTTCGATGAAAAAGCAAATTCTTCTTATCTTTTTTATTGCATTAAATATCATAATTAGTTCTTCTGATCCTGTAAGATCGCAGGAGATCCCTACGATCGATCAGCAGCTTCTGCAGGCTGTGAAACAGGGAAAGACAGAAGCTGTCAGAGCAATACTTGAAAAAGGAGCCGATGTCGAAACCAGGGATAAAGCAGGCAGTACTTTGCTGATGATCGCAACGACCAAGGGATATAGGGAAATAGTAAGGATTCTTATCGAGAAAAATGTTTCAGTTAATGCGACAACCAGAAACAGCTTTACGGCTCTATATGGAGCTGCGATGACGGGTAATATAGAAATTGTGGAGTTGCTGCTTGAAAACGGCGCGGACGTTAATGTAGGAAGGCCTGCCATCATAAGTGCGGCCCAGAGGAACAGGATCGACATTATGAGGCTGCTTTTGAATCATGGTACGGTAGTTAAAGATACAGATATACTTTTATCAGTTATGAATCCATCTGCTGCAGAATTTCTTATAAAGAACGGTGCAGACGTCAACGCACAAGACAGGCACGGGAATACTGTTTTAATACGGAAATTCAGATACAGCGATCGTGCGCCACATGAAATTATAAAAGTACTAATTGAGAACAACGCTGATCTGAGTATAAAAAATAATGAGGGAAAAACGGCATTGATGATAGCCGCTGAAAGAGGTGATAATGAAATAGCAAGATTTTTGATCGATTCCGGTGCTGATATAAACGAGCTAAGTGAAGAAGTCAGTGATAATATACTGAATACGAAAGAAGTACCGGAAATATTTCTTGGCTGGTGGATAAATAGCGGTTACTTGGAGAATATTCAAAATAAGATCACTCCGTTTAATTATAAGGCTAATTCCCCGGATTTCTATTTCCTCAATTTCATCAAGGAACAAAAAGTCATGATAGCTACCTTGAATGAAGGGTGGTATCAGAATCTGCGGGTGGTAAATGATAATGAGATAAAGATCCTGGATTGGTATAGCACAGTTCCTGCATATAAAGCGAGTACAATTAATAGGGAAAACGCCTTTGAATTGATTATGACCAATAAAGACAGTAATAATACAAGATATTCAAGATATCCGGAGAAATACATCAACAGGAGACCTCCCACTGCGCTATTGAATGACCTATTCTTTTGCGGGAAGTATTTTTCTGAAGATCATCCGGGCATCGAAATAGAATTCCGTATTGACGGCACTCTCAACGGATTGGCAGAATATTCCAACTACAGTGTTGGATCGGGATTTGGTCCTCCAAGCATCGACTGGGTGAACCTCTGGGGAGAAGGCCAACGAAAACGGGATACATACCACTGGAAGGTAGAGGGTGATCATCTATATATCTACAAGATCAAGAAGAATGATACTGCGCCATATTCTGAAGCTGGTGAATTATATCTGAAGCTTAGAAAGATATCAAGATGAATTAACAACACAGACTATATTATCAGCTTTATAGAAAAGCCTGGGATTTGTGCTGAGATTTCTCCACTTCGTCCCCCGCAACGTGCGGGAGACTCCGGTCGAAATGACATAATTGAGTGACACACCTCTTGTCATTTCGACCGGAGTCGCGAGGCTTCGGGACGAAGCGGAGAAATCTCAGAAATCAGCTTCGATATTTTATTAATTTAATTAGACAATATTCCACATATTAATAAACTCCTTGACATACATAGATAATCTATGTATATTCATACATAGAACAACTACGTATGAATAATTGGAGTATAAATTGATATCAAAGGATCTTGTCGCGGCATCGGCAAAACCTCTCATTCTTTCGATCCTTTCTTCGGGTGAAAGTTACGGATATGAGATCATCCAACGTGTGAAAGAACTTTCCGATGGGGAAATGGAATGGAAAGACGGCATGCTGTATCCCCTTCTCCACCGGCTTGAAGAGCAGGATCTTATCGAGTCTGAATGGAGAATAGGAGAAGCGGGAAAGAAAAGGAAATATTATATTATAGTTGAATCGGGAAAGAAAGAACTGGAATCCGTAAGATCCCAGTGGGTAAAGGTCAATAATACAATGGAAAAGATTTGGGGAGAGAATCTATGTTTGAGCTGAAAGAAGCGATCATTTCGTGGAAAACCGGGCTCTATGAGAGCGGGAATTATCGGGAAGAGGATATCGATGAGCTCGAGTCCCACCTAAGTGAGGATATCTCGAACCTTGTCGAGAATAACAAACTGAGCGATGAAGATGCATTCACCCTTGCTGTCCACCGGATCGGCGGGAAAAAAGAGCTTGATATGGAATTCAGGAAAGTTAATAAGGCTTTTGTCTGGAAAAAGCGGTTTTTGCTTATTTTGGGGGCGTATCTTTTTACACATTTTATTTACATATTCAATATATATTTCACAATGGTCTTTAGGATAGGTAGCTATTTAAATATAGTTAGTACTCTATATATTACAGGTAGCATATTTCTGATATCAATAATGATTTTAATTATTTCATCAGCAAAGATAAAAATACGTTTTCTTGAAATGCTTGACAAAATTATAAAAAGCAGATTTATTATATATGCTGGTTTTGTTCTAATGCTTTTACTTTCCGGATTTTGTCTCATTGGTACTATCATATTCTTCTTTGAAACAAGATTAAACGATTTGGATACAAGTTCTATTTATAGTTTCTTTCATTACATCTGGATTGGTGTTCTGAGTGCAGTATATTGTAAAATATATTATTCTGTACATTTAACACGGCAGAAAAAACAGGCTAGAGTTTTAGCATAATACTGGATTGTTATTAAAGAAATGGACTTATTGCAGTAACGATAAATAAGTTGTTAAATATTCTTTATTCGCTTCTCGAGATATTGCGCACCCAGCGACTTGTGGCTGGCAGTTGGATTCAGTTCTAAACACAGCAGGACTATATTCTTTAACCAGTTAATACCCCATCCCTTTCCAAAAACGTAACCAAGCGAACCTCTCTGCACCTTTATTTGTTATTTTAATACCTGATATATCTGCATTTTCCTGACCGGTGATAATTAATCTTGGAAAAACAGGAACTTTTTCTTATATTCAAACGTATGTTTTAATCAAACGTTTGTTTTAATTTCTAATTCCGGCCTTGATTCCGGTCGAAAAGTGAGAATTAAATGGAAGAACAAAAAACCAAAGAAAGGCTTCTCGATGTTGCTGAGAAACTTTTTTTCGAGAAAGGTATCGGAGCGACTTCACTGAGGAGTATTATCGCAGCAGCTGGAACCAATCTTGCATCCGTACATTACCATTTCGGATCCAAGGATGCTCTGATCAAGGCTGTTTTCGAAAGAAAGATCAAACCGGTTGTGGAGGAAAAAACAAAGAACCTTGAATTGCTCGAATACCGGAATATACCACCTTCCCTTGAAGAGATTTTATCAGGTTTTCTAAAACCGATGCTCGTTTTCAGGTTAGGCAAGCATAAAAGCAAATTTCCTATGAAAATGTTCAGTAAGATTCAGGCAGAATCAGAAGAACTAAGGATGGCGGTGCTCAGGAATTTTGAGGAAACAGATACCCGCTATATTAAGCTATTTAAGAATGCTCTGCCCCATTTGCCTGAAAATGAATTGTTCTGGAGATTCAGATTTATGGTGGGTGCCGTCTTTATGAGCGGAAATCCCCTGCCGGATTTCGAGATATTCAAAAAATATTCAGGACAAAAACCGGATGTTGATGTAATTATGAAACAATTGATCCCGTTTATCGCAGCAGGAATGCGTGCTCCGGGATCAAAGACAGAAAAAACGGAGAAATAGTATGTTAAAAAGATTTTTATTGTTTTTCATGGCCCTGTTTCTAACATCCTGCGCATCAGCGCCAAAGAAGCAGGATATTCAGAAGGTCATGACAGTCCCCGATAAATGGACTAACAGCTTCACCTCAAAAACTGATCCCGATTCGCTCTGGTGGAAGGAATTCAATGACAAAAATCTCGAGAAGATTCTCGATGAAGCGCTATTGAACAATCAGGGTCTGCATATATCAGCAATTAATGTTCTTGCGGCTGCCGCTCAGGCAAAGATTGCGGGAGCTCCTGTTCTGCCGGATATCTCCGCCAGTTTTGACAGTCGGCGGAATAAGCAGAATTTCATCGGTTTTCCGATTCCCGGCAGCGAAGGACAAGTCCTAAGCACAACCAATACCTCTTATGGTGTATCACTTAATCTGAACTGGGAACTGGACCTCTGGAGAAAACTTTCTTCAACGGAGGCTGCTGCCCTAGCTACAGTACAGGCCGCTGAAGCAGATTACAAAGGCGCCCGGCTTTCTCTTGCTGCGCAGGTCTGCAAGGCCTGGTTCGCCGCGATCGAAGCCAAGCGCCAGATGCAGCTTTCGGAAGCTACACTTGAGAATTTACGTTTATCGAATGAACAGGTCAGAACAAGGTATGAGCGGGGTTTAAGAAGTTCACTCGATTACCGGATGTCGTTATCGAATCTCTCGATGACAGAATCCACCCTGACATTGAGAAAGATCCAGTATGAAAACTCTGTTCGACAGCTCGAGCTTTTACTCGGGAGATATCCTTCAGCCTCACTTGAGATCAGCGAAATACTTCCTGAGTTGACAATAGGTGTTCCGGCGGGACTCCCTTCGGAGGTTATTACCAGGCGCCCGGACCTGATCGCGGCGGAAAGGACTCTTGCATCTGCAAAATCGGGTATAACCAGCGCAAGGGGAGATCTGTTCCCCAAATTGAGTCTGACGGCATCAACAGGTACATCCACAAAAGAGTTGAAGGAACTTATCAACGGTGATTTCAGCATCTGGAGTCTCGGAGGCAACATCCTGCAGCCCATCTTCCAGCGTGGAAGGCTCCGGGCGGCACTGGACGCAGCTAAATTATCTGCTGATATCGCTCTTGAGCAGTACGTCCAGTCAGTCCTTACTGCATTTTCTGAAGTTGAAAGCTCACTGGCAAGCGAAAAATATCTCGGTGAAAGAGAAGTCTCGATCAGGGCAGCCACAGAGCAGTCAATTGCAGCGCGCACCCTGGCTGAAGAACAATATTCCAGTGGTCTGAGTGATTTTATTACTATGCTTGAAGCACAAAGATCGGCATATGATAATGAGAGCCAGCTTCTGACCATCCTGAGAGAAAGACTTGACGCCCGGATCGATCTTTACCTGGCGATTGGGGGTAGTTTTGATTATGAACCTGAAAAAAAAGAAAACAATACTAATGGAGAATTCAATAATGAATAGAATAGTGAAGATACTTCTTCCAGTTGCAGTTGTACTGGTAAGTACTGTGATAGCCATGGTAATAATTAAATCAAAACCAGAGGTCGATGTATCACCTGTCAGGGTAACGCCTCAGCTTGTAAGGGTGATCGAAGTAGAGAAAAAACCGGTACGGATCAATGTATATACCCAGGGTAATGTTGTACCGCGTACCGAAACATCCCTTGTTGCAGAAGTATCAGGGAAGGTTGATTCAATTTCCCCTGCTTTTGTATCGGGCGGATTCTTCAACAAAGGTGATGTTCTGGTAAAGATCGATGAAAAAGATTACAGGCTTATGGTTACCCAGGCCAGGCTTCAGGTTGCACAGGCTGAACTGAGCCTTAAGATCGAAGAACAGGAATCTGAGATTGCCATAAAAGAATGGAAAAGGCTGAATAATACTTCTCCTCCTTCCCTTGTTGCAAGGGAACCTCAGCTGAAAGAAGCCAGAGCTGCACTTGAATCGGCAAAAGCATCTCTCCAACAGGCTGAGATAAACCTTGAAAGAACCAATATCAGGGCACCTTATACAGGGAGGGTCAGAAGTAAGTCCGTGGATATCGGACAATTTGTATCTCCCGGTATGACGCTTGCCAATATTTACGCTGTTGACTTTGCCGAGATCCGCTTACCTTTACCCGATGAAGAACTCGCATTCCTTGATATACCTGAAGACTTTCGCAGCCTCCAGACCTATTCCAGCGGTCCGAAGATTACACTTAAAGCTGAATTTGCAGGTAAGATGAATGAATGGACTGGTTATTTGACACGAATCGAAGGCGAAGTGGATTCCCGGAGCAGAATGGTCTACGTTGTTGCCCGTGTTGAGGATCCGTACAGTATGAAGTCAGACAACAGCTACAGGCCTCTTATAGTCGGGATGTTCGTTCATGCCGAGATCGAAGGCAGGCTGCTTGATGATGTAGTTGTTGTTCCGAGGACTGCTATCAGGGATAATAATAATGTTCTCATTGTAGACAGTGAAAAGAAAATGTGGTTCAGGGAAGTAACCATATTAAAACTGGATCCTGAACAAGCTTTTATCAGAACCGGACTGAATAATGGTGATTTGATTTGCATATCTGCTTTAAACGCGGTTGTCGACGGTATGCCTGTAACTGTTTACGACGATTCTGAAGATAACGGAGATACCGGTGAAGGAGGTGTCAGATAATGAATAGGGCCATTGATTGGTTTGTTGATAATAAAGTTGCTGCCAACCTCTTGATGTTTATTGTCTTCGCTGCTGGATTCCTCACAGTAGGACAGATAAAGACAGAGGTATTTCCCGAATTTTCTACCGATACTATTACCGTTTCTGTAAGTTACCTCGGTGCTGCCCCGGAGGAAGTTGAGGAAGGGGTATGCGTAAAGATAGAAGAGGCGATCCAGGACCTCGAAGGCATTAAGAAAATGACATCTACGGCTTCCGAAGGCATGGGAACAGTTACAGTAGAAGTTCTTGAGGATTACGAAACAAGAAAACTCCTTGACGACGTCAAAACCAGGGTTGATGCCATATCTACATTCCCGAATGAGACAGAGAAACCGGTTATAAATGAGATCCTCAGCAGGAGACAGGTTATAAATGTTGCGGTTTCAGGCAACACGGATGAAAGAAGCCTGAAGGCTTTCGCAGAACGGGTAAGAGACGAGATCCTGGATCTTCCCGATGTCAGCCAGGTAGAGCTATCTGCTGCGAGGGATTATGAGATCTCGATTGAAGTATCTGAAGATGCTCTGAGAAGATATGATATGACATTCAGTGAAGTCGCCCAGGCTTTAAGATTGTCTTCACTCGATCTCCCCGGTGGCACTATAAAAACAAGCAGCGGAGAATTATCCATTCGCACCAAAGGGCAGACTTACAGAGGATTGGAATATGAGAACCTTATAATCAGATCTCTCCCGGACGGTACCAGGTTGAAGTTGGGTGATGTGGCGGAAGTGATTGACGGTTTTGCCGAGACAGATCAATCCGCCAGATTTAACGGTCTTCCAACAATATTGGTACAGGTATTCAGGGTTGGTGATGAAAACGTTCTGACGGTTGCCAACGCAGTGAAGAATTACATTGCTGATTCTCAGCAAAAACTTCCCGAAGGAGTAAGCCTTACAGCCTGGCAGGATGATTCACTGGTTTTTAATGACAGGCTCTCACTTCTATTAAGAAACGGCAGGACCGGATTTATCCTGGTTTTCCTGGCTTTAGCATTGTTCCTCAGAATGAAACTTGCTATTTGGGTAACAGCCGGTATGATCATGTCTTTTTTCGGTACTTTCTGGATAATGCCAATATTTGATGTTTCAATTAATATGATAACAATGTTCGCCTTCATCCTTGTTCTTGGTATTGTAGTGGATGATGCTATCATAGTCGGCGAAAATATCTATTCTCATCTTGAAAAGGGAAAAAGTGGTAAGGAAGCTGCAAAACTGGGGGCCAAAGAAGTCGGTATACCCGTAACTTTTGCTATTCTGACAACAGTTGCCGCTTTCTCTCCTCTCCTTATGGTGCCAGGATTTATGGGAAAGATAATGGGATTCGTTCCTATAATAGTCATATCAACCCTGCTGTTTTCTCTTTTCGAGTCACTATGGATCCTTCCAACTCATTTATCACATATAAAACCTGAAAGCAAGAACATTAGTAAAAGAGGTATTACTAAAATTTATAAGATATTCCAGAAAGGTTTTCACGATAAACTCGAAGAAATAACAAAGGTTTATTACAGAAAGACCATAGTTCTTGCTCTGAAATGGAGATATCTAACTGTTTCTATAGCTGTAGGAATCCTGATACTTACCCTCAGTCTTGTTGCAGGAGGCAGGCTTAAATTTGTCTTCATGCCTGATGTTGAGGCGGACAATGTAACAGCTCTCCTAACACTTCCTCAGGGGACTACTATTGAGAAAACGACTGAAATCATGAAAAGACTGGAGGAGAGTTCTGGTATATTGGCCGAAGAATATGCGCAGAATAGTGAAAATCCCATCACCCACGTATTGACTTCGATAGGAGAGCAGCCGTCTCTGGCCAGAGGTCCGGGGGCAACAAATTCCGGCAGTTCCGGAAACAACCCGCATTTAGGGGAAGTCAATCTTCAGCTTGTCTCAAGTGAGGTCAGGACTGTCACAAGTATGGAAATAGCATCCAGGTGGCGGGAGCTCACAGGAGACGTTCCTGAAGCAGAAGAACTGGTATTCTCTTCTTCTTTATTCTCTGCAGGTGATCCGGTAAACATACAATTGGCAGGTACAGATTATGAAGTTTTACTGATGGCAACGGAGGAATTGAAATCAAAGATCTCCGAATATGCAGGTGTATTTGATATATCCGATTCATATCGTGAAGGGAAGAACGAGGTTAAACTATATGTAAAACCTGAAGCCGAGGCTTTAGGCATATCACTTTCAACACTTGCCCAACAGGTAAGACAGGCTTTTTATGGTGAAGAGGTCCAGAGAATTCAGAGAGGACGTGATGATATAAAAGTTATGGTACGATACCCTGAAGAGCAGAGAAGGTCTCTGGGGGATCTGGAAAATATGAGAATACGCCTTCAGGACGGAGGTGAAGTCCCATTTAATGTTGCAGCAGAATTCAAGTCCGGATTAGGATTCTCGTCAATATCCCGGACTGATCGCAAAAGAACTGTAAGTGTTACTGCAGATGTTGATCTGAGTATATCAAACTCAAACGAAATTATAGATGATATTACCAGCAATGTAATGCCCGGTTTACTAAAAAAGTATCAGGGAATCAGCTATTCTCTTGAAGGAGAGCAGTACGAACAAGCTCAGTCTCTAGAGGGATTGGGAAAGGGTTTCATGATCGCTCTCTTAATTATCTATATTCTTTTGGCAATACCATTCCAGTCCTATGTTCAGCCTTTTATAATAATGAGCGCTATTCCTTTTGGTTTAATAGGTGCAGTTTTCGGACATATGATCATGGGATTCGATCTAACTATAATCTCTGGATTTGGGATAGTTGCCCTTGCAGGTGTGGTTGTGAATGACAGTCTCGTCCTGGTTGATTTCATTAACAGGTCGATTAAAAATTCTAAACCATTGAAGGATGCGATTGTAGAGGCAGGGATAGTCCGTTTTAGGCCGATTCTCCTGACATCTTTGACAACTTTTGCCGGATTAACACCTCTGATCCTTGAGAAAAGCATGCAGGCTAAGTTTTTAATCCCAATGGGAATTTCGCTTGCTTTTGGTGTGTTATTTGCAACTTTGATCACACTTATTTTAGTTCCGGCATTTTATCATATTCTTGAAGATATTAAAGGATTTGTAGCGAGGGTATAGTAAAATTTCATCCTGATTTCACATCGAACTTTTCAGATTCAAAAAGGGGTATACGTATTTTGCGTATATCCCTTTTTCTACATATATTCGATGTTTTGCAATAATATTCATAGGTGAGAAACCGAATCAGATTTCAACACGTCCTTAATATGTGGTCCGACCAACGACCTGTGACACGCATTTGGATCAGGCTCGAAACACAGCAGAGCAATACTCTCTGCCTCCTGACCGACCGCCTCAATGAAATGATCAGGATCGAATCTAACGAGTGTTTCCTCACGATACCTGGAGGTGTATTCAGGTGAAAGCTGTTTTCTTGTTAAAGTCGTATCACCTTTTTCTTTATCAATACCATGCTGCAGCTTTAGTAATCCATCAGATGGTGATAGTTCTTTGTAGATTACGTAACCTTTTTCCATATCCTGAAGAGATTTCCTGAGCCTGCCTTTATTTGCAAAGGAATATTTCGATCCTCTAGATCCGCAGACCTTCCTGATATCGACAACTGTATCAATACTGTTCGATTTTAAAAGATCAAAGAATTCATATTCAGTCTTCCCCATTATCCCGATAGTATATATTTTTTTAAGCATGGTTTCTCCTGTCACATTATTATATCAAGTTGAATAAAAATATCACATTGCCGAACAAAATTCAACATTAATATGTCAGACTTAACATCAATCCATCTTCTTGAAACATAAAAATAATCTCAAGTTACGACGGTATATGAAATAGTAAAAAGCGCTCACGAGCTTAAATCAATCCGGTGAGCGCTTTAAAATGAACTATTTTTTTTGATTCTATTTAACTTCAAAAGTCATTGTCGCCCAGAAACTGTGCCAATCGTATTCTTCTTTATCTGGAGTTTCCACCATATAGGTTGTTTCAATATACCATTTTCCTTTTTCAGTAACTTTAACACCTACAACTCCGTCTGAATCAGTCCTGTAATTATGAGCATGGGTATGTTCCTCTCCTGATGCATGAGTGTGACTCTGAATACCGGCGTGTCCTGAGGATATAATGGCGTCTGCAAGAGGTTTCCCATGAAACAACAGCTTGAATCTGAGAGTATCGCCTGCTTTAATTTCTGCTGGATCACTGAGAGGTACAAATTCAATGTAATGACCTAATATCTGACTCCATGCTTTCGGCCCTCCGTTTCCACACTGAATTATAGTCTTAGCTGATTTCTGATAAAACTCTGTAACTGCCTTATCAAGTTCTCCTCGTTTTTTCCTTATATCATAGACATTAGGAATACCGTCATGATCCAAATATTCGTTAAATTCTTTACCGGTCATATCAATGGTTCTGGGTTTTGTCTGCACACCTATTATCCACTGGCCGTCAGATGGTGGTTTTACATCCAGCACGAGTGAGTTTTCAATCGTCTTCATGTTACTGATATCAACCGTCTTATTCTTACCAACTATTTTTGCATAACTGATCCTGCCTGGATCTACTGCATTAAGGCTTTCGGGGAAAACAGAACCGTTATTGGCATATACGTGAATTCCAAGCCCTGACGGTATATTAAAGAATTCAGGTATCAGCCAGAAATCATGTGCAATAACCGATGTAACAGTTAATAACAATATTAATGTTACTATGATTATTATACCTGACTTTTTGGATTTCATACAACCTCCTGATTTGGTAGATTATTTACCGTTTAGTTTCTTGGTTATATTTTTTCAGATTTATAAAACAATCTGGGTACAACTATCATATTCACCGCTTTTAATTCAATTAATTCACATATATTCAAAATAGCCATGGGAGTCTCGATCTCCTTACCGGGCTTTCCTCTAAAGAGAGCTAGCCTAAAAAGCCCTGGAACAGGAATTATTGTGGACACGAGAATCGGATTCAATTGTCCAGTGATTCATGTTTGAGTTTTATTCTAACCGGCAGCCGCATTTTATATAGAGTAACAATCAATATATCGTTTTATTGACATATAGAATAAGGTAATAAATCCGATGAGAGATGCAATAAATATAATTCCTCAGCTGAAAAACTTCGACCGGATCCTACCTTAAAATTCTATCGATAAAAATACCAATTTAAGTAAAGTAATTAATAAGATTGTTGAATTCAATGTACAACAAAAGATAATTTGCCGTGATAGAAAAAATGTTCAATATTGTGATCATTCATGATGTTGTCTGCCTGCAATCAGACTATCGGCCATAATCAAAGCAATAATTCTGAGGCAAAACTATGTTGTGAGCAACAGCAGCTTTTATACTGCCTTTTTCTCCGCTGAGTTCTCTATTTGAAACCATTATCTTTATAACTCTACCTTTCTGTGTACATTCTACCTGATAATGGATTTGGTCTAGTTCAAAAGCTGATATCCTTTAGCAGTTTAGGAGCACTTTTGGGGTAGAGTGGTGTATCAAAAAGGGCGTTTCTGCTCCACCTAGTATTTCCGCTGTTCTTTTAATTTTATCAACTATTAGTATAAAAATCCTCTGATCTTTCTGGAGCTGTTCAGATTTAAACGGTCATGCAACCTTCACAACAATCCTGAAATTAGCCCACTTTGCACCCGATTAACCAGACAATGATCCGGAAAAGGCCATTTTAGCTGCTTCGAATGATTCTCTATAGATACTCTGCCCCTGTTTTCCACCTGTTATTAGACAAAAAAATGACTTGCGGAAAGACATCGCAAGTCTTTGATATTATTAGGTTTGTGCCGGAGGTCGGACTCGAACCGACACGGGCCAAAGCCCACTGGATTTTGAGTCCAGCGCGTCTACCAATTTCACCACTCCGGCATTAAAAGAGAAACAAGATAGTAAATATTTTCAAAACATGCAACGGACATTGTAGTTGATTACATATTGCATACCACCATTAACATCTGAAACAAATAGTAGAGACCAAATTTAAAAAAACCAAAATAATCTAATAAATAGTATTAGACTTTATTTTCGACTAATCTTTATTACTTCGATACCTTTTATTCAGGTACTCTTTGCTCCCTATATCAAATCCTACTGTCGTTTTAATGGCATTTTCCGGACATGAATACTCGCAGGTTGAACAAAGCACACATTCAGTAGATAGAATTCTCTTGTCCTCTTCAGAATAATCGAGCAGTCTAACATCCATTGGACAATTGTCTTCACAGATCCCGCATTCATTGCACAGGCCTTTATCGATCTTTTGTTTATATAGTGCAAACCTTGATGTTACTTTCATCAATACAGGGACTGGACAAATATATTTGCAGAATGCTCTGTTATCTTTAACTAATGCAGCAAAAATTATTGCAGATGTAAAATAAAGAATATTTCCAAGCGCAAGCCAGTATAATTCCGTCAAATTGCCCTTTTCAATCTGGAAATCCTTGATATAAAATAAAACTGAAACAGCAACCAGTGCTGCTGTGAAATACAAATATCTTCCAAGTCCCAGGTACTTGAGTCTTCCATTTTCAGGAATTTTCCATGGAAGAAAATCGAGAATCATAGTTGTCCAGCATGCCCATCCGCACCATCCCCTCCCGAATATGACAGGCCCTATAATTTTGGCTATGAAATAGTGAAGAGTTGAACCGGCAAATACCCCTGCAAAAAGATAAAAAAAGAAACCTTCTATCTGCATATTCTCTCTTCCCAGAAAGCCCAGGAAGCCAAGCATGTATATTCCTATCATCAACTGCGTAATTCTTCTTCCCAGGGATTTCTTTTCCGGTTCAAGGGCTTTAAATAGAAAATCTCCGATCATAATAGACAAACCGATATATCCGAAATTCATTACATAAAAAACTGAACCGGTCGCCTGCCATCTCCAGATCCCTATAAGGCTGAAAATTGTAAACCATATTGCTCCATCTTTTATATTATTGATGAATCTTCTCAGATTAACCATGTTTATCCATATTGCTGCTCAAAAAAAGGGCAGATCTGAGACCTGCCCATTTACTTAGACTTCAGTGTTTCGAGACTATCTGAAACTTGGACCGAGTACGATTGCATTGAAGAATATTTTTATAAGACCGTCGTAGGAGGCACGAAATACCGGGTCCTCTACAAAGCAGATCACCTTTCCCCTGCCGAAACTTTCCTGGAAAAGCCAGCCGTTACCTGCCAGGTATTTCTCGGTCTCCGGCCATATGAATCCGGATAGCTTTACCTCATCTGCCGGAGCAAATACTCCGATATTCTTGAATTTATCATCCGGAAAAGTCTTATAGATATTTGATGATCTAAGAAAAACTGCAACCTCTTTCGGAACGCCATAACTCATAAAGCTAAGGGGATTCAGTTTGACTTTTACAATGGCTCCCGGAGTATAGTCTACCCGTATCTTTTTGCTTTTGTCCTCAGGATCCGGCGTGCCGTTCAATCCGGCGATCGAGGACATTTTCGCACTTTTAAGCCAGTTAACAGCCCCGCTGACAGCAATGACTGTCCCGCCTCTTCTTACCCATCTTTTAAAGTCATTAAGCTGGGTTTCGTCTAATGCTCTGTTGTAAAATCCTGAAGGTAGAACAACAACGTTGTAATCATCAAGGTTTGCCAGATTTCGGGCATTGATCCTTGTAAAACTCAGTCCCATTTCCCTTTCGAAGAGGTAGTGCATCGCTCCATATGAATATGAAGAAACAGGAGACTCGGTTACTATCGCAATCTCCGGTTTGATTACCGGTACTATGTTTCCCGAACCTAAATCGATACCTTCGGATGATAGACCTGAATGCACGGCAAATGCATCAACACCGTATTTCTTTGTAAGTCCTTCCATAGCTTCATGGACTGTGTAATGCGGATTATCAGATGAATTTCTATTGATCCTGACTACGATCGTGCCGACCGGCCATGTATTACCATCTATAGTGAACTCTTTGCGTGCCATTCTTGCCCTGAAACCCTGATCCACAAGGTCAAAAAGTAGTTTCGTTGAAGCAAATGTGTTGTATGGTATAAGATAAACCTGTTTCGCTCTTCCGCCAATTACAGTGCCTCCTATGACAGGCGCTTCGGTTATCATCTCCGCATTTACACCGGATTCTCTGTCTAACCAGTAAGCATCGACTCCATATGTCAAAGGCATTGACCACGCAGTAATATCATAAAAATGGCTTCGTTCCCGGTTTTCCCTTCGCTGTTTTTCCTCTTCTATAAAGTAATCTTCTATCTTTGCATCAGGCCCTAACAGGGTTTTAATCAACACCTTCTGCGGTTGATTTAGCGAAATAATATATGAACCGGCAGGAAAAGTCTTTGACTCAGTAACTTTATTAAAGTACGAGGCAGCTTTCACAGTGAACGGTTCTTGTGCAACTTTTATTTCAATCTCTTCGACAAGCAGGTTCTTCACTAGTTTTGCAGTGATGTGCGGATCCCTGTCCGGTACAAGTATGATCTCTTTAATCTGTTCGGTCTTTGCACTTTCTAGTGCTTCTACGAAGAAATTATAAAAATCAACGACTCTTTCATTCTTTTTTTCAGCTATTGATTTAAGAGTTGCCATTGAGGTTGTGAACTGATGCCATGAAGATTCTCTTAAGGTCAGCACCGTTCCATCCGCACGCATCGAACTGACACCCCTCGCCGAAGCCTGCTCATAGGTCATACCGATAGAGCCATTGATAGACGGATAGGAAACGCCGTAACCGGGGTAGAATGCGTCAAAGCTTTCCTTTGTATAGTATCCCCAGCCGAAATGATCGAAGGCCTGCGCGTTGTACTGCGCGATAATGTTCCACCATTTATGCAAAAGAGGTGTAACATATTCGTTATAAGGATCCATCGGCGGTGCAAAGAAATACGTAGAATTAGTGCCCATTTCATGGACATCTGCAAAGACATGCGGCATGAACTGATGGTAAACTAATGCTTTTTTCCAGGATTCGATCTGTGTCTTTAGAAAAAAGTCTCTGTTAAGATCGAAGAGGTAATGATTAGTCCTGCCCCCGGGCCAGGGAGAATTATGCTCGACATCCTGCAGTTGGGGGTGAGATTTGACTGTAACAACTGAACGAGTATAATGAGCGAACCTGTCGTGGCCATCCGGATTCTGGCACGGATCGATCACAGTCAGTACATTATCGAGAATATTCATTGTTGTTTCATCAATGCCAGCAGTCATCTGGTAAGCAGTTCTGATCGCTGCTTCCATCCCGGATGCCTCGTTACCGTGGATATTATATCCAAGCCATACGATGGAAGGCATCCATCCTGCTATCTCGTTTGCATCCGATTCCGTTGTTATCCGGGGATCAGTCAGTCTTTTATTTGAATTTTTGATCTCATCGAGCTTACTGAGATTCTCTGGAGTTCCGATTATTACGAGTATGAGTTTTCTACCCTGGTAGGTAGTTCCATATTGTATGATCTTAATCCTGTCTGAGGATTCCTCAAGTACCTTCATGTAGTCCACCATTTCGTACTGAAATGTATGTCTCTCCCCAAACCTGTGCCCGAGTATTTCATAAGGTGTTGGGATAGAATCATTATATCTTCCTCCCGGAAAAAGATCTTCATCCTGTGCGAGCAGACCGGTAGAAAAGACTAAAACAGACAGAATAACAAAGCTGGATAGAGCGGTTTTGCGTTTCATTTGCCACCTCAATATAATATTTATTTATTTAATAATACCCTACAACAAAGGTATGCAATTATTCAATTAGACTATTTCAATTCACCTGTTTCTGTCTCAATCTTACTGAGTATGCTGTTGTCCCTTACAATTCCATTCATCGACTTAACATCTTTTTGAAGGAATCTGTCATTCACGAGTGTGGGTATTCTTTCTCTAATCACATTATAAGCTATTCCTGTTCCTTTACCGGGAGTAAGATTCGGATAAAAATCCTTTGCCTGTGCAGCACAAAGCATCTCCACCCCGAGAAGTGTTTCTGTATTCTCGACGATTTTCAGCGCTTTTCTTGCACTCCACATCCCGTTAGATATATAATCCTCCTTATTAGCAGAAGTCGGGACGGATTCCACACTTGCCGGAGTGGACAATCCTCTGTTCTCGAGCGTAAGAGCTGCGGCAAGGTAATGAGGCATCATGAGGCCTGAGTTCAGGCCCGGATCCGGAGTAAGAAATGCAGGAAGACCGCTCAGGTTTGGATCTATTATTCTGTTTATGCGTCTTTCTGCAATATTACCCAGACTCGTGATCCCCAGTGCCAGCGAATCCAGTGAAATTGCAAGTGCTTCTCCATGAAAATTACCTGCCGAAATTATCTTTTTACCGATTATCAATGGATTGTCTGTCGACGAATTCATCTCAATTTCAATTACCCCACGGCTATAGCCGATAACATCTCTGGCAGCACCGTGTACCTGAGGGACACATCTGATAGAATAAGCATCCTGAACTACGCTGCAATCCTTGTGCGATTTGATCAGACCGCTTCCCTTTAAAAGCTTCACGATATTCCGGGCTGAGCTAACCTGCCCTTTATGAGGCTTTAACCTGTGAATATCGGACATCATCGGATTCTTGCTGCTCATTGTCACTTCGATTGTCATAGCCGCGGCAAGGTCTGCAAGCTTAGTACACCGAAGCGATCTAATAATAGATATTGCTCCGAGAGATGCCATGACATAAGTTCCGTTATTCAATGACAATCCCTCTTTAGCCTTTAGTATAACCGGATCGATCCCGGCCTTTTTTAATGCCGTCAATCCTGTATACCTCTTTCCCTCGAAAACCGCCTCTCCCTCACCGATCAATACAAGCGCAAGGTGTGATAACGGAATAAGGTCTCCACTTGCACCTAAGGAACCCTGTTCGGGAATAACGGGAGTTACGCCTTTATTCATCATTCCGATCATTGTATCTACAATTACCTCTCTGCAACCTGAATTACCTTTTGACAAACCGTTAACCAGAAGCAGCAGTGTACCTCTAGCCGCAGATTCCGGAAGCATCTTACCTGTTCCGCATGAGTGGCTTCTTATAAGGTTCAACTGCAGTTCTTCAACCTTATCACCGGGTATATTCACATTGCTCAATAGCCCGAATCCTGTATTAACTCCATATACAGGATCGCCACTATTAAGTATATCTTCAACAATTCTTCTGGATTCGGCTATTTTCTTCCGGGCGGTATGTGTAAGCTTAATCTGAGCTCCGTGAAAAACCACTTCTTCGAATTCTTTAAGGCTTAGTGTTCCACCATTTATTGAAACTGTATTGTTCATATTGTTTTCCATTTGTTTTGACAGATCAGGTGTCGGTTATTTCCTGACTACCTTACCGCTTTTAATAACGGAGGCAACATGGTTTCTGCCGAACATGTAGGGTATCATTTTATAATTATCCACATCCAGTATAATGATGTCTGCAAGTTTCCCTTCCGCAATTATTCCCCTGTCTGTTCGGTTCAGGCTTTCTGCCGGATAGATAGTGAATGCCCGCAGGACCTCCGGTACTGTCATTCCCATCTGCAGGCAACCCAGGGTCATAATCAGGAATGGCATAGCTGTCATACAGGAACCGGGATTGAGATCAGTTGCAAGGGCAGTTTTCACCCCAGAATCTATCAATTGCCTTGCCGGTGCATAGTTACTCATCCTGAGAAAAAAAGTTGCTCCGGGTAATAATATTGCAGTAACATCCGATCCAGCGAGAATTTCGATGTCTTCACCCGTAATTGTCTCGAGATGATCAACCGAAGCAGCATTGTATCTAACAGCAAGTTTGACGCCTTCAAGATGATTCAGCTGCTCGACATGCAGGCGGGGCTGCATTCCATTCTCGATCCCAGCGGATATGATCTTCTCTGCCTCATCAACAGTATATGCCCCGTTCTCAATAAAAACATCGCAGAATTCTGCAAGGCCATGGTCTTTTATCTCAGACATCATTTCAGTGGTGATTATATTAATGTATCTTTCTCTTGAATCTCTGAACTCTTTGGGAATTATATGTGCTCCCAGAAAAGTCGGGACAACATCGACGCTATGGATCTCATCCAGCTTTTTAGCAGTCCTGAGCATTTTTATTTCAGTTTCTTTTTCAAGGCCGTAACCGCTCTTTATTTCAACAGTTGTAACACCATGATCCAGGCAAAAATCCAGCCGATTCAATCCAGAAGCAATAAGCTCTTCAACATCAGCACCCCTTGTTGAGCTTACGGTATAGTGAATTCCACCGCCTGCAGCGAGTATTTCTTCATAGGTAGCACCTTCAAGTCTTGCAGCGAACTCATTTTCTCTTGAACCGGCAAAAACCAAATGTGTATGAGCATCGACAAGTCCTGGCATGACAACCTTTCCCGCAGCATCGATTACCTCATAGCAGGCCCTATTGACCGGAAGTTCATCTTCTTTTCCACACCAGATAATTCCGGTGTTTTCTATTAAAACTGCAGCATTCGAGATCAATCCCAGACCGGTATTATCTGGTCTGGTAAGATCCATTGTAAGAAGTTCGCTTATATTCTGTATTAGAATTTTCATAGGTATCCTCGAAGCAGAATCTACAATGTAATATCTGACTGCTTTTAATACAAGTAAATTTGACGAGTATTGCAGTCGCAATTCTAATAATCTGTAAACAAATTATTGTTGTTTCCGATGTACATTTTTTACATGATATATACATTGTCAGATCAAAATTTGAGAAAATTAATCTTCCTAATTTTGATAAAAAATTTGCATAATCTGGAAGGATTTCAGGTAAATTCATCATTAATTTCCTCAGCAAAAATGGCACAGATTTTGCTGTTAAGCTTTTTGGTGTAAGGAAATAGCAAGATGTTCATATTCTAAAGGATGGTGATATCAATGGAGGAAGTATTTCAGCAGACTTATACTCCCAGAGTTCGGAACAAAAGACCCGCAAAATCTTCTGGTCTGCATAGAAATTCTAACGAGTGGAAAAAACTCATGGAAGAAGCCAAAAGAAAAGAAATCTTTTGGACAAAAGGTTTTTTACCCAGCAGCCTGGAAGCTGTAAATATTTCGCAGAACTATAATGAAGAGGAAGAAGAAGAGCTTCTTCCCGATGATATTAAATAATTTTTTATTTCCGGAATAATTATATAGTCTTTTGTTTAGAATATCTACTCAGGTAGATACCCGTAAGCTTTAAATATTATACCCAGATCCCTTTTCGCTTTACTGAAATCCGAAAAGGGATTTTTATTTCCACTCTCAATACAATCGATAAAGTCTTCGGTCATCCCACCATATCCTGTAACATCAGACAAACGAATATATAATCCATTTTTATCTACACTTTTCAACCTGATATAAATTCCATTTGACTCAAAGATGATCCTACCCCTTTCACCATCTATCCGGGAGTGCTGAAATATACCTCTGGTCAGGCTTTTCGTATTCCATGAATACCATAATTCGGCTACTGTAGAACCACTATAAACCAATGATAATATTGACGACCTTTCTGGTTCACCCGCAGTATTTCCGGGAAATTCTGCATTGATCTTAACAGGATCATCATCAATGATCCCCGAAATCAAAGCCACAAAATGTATTCCGCCCTCGAGCAGAGATCCCATACTGCTTTTCCAATTTTCGGCCGGCTGCTGAAAAACCTTTTTAACAAACACCTTCTTGATCTTGCCGATGTGTCCTTTATCCAGGATTTCTCTGATTTTCTTAAGGGCAGGCTTATAATAATAGTTTTCCTGGACCATAAGGAATGCATCTTCTTTTCCTTTTAGAAATTCCTCGATCTCATCGACTTCCTGCTGGGAGATGCACATTGGTTTTTCAACCAGAACAGCTTTCCCGGCTGATATTCCTGAGATTATCTGGTCTTTATGTAAATCGGGCGGTGTACAGAGAATAACGGCATTAATCTCCCTTTTATTCAGGACTTCTGCATATGAATCGATCACTCCCTTCCCGCCAAACCTGCCGTTGAAATCCACAGCTGTATCTTTCGGGATTCCGCAAAAATACAAATTAGCCCGTCCCTTAAGATTCTTCGCGTGAATAGCCCCAACAAAACCGCATCCAACTATACATATATTCTTCATATTATAATCCGGTATTTTTAATATGATGTGCTATTCTCAGAGAATTTGCTGCGATAGTAAGGCTGGGATTTACCCCTGTCGAGGTAGGCATAAAACTTCCATCAATAACGTATAGATTATCAGTTCCGTAAAATTTGCAATTAGGATCAAGAACGGATGTTTTTGGGCTGTCACCGAACCTGAGAGTACCCACTGCATGGGAGAATGACGGCGGAGTTTCCTTATCGATCTCCCCTTGAAGAGTAAAAAGCGCACCCGCCTTTCTTAGTACCTTCCTGGCTTTCTCTCTGAGCAGGTTTAGTCTCCTGTAATCATTCCTGCTGAATGTGTGCTCAATCTTTATAAGCTCCAGGTCAAAACTATCTGTTTTTCTGCTTAGTGAGATCCTGTTTTCGATATTTGGTTCATCTTCCGCAATACACAAAAGGTTTTGAGCAAGCTTTGAGAATATTTTAGCAGGTGCTTTAAGGTGTTTCGGCGCAAAATGGGCCACAGCCTCAGCCGCAGGAGTATAAATATCCTGGATCACACCCACTGATGTTCCAAGTTCTTCCCTGAGATCTTCATAGAAACTGGATATGCAGATTTGTTTATGATACACATCCTCCGGATTTGTCCTGAACGGAAAAATCCCTGTAACAATACCCCCGCAATGACGCATTAGGTATCTGCCGACAAGCCGGGAATTCTCGTATTTTCCGAGATCTGACCTTAGCAATACAGCGGGGCTTTGAAGCGAACCTGCGCTGAGGATGAAAATATCGGAAACAATCTTAAATTTCTCCATTTCTGTCTTATCAAGACACTCTATCGACTCGATTCTATCCTTTCTTCTTTGAAAACTAATCCCGATTGTATTCGGTATGATCTCCAGCCCGAACGCAATCGCCTTCTGAAGAAGAATGACAGATGTATCGTTTTTTGCCAATATCCGGCAAGGGTAACCGTCGCATTTATTGCATTGCGCGCAAATAGTCCTTTCTTCATTATGGAAATTGAGTGCGAGCGGGATATAAAATGGCTTGTAATCGAGTTTTTTAGCTGCTTTGCTTATCCTTACAGCTGGTTTTGTTAGAGGGACAGGTTCATAAGGATACGGACCCGATCTTTTAGGTTCAAATGGATCATCTCCCTGCTTTCCGCTTATCTCGAGAAGTGTCTCCGCCTCAGCATAGTAAGGTTCGAGCGCCTGGTAGTCTATAGGCCATTGACTGAAATCCGTCTCCCTCATTCTGAGTGACGCTCCGCCGTAAAAAACCGAATTACCACCAACGATCTCATTATGATATGCAGACTTGAATTCAGCATCACCGAACTGTTTGACTATAACAGGAGCCTGACTTTTATATCTTTTTTCAATGAGGATCTGACGTGGATCCCAGTCGGAATCGTCCCTTTTTGCCCAATCCCCTTTTTCAATAAGAAGTGTCTTTAGTCCCGCTTTTGACAGTGTATAGGCCGCTGCTGAACCGCCGAAACCCGATCCTAAAATGACTGCATCATATCTGTCGAATTTCATAAATATAAAGTATTATTACACCAATAATTATTGCGAGAGCAACGAAATGAAATTTTTCTCGCGTATCTATCCTTTTTTGTATTCTCTGAATGTCCGGTCTGAATTTTCCAGACATGTTCCTCAGAATATATGTTTTATAATATTCTACGGAAAATCTTTCCAATCCGCAGTTCATTAGGATCAGAAATCCAAGGTTTATCGGGCCGAGAAAATAGAAGAATGGAGATGCGAATGCCATTACTCCGGGTGATTTCAGGAATTTCAGGAATTCGAAACCCTCGAAGGGTGCATCTTTGTATGCACCGCCCAGGGCTACAGCCAACCCGCCCGATGTCGATACAATCAGGAATCCCCAGAAACTCTCAATCCGTATATCGATGAACAAAACACTGAATATCCCTACTACAAGCAGAATACCAACGCTGTATCTGAGAAGTTCACTCTGAACATATTTTCCAAAGAATGATATTCTTGAAGGTATGAAATATTTTTGCTGGTCCTCATTTCTGAAGAAGCCTTTATAGAATTCCGCTAAGGCCCGTTCTATCCCCATTGTAATAAAGAATACCTGGATATAGCTCAGCTGGATGAAGCGGTCATGAAAAAACGGCAGATGATAAAGCGCAAGGAAAGTAAAAAAATGGAAATAGATGCTTCTTGGAAAAGTTTTAGGTTTGAAATCCTCGTAGGGGCTGTCCTTAAAAGCCCCCCATAATGATGTATATAAACCAGAAACAAGACTGACACCAAACGCGTAGAGATATATCATAGGAAAATAACCACACCTGAAAGTATAATATCAAACTATAATTTTGAGATCGATCAAAAATATACTCATTTTATCTCAAAGATGAAACAATAAGTTTGGTACATATTTATTATTGGATCACAAGTATTTCGGAAACTAACCTTTTGAAGTAGGGTTTGCGGATTAGTATTCAGTTAAAACAAAAGAGACGCCTTTCGGCGCCTCTTTCAGCATCAATACGTGGGAGAAAAAAAATTCTATGCTACTCTCGACTTCTTAAACTTTATATTGTATCTCTTCCTGCTCGGTTTCTCATAGAATCTCTTTGCCTTTGCGAGCTGGATTATACCTGCTTTTCTGCATTCTGTCTCGAATCTACGGACAGCTTTTTCAAAAGGTTCGTTATCTTTTACGGTCACTGTTACTAACGGTGTCATTTGAACACCCTCCGTTTTAGATTTAGTAAGTTGGACTCTTTATATTATTAACAGGCAGATCCTGAGAATTAGTTCCCGGTTATCAGTAATAAATGTGCAATCGTTTGAATATTCAGGTATTTTCTTATCAGCTGATAATCTGCACAAATAAAAATCCATATTATATCCCCGTTTCTAAGGCGGACTCAATTATATACTTTTCCAGGATCATATTGAACATTGATGATGGCAATTTTTGGATAGTCCGGGGGCAAAAAGAAACCGGATAGTTAAATCACTATCCGGCGGGTTGTGTGAGTTTATTATGGCAATAAGCGACTCAATAAATATTATCGACCGCAAAAACCGGAAATTTAGTTTTAGGGGCGATTTTTTTTCATTGAGCCGGTTAATATGGTATTTTTGTTTTTATTTCTTGATAACCAGTTTTCCGGATTGAGATTTTCAGAACCTTTCCAGACCTGAAAATTAAGTTTTGCCTGAGATGTCGCCGCATCCTTACCCACAGTGCCAACCACCTGATCCACTGCGACAATATCACCGATATTCACATAAACCTGTTCGAGTCGGGCATATACAGTATAGTATCCATCGGAATGCCTTATAAAGACAGTCTGACCGTACCAGGGGAGCCATTTAATTCTCGCAATTTCGCCCATTCCGACAGCCCTAACACTTTCACCGTGATTTGTTAGGATCTCCACACCTTTGTTCTGGATCTGCACTCGTGTATTAGGATTTTTCTCTATTCCTGCTTTTGTGATCAATTCTCCTCCAACCGGCCAGGAGAGTTTCCCCTTACTCTCTTTAAAATCTGGTAGTTCCAGATTTATATTTTTCTCCTCCTCAACGGTCGTTATGTTTGTGATAACCTTTAAAAGTTCTTTCTCTGCTCTCTGTTTCTCAGCAAGCGCGACCGTCAGAAAGTTTTTATCATTTTTGATAGCAGTCAGAATGTTCTCTTTATCCTTTTTTTTACTGCTGAGAATATCCGCTTCTCCCTGCTTTGCCTCTATTAGTTTCTTCTTTCTTATAAGATCTTTCTCCAGAGAACCCGTCAGGCTCTCAATCTGCTTTGCCCTTTCTTTTATAGTACTGATAAGATTTTCATCCCTTCTGGATGCATTTCTGTAATATTTTCTTAATGCTGCTGTGCTGGAGAGCGAACCTGTATCAAACAACATTTCAACTGTGCTCTTTGCGCCGTATTTATACATTTTCACAGCACGATCTCTGAAAAGTGATTTCAACTCATCTAATGTCCTCTTTGATCTCCTCAAATCCCTTTTGTTATTATTTATCCGCGATGATGTACTATTCTCTTCGCGTGATAGCTTGATAAGTAATTTCGACCGTAAGTTGATTTCATGATCGATCTCACGTAGATTTCCAATCACAGTCTTTTCTTCATTGCTTTTCGACGCAAGAGTCTTTCTGAAATTCTCGATGTCATTCCTGAGTCTGTCAAGTTCATCCAGTTTAGGTGCTTTTTTTTGTGCAAAAGACGTATTAACAGCCAAAAAAATGACAACTATAGTTATTGCAGTTTTATTAATCATTATTCAAGGTTCAGCGTAAAAACGGTTTATAGTGTCTTCCAAATTAAACATATATAAGAAAAAATCAACAAAATATGTTTATAAAATTCTATTCTTTTATTAAATTTTGGCAAATTATATGCCAGTTCATCCGGCATGATAAATATTTCCTGAATTATCTTGATTTCAGCATAATGCCTGTCTATATTAGGATAATTTTCTCAAGTTCAGCGGTCTATATAAAATGGAAAACACATCCTCGAGTAAATTACCGGAAATTTTTGCAGATGAGACAATCAGAAACCATCCTATTTTTGCCGGGTTGAGTGAAAGATGCCTTAGAGAAATCTCCGTGCAGTTTGTAGTTGAAAAAATCGAGGAAGGTGAGAAGTTCACCTATAGTGACAAATGGCTCCTTGTGGTCAGAGGCTCTCTGGAGATAACTGATAGCAATCTGAGTAAAAAACCTGAAAGTGCCATTTTGCTTCTAGCGGGGAAATCTGCCGGGGAGATTAATCTGATTGAGAGCGGGCATTCGGAGATTAAAGCTACTGCACAGGAAGATACTGAAATACTGACACTTTCTTCGAAAATATTTGGTACAATGATCAACAAAAAGAGTATTCATACAAATAATTTCTATTTCAACCTGACAAAATGCTTGTGCATGAAACTTAAAGAACTTAATAATGAATACGCTGAACTATATATACAGCAATTGTTGCAGCAAAATACACCTAAATGAACGATGTCGAAAGAAAAATAATGCAGCGGGAAGAACAAAGTACGCTGCGCTGGTTCAAGACTTTTATAATAATTGCAGTTGCGGGATTTCTTCTCTACAGGATTATTCCCCCATTAAAAGGCATCATCCTGCTTTTTATACTGGGAATGATCTTTGCTTATCTACTTGATCCGCTTGTTTCAGCCCTGGAGAGCAGAGGGCTTCCAAGGATTTACTCAATAATTACCCTTTTTATTGTCATAGGTTTCTTTCTATATCTCGCTGGGTATTATCTTTTTCCATTAATCAGAAATGAAATCGCCGGTCTGATTGAGAGTGTTGAATCCGAAAAAATCTATGCATTTGCAGAACAGATCAGGACATACATGAGAGATAACTTTACATTCATGGAAGAAGAGCAGATAAACAGCACAATACAGGAATTTCTCTCAGTTTTTCAGAATATAGTTCTTAATATATCAAGAAAGTCGTTATCCGTTTTACAGGGGATGTTATCTCTCATAACACAGATAGTGATTATACCGCTTATCGTCTTTTTTGTTCTCAAGGATGGGGCAAAGTTAAAAAGATCCATGGTAAACCTTGTACCTAATAAGTATTTCGAGATGTTCCTGCATCTCTTCTACAAAACCGACCAGCAGATAGGTAGCTATATCAGGGGACAAATACTTGACAATGCCATACTTGCAGTATTCTACAGTATAGGTTTTTACTATCTAGGTATACCTTTCTATATAGTTTTCGGAGCTTTTTCTGGTATGGCTAATATCATCCCCTATATTGGCCCGATCATAGGCGCCTCAATACCCATGACCGTTGCAATAATTGAAACCGGTTCCTTGCTTATTGTACCTAAGATAGCTGTACTTTTTGTTATCATTCAGATGATAGACAACACGTTTCTCCAGCCGACAGTGGTTGCGAGAAGCGTGGACTTACACCCCCTGATCATAATTTTTGCCGTACTTACGGGAGGGACTATGATGGGAGTAATCGGCATGCTGTTCTCCGTTCTTGTAGCAGGGATAATCAAAGTAGTAATTGTAGAGATATCATGGAGTTACAAGAACTATGGATTGGGAAGAAAATACAGAAGAAGAGAAGACCGATTTATAATACCAAGAACTGGAAAATGACCGGAAGAATTAATTATGGAATTATATGAATTAACTTCGTACCTGAATGATTATTTTTCTATATCCGAATACCAGGATTCATCTTTGAACGGATTGCAGGTCGAAGGAAGCAATGAAATTACGAAAGTAGCCCTTGCTGTTGATGCCTGCTCGGAGACTTTCAGCAAGGCATCAGCCCTACGAGCTGATCTTCTATTTGTTCACCATGGCCTATATTGGGGGAAGCCTTTTGCTCTTACCGGATTTCATGCAGCGAGGATAAAAATGTTGTTCAAAAATGAACTCTCTCTGTATGCTGTCCATCTTCCTCTCGATCTTCACCCGGAGATAGGCAATAATGCAGGGATACTGAAAATGCTCGGTTGTGAGATCGGAGAGCCCTTCGGTGAATATCACGGGATCAAGATCGGTTACACGGGAAGATTCAACGGTGGTATTAAATATGACGATCTGCTCTTGAAACTCCAGGGATCACTAAATGTTATGCCTGCCGGCTATCAATTCGGCAAGGAAAACATATGTAATATTGCCGTAATCTCAGGTGAAGGTGCACCGATAGTTGAACAGACTGTTGGTACTAATGTTGATACTTTCATAACCGGTGAAGCGGATCATGTCAGATATCACACTGCAAAGGAAATGGGGATCAACCTCATCTTCTGCGGCCATTATGCAACCGAGACGGTTGGTGTGAAGAATGTCGGAGCTTTACTCGAGGAAAAGTTCAGTCTTGAGACAGTGTTTTTAGATGTACCTACCGGTATGTAGAATGAATGAGATAAGATTAGGTATCAGTACAGGGGATTTTAACGGTATTGGCCCAGAGATAATAATAAAAGCCCTAAACGATCCGAATATATCAAAGCTTGCCGAATATTTTATATACGGTTCAGAAAAGATCTTTGAATATTCTGGAGAAACTCTATCAACCGGCCAGGATATTTCGAATGGTTTAGAAACTGTCATCAGCTCGGTGGTTCACTCAGGTTCAGAGCCGGAGCATAAAGACTTTGTTCCCTCACAATCTTCGAAAATCTCCGGGAATTTTGCATATCAGAGTCTCTCTAAAGTATTAGAACATTGGCTAGAAGGCAGGATCGACGGGATAGTTACAGCTCCGGTCCAGAAATCGACATTTTTTCCGGAACGTTCGGAATTCAACGGCCAGACCGAATGGATCGCGGACAGGATCGGCTGTAAGGATTCACTTATGTTTATGATAAAAGACTGGATCAGGATAGCAACTGTAACAACTCATATATCGGTAAAAGATATTCCCGGTAAACTTACGCAAAAGATCATCGTAGAAAAAGCAAAGCTGGTTTTCGATTCTCTGAAACAGGATTTCGGTATAGAGAAACCTTCTATAGCCCTTTGCGGATTGAATCCCCATTGCGGAGAAGAAGGCAGGTTCGGTGATGAGGAATCTACGATAATCAAACCGGCAATAAACTCCCTGAAGAATGAAGGTGGGCAATGGACCGGACCCTTGCCTGCGGATACGGTATTTACGGAAAAGAGTTTAAGAGAATATGATGCAGTAGTCTCAATGTATCATGATCAGGGACTTATCCCGTTCAAGATTTATTCGGGACTGTCGGGAGTGAACTTCACCGCCGGGATGCCGCTGGTAAGGACTTCACCTGATCACGGGACTGCACTTGATATTGCAGGAAAAGGAATAGCAGACGAATCAGGTATGAAGAAAGCTATCAGGACAGCAATTGGAATCATTAAACGAAGAACTGGTAAAAACTGATCCGTATACAGCCCTTGCTGAGATCTATGACGTATTGATGGAGCATGTCGACTATGCGGGCTGGACTGATTATATCTATGCCTTATGCGCTAACCAGGGGCATTCACCGGAAAATATCCTTGAATGTGCCTGTGGAACAGGCTCTTTCATTGTTGAATTCATAAAACGCGGAGCTGCAAGCTGTACGGGATTCGACATTTCATTTGAAATGGTGAAAGCCGCTCTGGAAAAATTAGTATCGGTTTCTTCAGATGTAAAATTATTCCGGGGAGACATGACTGCGATACCATCAGGAACGAAGTTTGACACCGTATTATGTTTCTATGACAGCTTAAATTACCTGAGTACAATCAAAGATGTAGAATCTGCTCTGCGCAATATGTGGGAGATGGCCGAGCCGGATGGTGTGATGATATTCGATGTATCAACCGAAAATAATTCAATCAGAAATTTTGATAGGAAGAATTTTGCATTCAATTTAGAGAATTATATTTGTAAAAGGAGAAGTTTTTACAGAAAGGAAGACGGAATCCAGATCACGGATATTATGATCACTGATAAAAGAGATGCGAAGATTTACAGCGAGAGACATTTCCAGTATATATATCCGTTGGATCAGATCGAAAAGATCGTTGAACAACTTCCCGGGGCAAAGATACTGTTATACAATGAATACTCCTTCGATCCACCGGATGAGGATTCCGAGAGAGTGCATTTTCTTGTATTGAAATGAAAGATAATTCCTGCAGGTTTAAGAAATTGGTCAGTTTTTTTATTTGCTGTACAAGGTTAGAATAATTAGAGTTCTTTCTGAGATTTCTCGTTTTACCCTTTTTTCTGGGGGCTTCACTCGAAAAGAGCTTTTATATAATATATGTCGTTACGACCGGTATCCCGATCCCGCCAAAGGCGGAAGGGACGAAGCGGAGAAATCTCAGAAAAGATATTCATTTATAACACTAAGTGAGTAATGTATATAGCTCAAATTAATTGTCCTTCCCGCATTCTTCCGGAGGGAAACCGTAAAAAATATGATAACAATCAGCAATGTATCGGTAGATTTCGATAAAAAGAGGATCCTCAGGAAAGTCGATCTCGATATCGACCGGGGTGATTTCCTCTACATAATCGGTCCGAGCGGCGCCGGAAAAACCACCCTTCTGCGTACTCTGTACATGGATGTGATCCCGGATGAGGGATATGTCCAGGTCGAGGAATACTCCACAATGACGATCAAAAAGAGGAGTATCCCATATCTCAGAAGGAGGCTCGGGATAATTTTCCAGGATTTCAAGCTCCTCGAGGACCGCTCAATTTATGACAACATAATCTTTGCGCTCAAAGCGACAGGTGTATCGAAGAACGAATGTAAAAAGAAAGCCGTTAAGGCACTGACCAATGTCGGATTATTCGAAAAGCGTGAGAGCCTTCCGGGAGAGTTGTCCGGCGGTGAAATGCAGAGGGCATGTATAGCCCGTGCCCTTGCGAATGATCCGATACTACTGATAGCCGATGAGCCGACGGGGAATCTCGATCCTGCAACGGCAAAAGAGATTTTCCGGTTGCTCAAAAAGATCAACAAGCTGGGAACCGCCGTGCTTGTCGCAACCCATAACTACAAAATTATCAAGCAGTTCCCCGGCAAGATAATCTATCTTAAAAACGGAAAAATAGTAAAAGAGATCGAGGATTACAGGTAATATAGAAATTTCAAAATCATTATGTATTTTCTTCTTGAAGGATTAAGAAATATACTCAGGACAAAGTTGGCGGCGTTTATCGTGGTTCTGGTGATTGGCCTTGCATTATCGGCGGGAACGCTGTTCTTCCTGCTTACCATGAAGATCCGGGAGTCGTCCGA
>JANQEH010000284.1 GCA_028278455.1 bacterium
CCAATATCAACTCTTTTATCTCCTGATCTATCAATTGGGATGTTTCGTTGCTGAAACCCCGGTTTGTCGAAATCTCTCTCCCCAGAAAGATCTCATCATCTTTCTTTCCGAATGTGAGAGGTCCAAGTTTGTCGCTCATTCCCCATTCACAGACCATTTTTCTCGCCAGGTTCGTCGCCTGTTCAATATCATTTCCTGCCCCGGTTGTCAGAGTATCGAATACCAGTTTCTCAGCAACTCTTCCACCCATCAGTTTAGCAAGCTGCGCAACACAATAGTCTTTAGAATAAGTATGTTTATCATCAATCGGCAGAGAGGTCGTTACTCCAAGAGCCCTTCCCCGCGGGATGATCGTCACTTTATGTATAGGATCGGCTTCAGGCATATATTTCCCAACAATTACATGACCAGATTCGTGATAGGCTGTGCTTTTTTTCTCATTTTCGCTGATTATCAATGATTTCCTTTCAATGCCCATCATCACTTTATCTTTTGCAGCCTCGATATCGTCCATATCGACTTTTTTCTTGCCCAGTCTTGCTGCAAGTAATGCTGCCTCATTAACTATGTTGGCAAGATCAGCTCCTGCCAGACCGGGTGATCCTTTTGCAATAGTCTTTAGGTTTACGTCGGCATCAAGAGGTATATTCTTTGTATGGACTCTCAGGATACCTTCTCTACCACGTACATCTGGCCTGTCGACAACGATCTGCCTGTCAAATCTTCCCGGTCTTAATAACGCTTTATCGAGAACATCAGGACGGTTTGTTGCCGCAAGCAGGATAACTCCTTCATTATGTTCGAAACCATCCATTTCTACTAAAAGCTGGTTGAGTGTCTGTTCACGCTCATCATTTCCGCCACCGAGCCCGGCACCGCGTGAGCGGCCGACTGCATCAATCTCATCGATAAATACGATACACGGAGCATTCTTTTTGCCCTGCTCAAAAAGGTCTCTGACTCTTGATGCGCCCACACCAACAAATAACTCAACGAAATCTGCGCCGCTAATACTAAAGAAAGGTACACCTGCCTCACCTGCAACAGCTCTTGCAAGCAGGGTTTTTCCTGTTCCCGGGGGGCCTATAAGAAGCGCACCTTTGGGGATCTTCCCGCCAAGCCTGCTGTATCTATCCGGCTGTTTCAGAAATTCTATGATCTCCTGAAGCTCTACCTTTGCCTCGTCAGCGCCGGCTACATTTTCAAATGTTATCTTGGGTTTATTTTCGACCAGAAGCTTTGCCCTGCTCTTTCCAAAAGAGAAAATACCCTTGGATCCGCCCTGCTGCATTCTTTTGAACAAAAAGATCCAAACCATTACTATCAAAATCCACGGCAGAGCAGAAATCAGTATCGTAGACCACTCTATATCTTTCTGCTTGAAACTGTAATTAACGTTATAACGTCTCCACTCATCTTCCATCTCTTTATAGAATGGAGGAAGGATAGATTTAAATTTGAGAACAGATATAGGAGTTCCCTCACGAAATATCTCCTGTCTTTCACGAAGAGTTCCGTGAAATTCACGGTCAATAATAACTGCGGATTCAATACTTTCTGATTCCAGAAGCATCCTGTATTCCGGATTTTCCAGCAATGGTTCTGCCTCGGCATCCATAGAAACCTTAAGCTGATAAAGGAATAGAATACTCAGTATAAAAACTATCCATACGATCGCTGTCCTGCCTCCTCTTCGCCATTGGAAATCATCCCTGTAATCATCATTCTGAGGACGCTTCCCGCCACCTTTTTTAAACTTGATGCCTTTTTTCTTTTTCTTCTTGTCGGTTCCGTAAGTATCCATTAAAACCTGGCCCTATTTTGAAATATTCATTTGTTCAGAGCAATCTATACTTCAATCCGATCACACTTCCGGTCATTTCTCTTAATTTAACCCTGTCATCTATCCTTAAACCACAAACCCAGACGATTTTCTCATCATCAGTAAGGATCGGGATATTCCTTTTCATTTCCGGTTTTATCTTTTCGTCGATAAATAGATCACTGAGCTTCTTTCTGTTATTCATTCCCAGAGGCATGAAGCTGTCGCCATCCTGCCAGAATCTCAATTTTAGAATTCCTCTTATAGTGCTGGCGTCGATCAATTCGTCATATCCTTGCCTATCCACATTAAAAGATCCGGCCGTTTCCAAATACTCTGAATTTTCAATTAACCTTGATTCAAAGCTAAATCCCGCCTCGGGAAAATCATAATTCTTACCAATCTCTATTTCAGCTTCAAAATCACTTTCTTTAACTCTGCAAATACAAAGACTACTATTATCTATGTATACGAGTATCTCATTAAAAATATACAGAGTTTTACGCTTCAGAGTTCCATTTATCAGGCTTATGACCTTTGCTGTATCCACAGAAGTTATCGTTTTTTCTGATCGATTCATCCTGCTGATACATTCAAATAGAACATTCTGCTGTAACAAAGTAAAGTAATCCATGAAAGCTTTTATATCAAGGATAATTTTATCTTTTTCCTGCTTGAGTATCAGAGAATTCAGTGCTTTTTCAGTCTGATCATTTATCACTTCATTATAATTCCTGAATTTCTCTCCCTGATTACTGATAATCTGATCAATATTTGTACCTAGTTTTTTCCGGAGATATGGCAGTATTTCCAGTCTGATCCTGTTTCGCAGATAATGTGTTTTCCGGTTAGATGAATCTTCGAAATGATCGATTTTCAATATCCCGGCGTAGTTTTCGATCTCGCGTTTTTCTGCCCATAAAAGAGGCCTTATGTATTTCTCTCTCTTTACAGGGATCCCCTTCAAACCTGCCAGATCATTCCCCTGCAGGAATCTCATGAAGACTGTCTCGATCTGATCGTCCCTGTGATGTCCTGTCGCTATTTTATCAAAATTGAATTCAGAATCCAGTCTATTAAGAAAACCGTATCTTAATTCCCTCGCGCTTTCCTGGATGGATATCTTTTTCTTCCTGGAATGCCCGTCTACATCGTCAGAGCCAATAAAGATTCTCAAATCGTGATGGTCTGCAAATTCCGCGGTAAATTTTTCTTCATTCAGCGATTCTTTTCCCCTTAGTCCATGGTTAAAATATCCAAGTACAAGGTCAATTTTAAGAATTTTGCAGAATCTATTTAAAAGCACAGCAAGTACAGCAGAATCGATTCCTCCGGAATAAGAGACAAGAACTTTATCCCCGGCAGATAAAAGTGCATTGTCACTTATGAATAGTAAAAAACGCTGTTCAAACTCTTCATAATTAAAGCCCGGCACCTAAACATTCCTTATATAAGAATGATCACTGAGGTCATAATAACATCCTTTTAAACAGCAAAAGCCGGGAAATAAATTCACGGCTTAAACATAGTAGCGGAGCAGGGATTCGAACCCCGGACACCTGGATTATGATTCCAGTGCTCTAACCAGCTGAGCTACTCCGCCCAATTATAAAACAAATTTAAATTTACGAATATTCAAGTTAAAAAACAAGTAATATTATATCACTTTTCGAGCTTTATCTCCCCGTCAAAAACCGTAACAGCCGTACCTGTAATAAACAGGTCGCTGTAGCCTTTCACCGTCTTCCTGAAATCTACTTTTACCCTGCCGGGCCGCATCAGGCAGTCCCCCTGCTCTGCTATATAACATGCGTTCCCATCTACCACTTTTACTATACCCTGTTCAGCCA
>JANQEH010000040.1 GCA_028278455.1 bacterium
TTATTTTATTTGCCGCAGTGTGCTGGAGTATTTTTACAGTTTATGCAAAACCGCTGATCGAGGAAACTTCCATGATCAAGGTAGTTTGTGTAACATTTGTGCTCGGGACATTTTTTCTGATCCCTTTTGCTATTCATGATTTCATGACTATGAGCTGGAGAAGTATTTCGGGACAGTCCTGGGGATTGCTGGTATATTCTTTTCTTCTTGCCAATGTTTTCGCTTATATTATTTGGTTCTATTCAGTCCAGAAGGTAGGAAATGTTCAGACTGCAATATTTCAGAATATAACTCCGGTCCTTGCTGTAATTATCGCTGCTGTCCTGCTCAAAGAAACACTAAGCGCAAGGCAGATTATTGGGGGTACATGCATTATAGGCGGAGTAAGCCTGACAAGGTTGACTATAGTGTTAAAAAATAACGGTAAAAATAAGCAGAAGCAAACCTGAGAAGTTAAATTCTTCTTGAAATAAAATCATAATATTAGTATTTTTTAATATCTTGATAACCCGCCAGCCGGAGCCGGCGGGTTTTTTTATATAATAGTATCAAAATCTGAGGCGTTTATGACCGCTGTTACCTGTACTGATGAGATTAGGGAAGAGCTTAAAAAAACAGAATTGATCGTTTTTGATGTGGATGGTGTTTTAATAGATACGAAACCTTCCTTTATCGAAACAATAATAATCACCGCTAAATACTATATTAACGAAACCCTGGAACTGCCTCTTGATCTGTCAGGACTTACTACATCCCATGCCATGGATTTCAAGTCATATTCTGGATTTAACAATGACTGGAACCTGACTACCGCGCTTGTAGCATTCCTGCTATATAACAACCGATCTGGCAATGGAGAGATCGGTAATAAAGAATTTCTACGTGAAGTGGACAAACTCGGTGGTGGGATGGAAGGAGTAAAAGAGCATATAAACAATATTATTGACAAACAAGATTTTGAGTGGATTTATGAGAGGGTGGATCATCCTTTGATTAGAAAGACATTTCAGGAATTTTATGCGGGAAACGAATACTGCGAACACCTTTACGGATATAAACCGGCAATTTATAACGGCTCCGGTACGATCAAGAATGAGATTGTCCTGCTGGATAGATCCCTGATAGATAGATGGCAGGGCAAAACCGGGATCCTGACCGGCAGGTATGAAAAGGAAACTGAGATAGCGTTAGAGTTGACAGGATTAGCAGACATAAATAGAGAACTTGTTCAGTTTGCCGATTATATCGTACCCGATAAACCTCATCCTGCCAAGATGGAAAAAATAATCGATATATCGGAATGCGGGAATGTTCTGTTCATCGGAGATTCAATTGATGATTTCTTAACAACAGAGAATTATAATAAACTTGGCAGGGATGTATCACTGCAATTCGGACTCGTTAATGATCCGGATAGTGATTACCCTGAAAAGGCAAAAAGATTTTCTGCAGGATCAGTAAACGAGCTGCTATATTATGTAATAGAGATGAAATCGGTATAAAAACTTGAATACCTGAATTATGTCAGCTAAACGGTTCGAAATAAGACAGATTGACGACTACAGGTGGGAGATACCCAGACAGGGTAAGATGCGTGTGCCCGGCAAAATTTTTGCCGATAAATCCCTTATGGACGATATATATCTCGATGAATCGCTAAACCAGGTTGCAAATGTAGCACAACTCCCGGGAATCATAGGTGAATCACTTGCCATGCCGGATATTCACTGGGGCTATGGATTTCCTATTGGCGGTGTAGCCGCAATGGATATAAAAGAAGGTGTTATCTCTCCCGGTGGAGTCGGCTACGATATTAACTGCGGGGTTAGACTGCTGACAACCTCCTTGATGAAGAATGATCTCAGAAAAAAGTTGAGGAGTATAGTTGGTAGTCTGTTCGAAGCTATCCCATCCGGAGTTGGCTCTGAGAGTAAGCTGAAACTTTCAATTCGGGAGGAAAAGAAGCTTCTTGAATTTGGTGTTAAATGGGCAGTGGACAGGGGTATTGGCAGTGAATCCGATCTTGAGCGGATTGAGGAAAACGGAAGGCTTCATTCTGCTGAGCCGGACCTTGTATCAAGACGAGCTTTGGAGCGCGGTAGAGCGCAGATCGGAACTCTCGGTAGCGGTAACCACTTTGTCGAGATTGGGTATGTTGGCGAAATCTATGATGAAAAAGCAGCCCGGGCATTCGGATTGGTTAAAGATGGTGTAACAGTGATAATACACACCGGGTCACGCGGATTCGGCCACCAGGTCTGTGATGATTCAATTAAGATGATGCAGCAAAGTGTCAGGAAATACGGGATCGAACTCCCCGACAGGCAGTTAGCCTGCGCTCCGATCGAGTCCGCTGAAGGAAGGAATTATTTTGCTGCAATGTCTGCAGCGGCTAATTTTGCATGGGTGAACAGGCAGGCAATAATGCACTGGACACGACAGGTCTTTAAAAAGAATCTCGGTATGTCTGAATCAGAGCTTAGAATGAACCTGGTTTATGATGTATGTCACAATATAGCCAAGTTTGAAACGCATAAGGTCAGGGGACAGGATAAAAAGGTCTGTGTCCATAGAAAAGGAGCAACCCGAGCTCTTCCCCCCGGGCACCCGCAAACACCTGCAGTATATAAAGGAGTTGGACAACCGGTCTTGATCCCGGGTGATATGGGAAGGTATTCATATGTGCTTATTGGGACAGAAAAATCACTTGAAGAAACTTTCGGATCGTCATGTCACGGTGCCGGTAGGGTGCTGAGCAGAAACCAGGCAATAAAAGCAAGCAAAGGTAGATCTATTCACAGAGAACTCGAGAAAAAAGGGATTATTCTGCAGGCCCATGGTAAAAGGACAGTATATGAGGAAGTATCTGAAGCATATAAGGATGTTCAGGATGTTGTCAATGTTGTCCATAACGCCGGGATTGCAAAGAAGGTTGCCAGATTAATCCCACTCGGCGTTATCAAAGGCTGAGACAGAAATTGAAAATTGGTAATTTGCAATTGGGGGATAGTTTTAGAAAAAATCTTATCCTATCCTGGAATCATCAGAGTTATACTATTCCAGGACTCTTTTACTAAGCAAACATATGACATCTTTCCCGATTTAATAACAACAATCTGTCATTTTAGCAAAAGCGGGAAACCACTTCAAGATAGAAATCATACCGAAAATAAATTTTAAGCTAATTATTACAAATCTACAAGGGATGAACAGACTTTATTTTTGGTAACTGATCTTGAATGCATTTATATATTGTCTGGCAGTGCGATTATCGATATTTGTTGGTGTATACAGCCTATCGTTCCTAATGATACTCTTATAAGATATATTTCGTGTTTTAAATGTATACAACCATATCCCTTTGTTACTAAAAATGTCTAAAGTGTTTTGAAATCTATAATTTCCGTTATCTAAGTTGAATTCTCCAGTTACAACCCAAATATTTTCTCTACTATCTAAAAAGATTTTCCTTATAAAGGGAGGATATTTTTCCAATTCAGGCAACTCCCGGCCGGTATGGCGTTGGTAATTTTGTGCATGTGAGTTGAATATTTCCTTCGCTTCATCTGAAAACTGAGCCCGATCATACTTCCTCCCAAAGCTGAATTGCTTCTCACCTTTTCTGTTATATTGAATAATTATATAACTGTCAGGATCCTCGGGAAAATAGATATTTTGGTCTTTGCTAATATCGACAGAATATTCGGGAGTAATGTTATTTTGCCTTGAATTGTCATAATCATATTTAAACACTGCCTTGTTTGTACTATCAATTGATATTCGCTGGAGGAAATGCACATCGATATTACTTTTGTCAGTAGGTTTTTCGAAATAGATATAAAAACATTCCGAAAACGGTTTAAGATATAAGATATACCTGTAAGGTTTAATCCTTATTTGCTTTTGATATTCACCATCAGTATTCCAGATTTTAATAATCCCTGAATAAGCTTCACTAATATACAACTGGCCTTCTCCATAGGATATCTTATGAGGATATTCAAGCTCCCGAGGACCCTGTCCGTGTCCGCCCAAAGTCTTAATATAAAATCCTTCTTGATCAAAAACAGTAACTGTACTTTCAGAAAAGTCCAATACATAGAGATTCCCTTCAGCGTCTGCCTCTATATCTCTTAGCTTATATATGGAATAATCATCAGTGATTGTTTCAATGCTGTACTCCGGTTCCAGAGTAATGTAGTCTATACCCTGATAGACTGGCCTATAATTTTGTACGTGTTTTAATCCGTTTCTCTCAGTGACGATGAAAGAATCTGATTGTTTACCGCAGAATAGAAGTAGTAATATGAGAATATTTATGAATTTATATTTAGGTGGCGGCATTTATAAATCCCCTTAGAAGATATGGAGCAATATTAGAAAAATAATAAAAAAAGTCAAGTAAAGTCACTGATGAAAATAATCCATAAAAACCTGTCAGGATTATTAGGAATCATAGAACCAAAATCCTTCATAAATTGTTGTTATCTAAAAGCCTTGATTAAAATTGTCAGAATGACTATATTCAGATGTATATCGATAATAATTACTGAAAGAATCGAGATATGAAAAATAAGAAGATCCTTTTTGGATCGATTGTGATCGTAGCGTCGATAATTTATCTCGGTGTTACCGGATTCGAGCAGGATATGTCCTATTATATCACTGCGGAGGAGCTGCTCGAAAAGGGAGACGAAGTCTATGATACCCGTCTGAGGGTAGCAGGCCAGGTAGTGTGGGGTTCGATTGACCGCAGTAAGAAACCGATGACTTTTAATATCGATCATAATGAAAAAGTGGTTGCCGTCCATTACGAAGGTCAGTCACCGGTTCCTGATACATTCAGGGATCATGCGCAGGTAGTTCTTGAAGGTAAGTTCTCAAATGACAGGATCTTCCGGGCGGACAAGATTCAGGCTAAATGCGCCTCAAAGTATGAGTCAAGGCTCGAAGAAGCCAAAATTAAATAATATTCCTTCTATGATAGTTGATCAATACCTTAACACAATTCATACAGAAAGATAGATAATGGGTGATCTTGGAAGCTTAACCCTGATCATAGCTTTTGTTGTGTCGGCATATACAGTTGTTGTATCGGTCCTTGGGTATACAAAAAAAAGAAATGATCTGATATTAAGTTCAGAGCGAGGGATTTATACCACTTTTATTCTCATTCTGATCTCATCATTTGCGCTGACTGCCCTCCTGCTTAAGAGCGAATTTCAATATCAGTATATCCAGGAATACTCAAATCGAGCTTTACCCCTATTCTTTAAATTTGCAGCATTCTGGGCCGGACAGGCAGGTTCGCTTTTATTATGGCTGTTGATATTATGTACCGTATCTGTTGCTGCCGTTTACCAGAACAGAAATAGAAACCGCGAATTAATGCCCATTGTGACAGCAGTGCTCAGTTTTGTAAACATGTTTTTTATAACAGTAATTATTTTTGCGGCAAATCCATTTAATGAAATGGTTGTCGCGGCTCCCGAAACTGCTGCAGGATTTATCACTTACACAGCTCCGGACGGCAGGGGGCTTAATCCGCTTCTGCAGCACTGGGCAATGGTTATACATCCTCCCATACTTTTTGTGGGTTATTCCGGTTTTGTTGTACCATTTGCTTTTGCTATAGCTGCCCTGGCTACAGGTAAACTCGATATTACCTGGATCAAGACTACAAGAAGATGGACTCTATTTACCTGGATGTTCCTGACTTCTGGAATACTGCTTGGAGCCAACTGGGCGTATGTAGAGCTTGGTTGGGGCGGATATTGGGGATGGGATCCTGTCGAGAACGCTTCACTCCTACCGTGGCTCACGGGAACCGCCTATCTGCATTCTGTGATAATTCAGGAAAAACGGGGTATGTTCAAAATATGGAACCTTATCCTGATAATTATGACATTCTCCCTGTGTATTTTCGGTACGTTTCTTACTAGAAGCGGTGTTATCTCGAGCGTCCATTCATTCGCTCAGTCGCCGATTGGATCGTTTTTCAGCTTCTTTCTTTTCGTGATAATGATCATTGCAGGTTTACTGCTTTTGAAGAGGTTGACAGGGCTTAAATCGGAACATCAGCTTGATTCGATGCTCTCACGCGAAAGCAGCTTTCTTTTCAATAACCTGATGTTCATTCTGGCTATGTTTGTTATCATGTTCGGTACAATATTCCCACTTATAACCGAGTTGACCAGCGGAACACAATCTACTCTCGATCCGCCATTTTTTAATAGAATGGCGATACCCATTGGCTTGATAATCCTGCTTCTGACAGGTATGGGCCCTCTTTTTGCATGGAGAAAAACTTCCGTATACAGTTTAAAAAAGAATTTTTTATTCCCGGTTGGTTCATCACTTATAGTAGGAATAGTGTTGTTTTTACTGGGGATTAGGGATTTCTATCCATTAATAGCATTCGTTTTGAGTTATTTTGTATTTCATACGATCCTCCAGGATTATACGAAGGGTGTCATGGCCAGGATGAAAACAAGCGGCGGGTCTTTCCTGAAGTCTTTCATCGATTTGACTTTGAAAAACAGCCGGAGATATGGCGGATATATTGTCCATGCAGGAGTTGTATTCATGTTCATAGGTTTTACAGGCAATGCTTTCAATATTGAGAAAAGAGCAGAGCTTCTGGTTGGGGAGAGTTTTGAAGTTGGAGAATACATAATCATAGCCGATAAATTCAATAATGGTCAGGAAGAACTTTATCAGTTCAGCGAGGTATACATTACTGCCTTCAGAAATGGAGAGGAAGTTACAAAAGGATACCCTCAAAGAAGATATTATTTTGCAAGCCAACAGACCTCAACGGAAGTTGCTTTACATTCTACTTTCAAGGAAGACCTTTATATGGTGTTTGAAGGTTATACTGATGAAGATAAAGCTGTAGTTCATATATTAATCAAACCTCTGGTCATGTTCATCTGGCTTGGAGGTATAATAATCGTCCTGGGAACAGTTATCGCATTATTTCCTAATACTGTTTCCGCGGGTAAGCAGAGCTTGAGGCGTATTAAACCGGAAGCAGCAGATGCAGCTGCTTAATTGCTAAATTTCAGGTTTGGATTAATGTATTTTTTCGGATTTATAACTGTTTTGATACTGCTTGGTGTCATGATCTATATTCTTGAACCATATTTTACAGGTAAAAAGCTGCCTGACAGATTTATAACATCCAGACAGATTGAGCAGATCTCGCTAACTCTGAAAAGAGATGAAATAACCGAGTGCATGAAAGAGCTGGAACAGGACTTTGGCACCGGAAAGGTCACGGAAAATGACTATAACACACTTATTCAAGAGTACAGTAGTGATCTGAAAAAGCTCGTAGCCAAACTGTCCGTAAACAGAGTTCCGCGAAACAGGGATGACCTGGTCAATCAGATTGAAGCTGAGGTGAGGCTGTTTAGAAGATCGACCTCAGAGAGCGGGGAAGAACAGCAGAAAGTATTCTGCAACCAATGTGGCAAGGAAAATCCGGCAGGTAGTAATTTCTGTTCAAACTGCGGAAAGAAGATCTCATGAAAAATATAATGAAATCTATAAAAATATATACTAATACATTCGCCGTTCTGACGGTTCTGTTTTTTTGTACCTCTTTGCTGGCCCAGGGAACCACGATAAAAGGGACAATAAAAAACGGAACAACCGGGGGAAGCGCTACCCTTGGATCGATAACAATCACAGGATTCTCCTCAGGAGGAATGGATCAGATCGGTGCGCTTGAGAATGTAACTGGAGAGTTTGAATTCAGTAATGTTGCTCCATCGGGGGGGATGCCTTACCTGATCCAGGCAGAATACAAGGGGGTAAGATATTCATCTCATGCACAGGTAACCGGCAGCGAAGAGATAGTCAATGTAGAATTCACAGTCTACGAAGCAAAGAATGAGGAAAGTCTTATCAGAGTCGAGGAACCTTACGTGTATTTCCGCTATTCAGGAAGTGGGCTTGAGGTATTAAAGAGACTATTTATCAAGAATGAGAATGAAGAACCTTATACTTATGTCAATGATGACGGTACAGTAAGATTTTTCCTGCCTCCAGAAAATTCCGGTATAAATTTTATAACTGTGAACAGTGGTACTATACCTATAGAACAGGAAGCCCGGGAAACAGAAGAAGAGGGAATCCATTCAATCAATTATCCCATCAGACCGGGAAATACGGAAGTAATGGTCTCTTATAATGTGCCTTACCCTGAAAAAAGATATGTTTTTGAAGAAAAAATGCTTTATGGTTCAGGAATGATGTATTTTGTTACCCAACCGTCTGACATTGAATTGTCGGGCGAGGGGCTTGTTTCGCAAGGGATTGATGCCCGGAACAACCTGGGTGTTTATGTCATTGAGGACCTGATGCTTGAGGCAGGCATGAAAGTTACTGTCGTAGGCGGGACACCTTTCCAGCAGAATCCAATGTCACCAAATGAAATATTGTGGAGGGAAAACAGAATTGCTGAATTTAAGTGGGTGCTGTTTCTCATGCTGGGATTGCTTCTGACTGCAGCAGTGATTTTGTCAAAAAACAAAGCATCTGCAAAAGATGAAAAAATCCCCGTTATATCAAAAAAACTCCAGGTTAAGAAAGATAAACTCTTAAGAGATATTGCGGATCTAGATGACAGGCTTGCTGAAAACACTGTTTCTAAAGATGAACATAAAAGAGCCAGATCGGCGCTGATGCATCAAGTTGTCGATCTTTATAAGAAACTATAGACTATCCTATTTATTACTGGTACTGTGTCAGAAACAAAATCAGTATTTGAAGCTCAGAATATTGTTAAACGCTTTGGCCGGTCAGCTGTTTTAAAGAAACTGAACCTCAGGCTCAAACAGGGAGAATTCGTCTCGATTTTCGGTCCCAACGGCGCTGGCAAGACAACATTCCTGAAAATATCTGCGATGATCATTTCTCCATCCGAGGGAAATATTCTTGTCTTTGGAGAAAATATAAAAAATGCTGGTGATTTAGCAAGGGTTGAGATTGGTTTTATAGCGCATGATACCTTCCTCTACAGAAATCTGACTGCTCGTGAAAACCTTAAATTTTACGGTAATATCTATGGGATCGAAGACATCGATAGTACGATTAACCACTGCCTGGAGTCGGTCGGATTACTTAATAGGGCCGAAGATTTGGTGTCAAAATTTTCTCGCGGGATGCTTCAAAGACTGACTATAGCAAGAGCTTTTCTGCATGATCCGACTATAATGTTCCTCGATGAGCCTTACACCGGCCTTGACAGCACAGCTTCGGTTTTTCTAAACGAGCTTATCCATAAATTCTACAATACGGACAAAACAGGTATATTGACAACCCACAATCTTGACCAGGGATATGATCTGGCAACAAGACTTGTAATCCTGAATAACGGCAGGATAGAGTTCGATGCTGACAAAGACAGTATCAGTAAAAATGATTTCAGGGATAAATATACAGAAATAATCAGCAGCTGAAAGATGATCTATATATCGCAAATTGTATCGGTGATACGTAAGGATATAATTGCCGAATTAAGGACCAAGTCAACAATAGGTGCGATGCTTCTTTTCGGGTTGACGATAGTAGTTGTTTTTTCATTCTCGTTCAATCTCGACCTCCAGGAACAGAAAAACCTTGCTCCCGGACTGCTCTGGACTGCTTTTATTTTTTCTGCGATTCTCGGATTGAATTATTCATTCTCTTCAGAATATGAAAACGGCTGTATGCAGGGACTTCTGCTTTCACCAATACCGAGAAGTGCGATATATATTGCGAAACTGATCAGCAATAGCATTTTTATATTATTTTCAGAATTAGTTATACTCGGTTTCTTTGTCTGGCTTTTCGATGTGCGTTTTACAATGAATTGGCACTGGTTTGTCCTTCTAATGGTTTTAGGTACTATAGGTTTTTCCGCAACAGGAACAATCTTTTCAGCTATTTCTGCAGAGACAAGGATGAAAGTTTTTATTTTGCCTCTGCTTCAGCTGCCGATGACCATCCCGGTGATGATCGCTGCCGTTGAGGCAACATCAATACTCCTGGGAAAAGAAACAAAGTTTACTTTCGATGCATGGTCGACAATGCTTCTTGTTTATGACGTGATCTTTATTACATTATCAGTTATGCTTTTTGAGTATATTTTAGAGGAATAGATAATGCCGAGAATATCTTCAAACGTTTTACTGATAATTGCAGCTGTACTTATGTTGATTGCCATATATATGGTATTTATTTATGCGCCGACTGAGCGTACCATGGGTGATATTCAGAGGATATTTTATTTTCATGTTTCTAGCGCATGGGTAGGATTTTTTGCATTTGGGGTAACCTTTTTTTATAGCGCGGCTTTTTTGAAGAAAAAAGACCTGAAATGGGATAACATTGCGGTATCATCAGCAGAGATCGGATTGCTTTTTACGACAATCACCCTGATCACTGGTTCATTATGGGCGCGCCCGGTCTGGGGCATCTGGTGGACATGGGATGCCCGGCTAACCTCTACTCTTGTGCTGTGGCTGATCTATTTATCATACCTGATGCTTAGGAATTATATTGAATCTGAAACTAAGAGAGCATACCTTTCGTCCGTAGTGGGTATAATAGGTTTTACTAATGTTTTTCTTGTATATTTTTCTATACGCTGGTGGAGAACACAGCACCCGGCACCGGTGATAGCCGGTGGATCAGGTTCAGGTTTAGCTCCGGAAATGCAGTTGACATTCGGATTCTGCCTCGTGGCCTTTACTGCTTTATATGTTTATATATTATCAAAGAAAGTAGAAATTGGAAGAGCGGGGTGGGAGATAGAGGATATTTATAGAACTCTGGATGATAAATAGTGGAGAATATATGAATTATTTATATGCAGCATATACTGTGATCTGGTTAGTACTGTTCATTTATATGTACAGTTTAAATAAGAAACAGGGTGAGTTGAAAAAAGAGATCGACCACCTGAAACAGAAAATTGCAGAAAGATCATAATGGAACAATGGCAATTTGGTTCAATAATAGAAGGCCTGAAAAGTATTGCAGGAGAGAAATCTGTTTTAAGCGATAAGGAATCTCTCCTTACATATGAGAGCGACGGTCTGACGATGGACACTGCCGTGCCGTGGGCAGTGGTATTCCCGGTATCAGCTGAGCAAGTGTCTGAAATCGTCAAATATTTAACCGGAAATAAGATTCCCTATATACCGAGAGGGGCGGGGACTGGACTAAGCGGGGGATGTTTACCGGTAAAGGGAGGGATCGTAATTTCACTGACCAGAATGAACAGGATACTTGAGATAGATATTGAGAACAGGTTTGCCATCGTTGAGCCCGGAGTTTTAAATGAGGAGGTAACCGATGCAGTGAAAGATCATGGATTGCATTTTTCCCCCGATCCATCAAGCGGTCAGGCCAGCACTATAGGCGGCAATATAGCCGAGAATGCCGGAGGTCCTCATACAATGAAATACGGCGTTACTGTAAATCATGTTCTCGGTATGGAGGTTGTTCTACCGGATGGAGATATTGTCGAACTTGGGAGTTCAACGCTTGAAACTCAGGGTTATGACCTGGTTGGACTGATGAACGGATCGGAAGGTACATTCGGTATCGTCACAAAAGCTATTGTAAAACTGATACCTTTGCCTGAAACATATCTTACTTTCTGCGGGATCTATAACTCGGTAGACGGGGCAGTGAATACAATTACACAGCTATTTAAAGCGGGAATAACACCGGTGGCCCTGGAATTGATAGACAAAGTCTATTTGAAAGGCCTGAATGAGGCGTTCGATATGGATTTTCCTACGGACGCAGAAGCCGTTATGATAATGGAACTTGACGGACCGGAAGAAGGTATGGATACGCTTCGGGAGAAAGTAATAGATATATGCAGAGAGAATGATATGAGGGATGTTCAAATAGCTGCGGATAGTGATGCAAGAAAGAAACTTTGGACAACAAGAAAACATGCCACGGCAGCACTAGGAAGAATGACACCGTTTTATTATACCCAGGATGGAGTTGTACCGAGGACAAGATTACCGGAAATGCTGAAGAGAATTAGAGAGATAGCCAGGAAATACAATATAACCATAGCAAATGCATTTCATGCCGGTGACGGAAATATTCATCCCGTACTGCTTTATGATGAGAGAATCAAAGATGAGAAAACGAGAGTGCTTGCAGCTTCCGGGGAGATTCTGGAGACCTGTGTAGAAATGGGCGGTACAATCTCAGGAGAACATGGAATAGGTTCAGAAAAAAAGAAATATATGAAACTTGTATTTACAGTTGATGACCTTGAGCAAATGAAAGACCTTAAAGGTGTTTTTGATCCTGAGGGATTCTTAAATCCTGGAAAAATTTTTCCTGAAGAGAACTGAATAATTATTCGATTCAACAAAATGATGAATGAAATACTAAAAAATATCCCCCCTGAGATAATAATAGACCATGAAGCCGGCCTTTCCGGTTACATAGTAGAAGAATTACGTCCGAAGATCGTTGTTAAACCTGAAAACACAGAACACGTCTGTGATGTGATCAAAGATGCGGGGAGTACCGGGAATAGTATTATCACATGGGGTGGGGGGACAAGAATCATGTCATGTAATCCTCCTACCGGTTATGATATTGCACTTGATATGAAGGGACTGAACAATATAATTGAATATGATCCGGCAGAGTTCCTGTTGATTGCTGAACCGGGGGTAACTATAGATAAGATCAATACTACTCTCAGGGCGCACCGGCAGTTTCTGTCATTGAATCCACCGCTGCCTGAAAGAGCGACGATCGGCGGCACGGTTGCCTCCAATTCCTGGGGATATTTCCGGGAATCTTACGGAACAGCAAGAGACTGTATACTCGGCCTCAAGTTTGTAAATCCAGAAGGAAAAATGATCAAATCCGGCGGGATCGTTGCAAAAAACGTAACCGGTTATGATCTTACAAGGCTGATGATCGGTTCCTTTGGAACACTCGGCATTATTTCTGAAATTTCAGTGCGAATTAGCCCCATCCCTGATGTAACATTATTAGTAACAGCCGGCTTCCCGGGTATAGAAGAAACCTATAATTTTATCAGTGAAATATATAACTCTCATGCGGTTCCTTCCGGAATTATTATTCTTGACCGACAGTCATACACAATGGTGTGTGAGAAGTCGGGTATAGTCCCCGGAGAAAGCGATTTCTCAGTGATATGCCGTCTTGAAGGTATCAAGGAAACAGTAGAGTGGCAGAAAAAAATAATCAGGAGATCGGCCGCAGCTAACGATTCTGAGTGGATAAATGATATATATGGAGAAACCGAAAAAAAGCTCATGGATTCAGTGCGGGATAATCCTGACCTGGGTAATGATTCTATTATGCTTAAGGTTGCTGTTCCTGTAAATAGGACATATGAGATTATGCACTATATTCTTTCAGGTAAGATGGAAGTAACAATAAATATCATGGTCTATGCTAAATGCGGAATATTGTTTCTGTGTATTTTAAATAGTGATCAGTATGGTAAAGGCGAAGTGGTATCCTTTATAAAAAGTATTAGAGCCTATACACAGAATGTCGGGGGTTTCGTGAATATCGACTCTGCTCCTCCCCATGTAAAAAAACAGGTAAATGTCTGGAGTGAATATCCAGGAATGAACCTGATGAAAAAGATCAAACAGAAATTCGATCCCGGGAATATCTTCAGTCCCGGCAGATTTTTATAAATTCCATAAAAGTATGAAACAGATTAAAGACCTGAACTACGATATTTTCCTCGAATGCATCCACTGCGGTATGTGTCTACCTCATTGCCCAAGTTATATCGTAACAGGATCTGAACCGGATTCGCCCAGAGGAAGAATATCCCTTATTAAAGCTGTTGCAGATGAAAGAGCCGATATTAACAGGGCCATAAAACATCATTTCGATACTTGCCTTGCATGCAGGGGATGCGAAACAGCATGTCCATCAGGAGTAGACTTTCATTCAATGCTGGAGACTATGCAGGCCGGGATAAGAGAGAATGTCGAAGGCTCAGCATGGATTGAAACAATCAGGGAGATTGTCCTAAGAGAAATTTTTCCAAATTCCGAACGATTAAAGAGAGCAATGGGACTGCTCTGGTTCTACCAGAGATCAGGTTTACAGAAGCTTATAAGAAAGAGCGGAATATTAAAGCATTTCCCGGACAGTCTTGATCAGTCGGAGGCAATTCTGCCTGAGATCAAAGGTCTTGACCAGTTGAAAAACTCAGTTTATTCAGGGAATGGCGAAATAGAGAAAGTGGGATTTCTCCGAGGTTGTGTTATGGACTACTTCTATCCTGACACAAACAGGGCTACCATAAATGTTCTTGAGAAGGTCGGTTATACTGCTGAAATACCGGAAGATCAGGGCTGTTGCGGTGCTGTTCACCTGCATAATGGAGAGCACGAAATTGCAAAGAATCTTGCAAGAAAGAATATAGATGCATTTGAGGACCATAAAGTTGTAATAAGCAACGCAGCTGGTTGCGGTGCCTCGATGAAAGAGTATTGTAACCTTCTCGCAGATGATAATAAATATGCCGAAAGAGCTTCTAAATTCAGTGAAAAGGTATTGGATATTTCCGAATTCCTGCATGGGAAGATAGATTTATCCTCAATGAAGGATATAGAATTAAAAGCCGTTTTTGATATTCCGTGTCACCTCATCCACGGCCAGAATGTTTCATCTCAGCCTGAAGAATTGCTAAAGTCTATACCCGGTCTGGATTTAAAGCCTCTTCAAGAATCGCATATTTGCTGCGGCAGCGGAGGCACATTTAATATTACCCAGCCGGAAATGTCTCTGGAAGTCCTTGAAAGAAAAATGAACAATATACGGAAAACCGGAGCAGAGGCTGCGGTTACGGCAAATATCGGATGTATGATACAGCTCAGCAGGGGCTCCGAGATTTTCGGGCCTGATATAAAGATTTATCATATAATCGACCTATTGGATATTGCTTTATTGGAATAAAATTGATAAATTGCAGATCAAAAAAAACTCAATTAATGAGGTGGAAATGAAAACAGATTTTATTAGCATTGCCGATCATTCTACAGAGTGGCTTGACCATATTTTCGATCTGACATCAGAGATCAAATCAAGACTTAAAAACAATGTGAGATATACTCCGCTTGAAGGCAGAACAGTTGCGATGATCTTCCAGAAACCTTCAGCGAGAACAAGGATCTCTTTTGAGGTGGGTACTTACCAACTCGGTGGTCACGCTCTTTATCTTGCTCCGACAGATATACAGATGGGTAAGCGAGAATCGACTGCCGATATTGCAAGGGTACTTTCAAGATACAATGATTGTATCATGGCAAGACTTTTCGGACATGAAGATATGATCAAGCTTGGTAAATATGCATCTGTTCCGATCATAAACGGATTGACTGACTACAACCATCCCTGCCAGATAATGGCTGATATTTATACAATTTTTGAGCACCTTGGAAGGAAAGAGGATTTTAAGCTGGTTTATGTAGGTGACGGAAACAACATTGTCAATTCATTCTTGAATATCAGCGCAAAATTCGGATTTAATTTTGTAATAACCTGTCCGGAAGGATACGAACCTGATAATGAGACTCTGGTTTATGCAGAATCTGCAGGTAAAAGCAAGATCGAATTATTGCATGATCCTTTCGAAGCAGTTAAAGATGCCGATGTCATTTATACCGATGTGTGGGCAAGCATGGGACAGGAAGAGGAAAAACAAAAACGTGCAAAGGCATTTGCTGAGTTTCAGGTAAACGCGAAGCTGGTGAAGAATGCCAAACCGGATTATAAGTTCATGCACTGTCTACCCGCCCATAGAGGAGAGGAAGTTACTGATGAAGTTGTGGACAGCCAGAATTCTATAGTATTCGATGAAGCTGAGAACAGACTGCATGTCCAGAAGGCGATCATGGTAAACCTTATTACCGGTAAATAGAAATAAAGTTTTAGAGTATTAGAAATGCACTAATGTAACGCCTCTGCATTGAATACTTGTCATATTTGAGATTTCTCTGGTTCGTTTTTACCGGATTCATGAACCAATCGAAATGACAGAAGATAATCTTTATCTGTAATATCCAGCAATCAGGGAAATCTCAGAGAATAAAAAAACGTAACATAGAATATTTAATTCAAGACTTTTATAAATTGTATAAACAGTGGCAGGATTCTCCTGCCCATTTTGACAGATTTCAGAGTTGCATTTTTTATTTTTTTTTAGTACAATGCGTGACAAAATGGAGGAAAGGGCGCTCATCAAAGGGGTACCGGCATGCACGGAAAAACTCCCTCAACTCCATAGAAATATTTTCATGTTATTTGAAACATTTACTACGTTACGTAGTAGAATAGAATTATAATTATTCATTTCATTATATAAATTTGCATAGAGTAATTCATATTATTTCTTTCAATAAATATTACATTTCAAAGTTTAATAAATTGTCATATCAGTTAATCAAGATTGTCTATATTATATTCGATATCCAGAGTTTTACAACTTTTTAAACCTATTCGTAGTCTTATACACAGAGTTTAGGAAGGATGCTGATTAGAAACACTTGTTTTTTTAAAAAAGTCAGTAATATTTTGAGTTTAAAACGAATAATATATATTTAGCGAATTCAAAAGGGCTTTATAGTAACATTGTCCATAAAATTTACGGGTGAAAATATGAAAATACCTCGAGGTCTCATTAAAGCTTTAACAGTGATTATTGTAATAGGGGCAATAGGCTATCTGACTTATATCAGGGTTGTTCCGCTTTTTCAGGAAAAGGACGACAATGTCCCTGAAATGACTAAGGAAGGGGATGAGAAATCCCGCCAGCAGGCGCGCCCCATTGAAGCAGGACTTGTGATCAGAGGTGATCTTATCATGAGGATTACTGCACAGGGCACCATACAGCCATATAAAGAGATTCCGATTTACGCAAGAACGAGCGGCGAATTAATAAGTGTGAACGTTTTCGAGGGAAAGAGGATTCGTAAGAATTCCCTTATTGCGGCTTTCGATGATACAGAAATAGCACTTGACCTCAGGGAAAAAGATGCTAATCTAAAACAAGCACAGGCATCACATATTCTGAAGGGTAATACTTCACTTGAGAATCATAGCAGATCATTGGTTGAGGGGGATGGTACTGTGGCAGCAGTCAATGATGCGAAGAGAAAATGGGAAAATGCTGATGAGTTACTGAAAAAGGGAGCTATTTCACAAAAAGAATATGATATAAGGAAGAGGAATTACGAAACAGCAATGTCAATTTCCGGTGATAATATTCTTTTTGTGAAATAGCTCCCTTTTTCAGTAACTCATCAGCATTTTCCCATTTTCTCTTCGCATCATTGACTGCTGCCACA
>JANQEH010000085.1 GCA_028278455.1 bacterium
GAATTTCTGCATGATCTGACATTCCCGGTCTCTATTGAGCTGGGACGAACTAAGATGTTGATCAAAGATATTCTCGAATTAGGTCACGGTTCGGTTATCGAATTCGATAAGCTTGCCGGTGAACCAGTCGATCTTCTCATCGATGAGAAGAAAATAGCCGAAGGTGAAGTTGTCGTTATTGATGAACATTTCGGTATCAGGATAACAAGCCTAATATCAAAAGCCGAAATGTTAAAAGGAATAAAAGAAAACTAAAATATTTTAGTTCTTTTTTAGCAAATTACACTCAAACGCTCAGGAAGAACCATGACTTTCTTAAAAGGGAAGAAACGCAGATTGCGTTTACCCGCAGCAATAATTATTATTCTTATCGGATTTTTTTCAACACCGGCGGCTGTAGATGCAGCCCAGGAAATCCAGTCTGTAGAAAATGATACTTCTGCAGCGGCTGTCACCGATTCCTCCTCCGATTCCGGAACTATCCCGTTTAAATTACCTATAGCCGGCAGTAACAGCCTGAATATTTTAGGACTTGTTGGAAAGACCATAGGTTACCTTGCACTGATTGTATTATTGATCATAGGCCTGGTGTATTTCCTGAAGAATTTCGTCTATAATAAACGTGAATCGGGAGCAAAGGGAAACGCAGTAAAGGTTTTAAGCTCAACCTATGTCAGTCCTAAGAAATCAGTCTTGTTGATCGAGGCAGTAGGAAGGGTACTGCTTGTTTCTGTAACAGATTCGAATATGGCTCTGCTTACTGAAATAAATAAGGAAGAATATGCAGAATTCTTACAGAATAACGAGGTGAACAGTCCAAAAAAAGAATTGGGACTGAACCAGTTTAACGAAGTATTTACCAAAGTATTGAAACGGTCAAAGTGATGAAACATAAGATAATAAAAATACTTGTGATGGGAATTGTTCTTGCGGCATTATCGATAGGAACTGTTTTCGGACAGTCTCAATCCGGAACGACTCCTCTCCCGACTGTTACACTAGGTATTGACCAGGCACAGGAGCCCGGAGATGTTGCGATCACACTGCAGATCCTTGCCTTAATGACCGTTCTTTCACTCGCTCCGGCGATCCTTATCCTGACAACCTCATTTACGAGGATCATTATAATATTTCATTTTATAAGACAGGCCCTTGGTACACAGCAGATGCCGTCTAACCAGATATTGATCGGTCTCGCGCTTTTTCTCACATTTTTCATTATGACACCGATTTGGAAGGAAGTCAATGATAAAGCGCTTCAGCCGTATCTGGCAGAAGAGATATCGGATAAGGATGCTTACAGGGAAGCAGTACAGCCTATAAGGAAGTTCATGCTGAATCTGACGAGGGAAAAAGACCTTGCATTATTCATGAAATTCGCAGATGAGGATAAACCTGAAACAGCACAGGATATTCCCCTTCAGGTTATCGTCCCGGCATTCGTAGTATCGGAATTAAGGATAGCTTTTCAGATTGGATTTCTTTTGTATGTTCCCTTTCTCATGATAGATATGGTAGTAGCATCAGTACTCATGTCTATGGGTATGCTGATGCTTCCACCGATAATGATATCACTGCCGTTCAAGGTACTTCTGTTCGTCCTTGTGGATGGATGGCATATAGTTGTACACTCGGTTGTGAACAGTTTTGGATTGTAACTAACTCAAATTAAGTTCGAGGTGATATAAGTGACTCAGGAATACGTAATTACATTAACACAGAACGCGGTATATACTGTATTAATGGTTGCTGCTCCGATGCTGGGGCTTGCTCTGGTGATCGGTCTGGCGATTGGTATTTTCCAGGCAGTGACTTCCATAAATGAAATGACACTGACTTTTATTCCGAAGATTGTCGTGGTGCTTCTTGCAGTCGTTTTCTTTTCACCATGGATATTGAATATAATTATTACTTTTACACAGGAACTAATTAGCTCAATACCGTTGATAGCGCATTAATTATGGATATATTAAATATCACATTCCATCAGGTACTCGTATTCTTTCTTGGATTTGTCCGGATCGCAACAATAATTACGACCGTTCCGGTTTTCGGTTATTCTTCGATCCCGATGCCGATAAAGATAGGCCTTGCACTGTTTATCAGCTGGGTTCTTTTCCCGGTAGTTGAAATGGGTGATTTCGTTATCCCAATGGAGTTTCTGCCATTCTTTATAATGATACTGAAGGAAGTGATCGTAGGATTGATTATCGGGCTTGCGGCGAACTTCCTGTTTGTCGGTATCCAGATGGCTGGTGAGCTTATAGGGGTCGACATGGGTTTCGGTATCGTAAATATTATCGATCCTATGTCGGGTGAGCAGGTATCCTTGATCGGTCAGTACAAGTATATATTATCTCTACTGCTTTTCCTGATAATTAATGGTCATCATTTCCTGCTGAATGCATTAAGAGGAAGTTTTCTGAAGATCCCTCTTGGAGCTGCCAGCTTTCGGGGAATGATCACAGAACAGTTAATAGCAATGAGTAGCGAAATTTTCAAGATTGCGATACAGATAAGCGGTCCCGCGTTGGTTGCTTTATTCCTGACAACATTTGTCATGGGAATAATTGCAAGAACCGTTCCGCAGATGAATATATTTATAGTAGGATTTCCTTTAAAGATCTTTGTAGGATTATTCATGCTTGCCATATCTTTACCATTATTCGTATACGTTTTCGGCAAGCTATTCGGCAGGTTTGAAAATTCGATTCTGTCAATAATACAGGTTATGAGTTAGATAGATGGCTGAACAGGAACAAAACCAGCAAGAGAAAACTGAAGAGGCTACTCCGAAGAAAAAGGAGGATGCCCGCAAGAAAGGTAACGTAGCTAAGAGTATGGAAGTGAACTCTTCAGCTATTCTGATGATCTCTCTGCTTTTTTTCTTCTTCATGGGCAAATACATGATGGATAACATGATGCACTACAGCCAGATCGTATTTGAGAATTACGGTTCTGTGTTCATTAACCAGGAGAATATCCAGGGTTATCTGCAGATTGCAGCTCTTGCATTGCTAAAGGTCATTTTCCCATTTGCCGCGGTTATTATGGTTGCCGGACTTGGTGTAAACTTGCTCCAGATTGGGCCGCTTTTCTCGCTAGAACCAATGAAACCAAAATTTTCAAAGATCAATCCGTTGACGGGAATAAAAAGAGTACTTTTCTCGAGAAAAGCTCTTGTTGAGCTGATAAAGAACATTTTCAAAATAATACTGGTAGGGCTACTGGCATATTTTCAGATAAAGAATTCACTTGTCGAATACAGATCCCTGATGGATCAGTCAACTTCCCAGATCATGCTGTTCATATCCGAGGAATCCTTCAGCCTGGGAATAAAGATAATGCTGGTTCTGATAACAATGGCGCTTCTCGATTTTATTTTTCAGAAAAAAGAATACGCGAGAAGCATCAGGATGACAAAGCAGGAAGTGAAGGAAGAATATAAGCAGATGGAAGGTGATCCATATATAAAGGCTCGGATAAGGAGTATCCAGAGAGAGATGGCAAGAAAAAGAATGATGGATGAAGTACCTGAAGCTGATGTAGTGATCACTAACCCGACGGAAATAGCGATAGCATTAAAATATACTCCCGGTGAGATGGAAGCGCCTACAGTAATTGCCAAGGGACGTAAGAAGATCGCCGAGAAAATCAGAAATTTAGCAATAGAAAATGATGTGCCCATTGTCGAGGATAAACCTTTAGCATGGGCACTTTATAGAACCATAGATGTTGGCCAGACTGTGTCAGAAGAGCTATTCCAGGCAGTTGCCGAGGTACTGGCCTATGTTTATAAACTAAAGGATAAGAAACTGGCTTGATAGATGGCTGAAGCAACACCTAAAAATACACTCGCGAGCTTGACCAAAAACAGCGACATACTTCTTGCAGTCGGAGTAATCGGGATCCTGATATTTATGGTGATACCGCTGCCTAAGTGGACATTGGATATACTGCTGACATTCAACATCACTTTTTCCGTAACTGTGTTGATTGTATCGCTTTATCTTGTTAATCCGCTCGATTTCGCAGTATTTCCCGGACTGCTTCTGATACTAACATTATTCAGATTGTCATTGAATGTTGCTTCAACAAGACTTATTCTCGGGCAAGCTGATGCTGGTGACGTTATACAGGCGTTCGGAACTTATGTGGTTCGAGGAAATTATGTAGTAGGATTCATAATCTTCCTTATCCTTGTTCTAATTAATTTTCTCGTAATAGTAAAAGGCTCAGGGCGTATAGCTGAAGTCGCGGCAAGATTTACCCTCGACGCAATGCCCGGCAAACAGATGGCGATCGATGCAGACCTTAATGCAGGTATACTCTCTGATGAGGAGGCGCGAACCCGGAGAGCTGAAATCTCGAAGGAAGCTGAATTTCACGGAGCTATGGACGGTGCTGCCAAATTCGTAAAGGGTGACGCGATAGCGGGACTTATTATAACAGGTATTAACATCCTTGCAGGATTTTTTATCGGTCTTGTTCAGCTGGATATGAGCGCAACAGAAGCTATCCAGACTTATTCAATGCTGACAATAGGTGACGGACTTGTCTCACAGATCCCGGCTCTGGTTGTTTCTACATCAGCCGGTATTGTAGTCAGCAGAGCGGCCGCAGAGGCGAATCTCGGCGCCGATCTGTCGAAACAGATTCTGGCGGAGCCGAAACCTCTTTTTATAGCATCTGGAGCTCTGATGTTTCTCGGAATGGCTCCCGGACTTCCCCTTATACCTTTTGCAATTATGGCGGGTATTGCTGGAGTAATGGGATATTTCAGTATGCAGTCCCAGAAATCTGAGGCGCTGAGAGTTGTCGAGGAAGAGCCCCCGATGCCTGAACCCGAAGACAAGATCGAGAGCTATCTGCAGGTTGATCCGCTTGAGCTCGAGATCGGCTACGGCCTTATCCCGTTAGTTGATGCGGAACAGGGGGGTGATCTGCTTGGAAGGATAACGACAATGCGAAAACAGATCGCGATGGAAATGGGATTTATAGTCCCACCTATTAGAATACGGGATAATATCCAACTGACCACGAATGAATATGTCGTAAAGAACAGAGGCAATGAAGTATCCAGAAATGAAGTGTTCCCCGGTATGATGCTTGCAATGAATCCAGGTACTGCTACAGCTGAACTTGACGGAAATATTACGACTGAGCCTGCCTTCGGCCTGACTGCTTACTGGATTGAAGAGGATAGAAAGGAAGAAGCCGAGCTAGCAGGATATACTGTTGTAGAGGCATCAGCGGTAATTGCAACTCACCTTATGGAAATAATTAAGAATACAGCAGATTCTATATTGAGCAGACAGGACACCAAGAAACTGGTTGACAATATAAAGAACGATTTTCCGGCAGTTGTCGATGAGGTTATTCCACAGCTGAGTATCGGTGCTGTGCAGAAAGTTCTGCAAAATCTTCTTAGCGAGAAGATACCAATCAGGGATCTTGTGACAATACTCGAAACACTTGCTGATTTTATTCCGAGTACGCGTGATGTGACAGTATTAACTGAGTATGTGCGTCAGTCCCTGAAGCATACGATTACGCAGATCTTTACGGCTGATGACGGAATGATCCATGCTCTGACACTCGATGCACGGAACGAGCAGATGATCGAGGATGCAGTCAGGCAGGCTTCTCAGGCTGGAAGCAGCTTCAGCATTCCGCCGGATGTCCATCAAAATCTTATAGAAAGAATATCAGAAAAAATAGAAGAAATGATGTCTAAAGGGTATAATCCGATAATACTTACATCACCTACGGTAAGAATGCATCTCAGGTCTCTGATCGAACCGGCAATACCGGGGATCATAGTGCTCTCTTATGGAGAATTAACCTCCACAGTGCAAGTAGAATCGGAAGGAGGAATATCAACATATGATGATTAAAAAATTCACAGCACCGACGATGAAGGAAGCAGTAGCCCGGATGAAAAAGGATCTCGGCCAGGATGCAGTTATCCTCAAGACCAACAAGGTCAGCCAGGGCGGGCTTCTCGATTTCGTAGGTAAAGAGGGTATAGAAATAACTGCCGCAGTAGATAAAGGCAGCAAACCTCTGAATACCACTCCGCCGGATGTAATACCGGAATTCCAATCTCATCAACCGGTTGTCAGCAGGCCTCCTGCTGATCGGAATGAAAAGGATAATATGCAGTCCATTATGCTCCAATCGGAGTTGAATGAAATGCGGAACAGTATGGCTAAATTGAGCAGTTTTCTGAAGTACAGTAATGTACCGTCACTACCTGATAACCTGCAGATGGTGATGAAACAGCTAATCGACAATGAAGTGGACGATGTTACTGCCAGAGAGCTTGTTGAGGCCATTCACCATGAGCTGAGTGGTGATCAGTATAAAGACTTGAAACTGATCGTGGCTAAACTTCTTAAGAAGATTGCAGGAAGGATAAAGATTGCTAAAGAGGTAGTTGATTACAAAAATCGCCCAAAGGTGGTTATGCTTGTCGGACCTACCGGAGTGGGTAAAACTACATCTATCGCAAAACTCGCTACTAATCAGAAACTGATCAATAAGAAAAAAGTAGCTCTTATATCGGCAGATACATTCAGGATCGGAGCCGTAGACCAACTGAAAACTTTTGCCAATATTGCTGAAATACCGTTGACTGTAGTATATACCCCGAAAGACATGCAGGCGGCGATTAACAACTACTCGGATATGGATGTCATCTATATAGACACCACAGGCAGAAGTCAGAGAGATACACAGAGGCTGAAAGAGATGAAGAAATTTGTTACTGGAGCTAATCCAGATGAGATTCATCTTTGTTTGAGTGTTACTACAAGATTCAGTGATACAAGAGAGGCCCTTGCAAAATTTTCGCTTTTCAAATATAACAGGATATTATTCACGAAAATAGATGAGACATCAAGCCTCGGTATTATACTGAATATTTTAAATGAAAAACAGGTTCCCATATCATATTTGACTAACGGACAGAATGTACCGGAAGATATAGGAAGAGCAACTGTCGATAAACTTGCAAGAATGATTGTCAGGAGGAAAAGCAATTGATGCTGGACCAGGCAGCGCGATTAAGAGAGATAGCTACAGAATATAGCGGAAAGCCGGATATTCCTTTAAATAAAGACTATTCTTCCGCTAAGAAGGCTGAGATAATTGCAGTATCAAGCGGTAAAGGTGGAGTCGGTAAGACGAATATTGCGGTGAATATGGCATTGAAACTTAAAGAGAGTAACAAAAGTGTCCTTATAATGGATGCTGATTATAATCTTGCAAATGCTGATCTGATTATGGGAATTTCTCCAAAATTTACACTGGCTGATGCAATAATAAAGAATTACTCGATAAAGGAAGTAGTCCATGAGGGGCCGGAGAAGATCCATATACTTCCAGGAGGATCCGGATTCAATGATCTTACGGAAGTGGCAGCTGAAAAGAGGCAGAAAATATTTAAACAGCTTGAGGAATTGGAAAAGAATTACGATTTTATTGTGATAGATACGCCTGCGGGACTGAACAGACATGTAATCGATATACTGACATTCTCTTCGAGGAACCTTCTGGTCATAACACCCGAACCGACTTCGATAGCAGATACCTATGCGGTACTGAAAGTCCTCTCGATGCAGAGAAACGGTATGAAGGCAAATATTGTTGTTAACCAGGTCAAGTCTTTCGAACAGGCAAAAGAGATATATATAAAATTCAGAATGGTAGTAAACAAGTTTCTGAAAATAGCGGTCAAGTTCACAGGTTATATTCTGACTGACAACAAGATAAGGCAGTCGGTTATGAACCAGAGGCCGTTCGTACTGGAATATCCAAGGTGTCCGGCAAGTAAGTGCCTGGATAACCTGGTGGATCAATTAATAACAAAGGAAAAATTGCCAATTGGACAAATTGAAGAATCTTTTTTTAAAAAATTGGCAAAAATTTCATTGTTTAATTAAATTTTACTTGGATTAGGCGATGAAAATTCTAATATTAAAGCTTGGTATTTTGATGTTTGCGATTTCCTTTCTTGTGGGTGCATTCAGGGAAATGGAAATCTTTACGATCGTTATGCGTTCCTTTGTGGCGTTTCTTGCGATTGAAGGGGTTCTGGTTCTTATGGCTGTTGTCATAATAAAGGTAACTGAAGAGCTCAGAACTGAAGAAGAAGATGAAGAGGCAGCTGAAGGAAGCGTAGAATAAGCTAAACAGGTGAGGATAAGCGATGAGTCTTGAAGTAGACTCTCTATGGGACCAATTTAAAAGGACTCGTGATCCTAAAGTTAAAGAGCAGATCGTATTGAAGCATGTAAATCTGGTCAAGTATGTTGCTGGCCGGATGATGTTCACACTGCCTCCATCCGTGGATTCCGACGACCTCGAGAGTGCTGGGATCATGGGGCTGATCGATGCTATTGACAGGTTCGATCCCAAGTATGGCGTGAAATTCGAGAGTTATGCGATCCCAAGGATTAAGGGTGCCATGCTCGACGAGCTCAGGAAACTCGACTGGATACCTCGTTCAATTCGTAGCAAAACGCGCGACCTCGAGAAAGTCATAAGGGAGATAGAGAACATTAAAGGCGGTCCCGCAACCGATGAAGAGATCGCATCGAAGATGAACATCTCGATGAATGATTATTTTGACCTGCTCAGGGAAGTGAGCGCCGTATCTCTAATGTCACTGGATAATATCATCTATGATGAAGAAGGTGGAAAGGGCGAGCTGCACGAGGTTATTGAGGATAAGTCTGAACCCGAGCCGGATGATGCTATCAATAAGGATGAACTCAAAGATATAATAATGAAGTCTATAGATGACCTGCCGGAAACCGAACGGCTGGTTATAGCGTTATACTATTATGAGGAGCTTACGCTGAAAGAGATCGGGCAGGTGCTCCAGTTATCCGAATCGAGAATCTCGCAGATACATACAAAAACCATCCTGAGCCTGCGCGGAAAGCTCCACGAAGCCATGAAAGTCTGATTTATAATCAAGTTTGACCGTTCTATTGGCGATAACATATTTATAAGGATATACTGTTTTAACATAGAGCATTGATGCTCAGGGAGTAATTTATGAGGAACGTTGATTTCCAGACCGTACATACTCAGACTCCCGCTGTAGAAAGATCATTCCAGACGAGACAGGGACAGATCGATCAGCTGCAGAGAGCAGCTAACGAAATCCAGCAGAAGGATACAGATCAGGAGGCGAGAGAAGCGCAGGAAGCGGCTGAAACTCCTGAATCGAAGGTCCAGCTCGATAAAGAGACAGAGAAAGAGAAGAAGAAGAGGCAGAAAAAACAGCAGGAAGAAGAACAGCAGAGCGCTGCCCCGAAGGCGCAGACGCAGACTGTTTCCCGGTTCAGAAAAGGGCATATTGACATTAAAGTATAATCCAGTATAATCTATCACGAACTAATCACAATCAAGTACCGGAGAATTTGGTTACAAAACGTCAGAACGAGCGCATTAAGCGCATTGCCGAGAATATCCTGAGTCTTCCGGCACTCCCGACTATCGTCGCAAAGATGATAGAGCTTATCGACGATCCCCGCACATCAGCTAAACAGATCACAAAACTCATATCGACCGATCAGGTTCTTACCGCCAAAATCCTGAAACTGGCAAATTCGGCATTCTATGGTTTTCCGAGGAAGATCGGTACTGTAACCCTGGCTATAGTCGTTCTTGGTTTTGATACTATCAGGGACCTGGGTTTGAGTGTTTCGATCATCGGAAGGTTCAAGAACAGGAGCGCAGCGCCGAATTTCGACATGAGCAGGTTCTGGGAGCATGCAATAGCCTGCGGAGTGGTAGGGAAGGGAGTAGCCAAGATGAACAATGTTGAGCAGTCGGGTGAGGTATTCGTTGCTGGCCTTTTGCATGACATTGGAAAGCTCGTTCTCAGCCAGTATTTCCCGAAGGAATTCAACGCTATCATCGAGAGGGTAAGGACAAAGGGAGAGAGTTTTCGACAGGCGGAGATCGAAGTTCTTGGTATCGGTCACGGGCTCATCGGAAGCTGGTTAACAGAAAAATGGAAACTTCCGGAAAACTTAGTTGAATGCATAGAATACCATCACACACCGAATGAAGCTGTGCTGAATCCGCAGCTTACATCGATAATCCATTTCGCCGATCATTTGATCAAATGGAAAAAGATCGGCTACTCAGGGGATGATATGGTCCCGAAACTCAGTCCCTCAGTACTTGAGCATCTCAATATAAGGGTAACAGAAGAGAAC
>JANQEH010000107.1 GCA_028278455.1 bacterium
ATTTATAGCTGGTAAAATCCCTGCCCCCAATATAGGCAAGCACATGACCTGTACTGAGGTCCATGGATACGAAGCCGGTCTGAACTGTATTGTTCTTATTCAGAAGGGAATCCATGTATGCTTCATTCTCGACCAGTTTAGGGATCGTATCGAGTGGTATGCTCCTGAATGACTCGAGCAGCCGAATCCTGCTTCTCTTGTTTCTGTAGCGCGAGTTTGCAACTCTTTGCTGAACATCCAGTTGGTCCTTGACAACTCTCTCGGCGATCTCCTGAGCTTTTGTATTCAGGGAAGTGTAAACCGTTAAACCGTCTCGATAAAGATCGAATCCATACTGCGATTGCATACTTTCGAGTTCTTGCCGGATATATTCCGTGTAATATGGAGCTATATCATCAGTTGTGATCAGATTCTCGTTAAGAACGATCCTGACATCAAGGGATTTTGCCCGCGCATCGACATACTGCGACTGCGTTATGAAACCGTGCTTCAGCATGTTATTCAGGACGAGATTCCTGCGGTTAAGTGATCTATCGGGATAAAACACCGGTGAATACCTTCCGGGGCCGTTCAACACACCTGCAAGCAGGGCGCATTCATCAATCCTGAGGTCTTCTATGTCCTTGTCAAAGAATTTTCTGGCAGCTTCGTGGATCCCGTATGCCCCGTGTCCGAAATGTTCATTGTTCAGGTGCATTTCCAGGATTTCCTGTTTGGAATACTTCTTCTCTATCTGAATAGCCAGCATTATTTCCCGAAGTTTTCGAGCTATAGTCCTTTCACGCCTGTCGAGAAATAACTGTCCGGCAAGCTGCATCGTGATTGTACTGAATCCCTGCTTGTAACGCAATGCCTGTATATTTATAAGTATGACACTAAGAAACCTTCTCGTATCAATCCCCCAGTGTTTGAAGAACCTGTGGTCTTCTGTTGAAACGAATGCATTTATCATGTCCTCGGGGATCCTGTGAAAAGGAATATTGGTCCTTTTCTCTTTAGTAAGTTCTTTTATGGCAACACCGTCGGAAGATATGATTTTGGTAGTCTGGTAGGGTTCGAATCTTTCCAGCTGCATTAGTGATGGAAGACCCTGCGCAAGATATCTGTAATAGAGTCCGCCAGATGTAAGTATTACAACAAGGCTGAGGAAGAAAATAGTATAATATAGTACAGTCTTTCTATTAAGCAATTCCGTTTTCTTTTTTATCTGCTTCTTCTCAGCCATAATGAAGCCTGGTTAAATTCTACTTTAGTCCAACTTCTAATATAATAATTCTAACTCAGAAATTAAATCAATAATCTCGATATCATGCCGAATATAGAATATAGCCAAAATGACATCCAAATTATACCGTATGTCTATAATTCTTTGCAATATATTAGAAAATTATATATATTTAACTTACTTTTTACATAATAGTTTCCAATGGCAAGAATTGAAGCGCAAGCACATCCGCAAGTTTTATTACAAGCGTCTGTGAAAAAACTGAACAGAGTGCCTGTTAGGCTTCCTTCGCAGGTGATCAAGGCGGAGACATCTTACTTCAAGCTTGACCGCGGATTCAGACCTGATGCGAATATGCCAATGAAAGCGAAGATAAAAGATGACTTGAAAGCCGGCGGGAATCTTCCCCATAACTTTGTAGTCCAACTAACTCCAAAAGGAGTGCAGGTAGATATAACAAAATAACTGATCGGAAACGCTTCAGGACTAAGGCAATAATTGGAACTTTTATACCCGATTTTAGTATTTTATTAGTAAATACTGAATGAAAATCAAACAAACTAAAGGAGGTTTTAAATGGGATTTTTTTTCTGGGATCCTACAATGGTTCTGCTTATCCCTGCGATCCTGTTTAGTATTTACGCTAGTACTAAGATCAAATCTACATATAAAAAGTATTTAAAAGTCCCTTCAAGGAGCGGGCTCACAGGAAAAGAGGTAGCTGAAAGAATACTGAGAAATAATCAGATTACAGATGTTTCTATAGAAGCTGTTGAAGGTGGTTTAACCGATCATTACGATCCACGCGGTAAAGTACTGCGACTATCTAAAGATAATTATTACGGGAAATCACTTGCAGCTGTAGGTGTTTCAGCACATGAAGTAGGACACGCCATTCAGCATAACGTGGGATATGGACCTCTGAAGATGAGATCAGCTGCCGTTCCGGTAAGTCAGTTCGGATCTTACCTGTCTTTCCCGCTGATCTTTGCAGGATTTATCTTCAATAATCCCTCATTTATTGATATAGGGATTCTTGCATATACTGCGGTAGTGGCATTCACGGTAATCACGCTGCCTGTTGAATTCAACGCAAGTACAAGAGCAATATCAGAGATACAGAATTCGGGAGCGCTCGATCCACAGGAAGTAGGCGGAGCAAAGAAAGTACTTAATGCAGCAGCGCTTACTTATGTAGCGGCGGCATCCGTAGCAGTAATTCAGCTGATAAGGCTTTTATTGATACGCCAGGCAATGGACGAATAATCAAAAAACGGAGAAACAAGTAATGGACGATATTACTGAATATCAAAAGGAACTTTTTTTTGGACTTATACTGAACTTCCAGATGTCAGCGATGATCAATCTCGGTAAGATCGCCAATCCGGTTACACAGACAGTCGAAAGAAATCTAACAGAAGCAAAACGTGTCATCGATATGATGAATATGCTCGCAGCAAAGACCAAGGGAAATCTAACGGATGAGGAGGACAGGTTCCTGCAGCAGGTACTTACTGAGCTGAGACTGAACTACGTAAACGAGGTATCCAAACCTGATCCTGAGGAGGAAAAAGAGGAGTTCAAACCTGAAGAAGGCGAAAAAACCGAACCTGATATGGAAAAGCCTGAAGAAGATGTAAAAACCGAGAAGAAAAGCAAGGCTAAGCCAAAAGCAAAAACAACAGCAAAAAAGAAAACGAAAAAGAAAGATTGACAGGAGGTGAGTCGGATGTACATAAGCTCATCTAAAAGAACAGCATATATAACTTCACTTATAATATTAGTAATTACTCTGACTTCAAGCCCGGGATCTGCTTTTCAGAGCGATCCTGTTGAGCAGCTGAAGAATTTCAGCAATGCATTTATCAGGGTTGCAGAACAGATTTCTCCAAAAGTTGTAAGAATAGAAGTCCTGAGAAAAGCAGCTCCGGCAAATTCTGCCGAGGAACTATTCAGGAGAAGGTATGGCGGCAGGGGACAGCAGGAGTACAGCAGAGGGCTCGGTTCCGGAGTTATTATCGATCCAGAGGGTTATATCATCACAAACAACCATGTGATCGAAGGGGCGCTCGAGGTCGATGTTGTATTGACCAACAAATACAGGTATGAGGCTGATGTCGTCGGTGCGGATCCTCTCACAGATGTAGCGCTTATAAAGATAAAGGAACCGGGCAGTTATCCATACGCTAATCTCGGGAACTCCGATAACTTGAAAGTTGGTGAATGGGTAATTGCTATTGGATCTCCCCAGAATCTGACAAATACTGTTACAAAAGGTATTGTAAGCGCTATTGGCAGAGATATGAATCCGGAAGGAGGTTATACGATAGAAAACTTCATTCAGACCGATGCTGCAATAAACAGGGGTAACAGTGGAGGCCCGCTTGTGAACCTGGATGGAGAGGTGATTGGTATCAATACCGCGATAATCTCCGAGACAGGGACTTTCACCGGTTACGGTTTTGCAATACCTGTTAACCTTGCGAGGAATATTGCAGCGGATCTGAGGAAACATGGAAGGGTTGTCAGGGGAGTAATGGGAGTTACTATTATAAATATTGCCGACCAGGAGCACATGAAGCAGTTAAAGGTGGCTGACGGAGACGGTGTTGTAATAAACGGATTCAATAATGAAGTTACCGCCGGTAAGGATGCCGGACTTCGTGAAAATGATGTGATCGTTAAAATAAACGATGTTCCTATTCAGAGAGTTAATCAACTGCAGGAAAGGGTATCCGGCAGCGATCCAGGAGACAGACTGAAATTGACTGTAATGAGAAATGGCGATCCGAGAGACATATGGGTAACTCTTGAACCGATCCCTGAAGAAACTATTGTCCAGAACGGGTATAATTTCAATGTACCGATAATGAATATGAGTATTGAGATGGTAACCTATGCTCAGGGTTCGAGCAGAGAGACCGGGATTAGGGTTACATCGGTAATCAGGAACGGCGTAGCAGACAGAAACGGAATCAAACCTGGAGATATAATTTATAAAATTGAAACGATGGAGATAAAACAGGCTGATGATTTTCGTGATGCCCTACAAAGATACGGTGACAGAGAAAGCATACTTTTTTATATCCGTAACAATGAGGGTACAAGCCTTTTAAATGTAAAAATCGATAAATGAGATGACTAATTATGGCTGAGCAGGCAGCAGGCAACAGGCTGGTACAGAAATATGAAGTTGGGCAGTTTATCTGCAAGGAAGGTGATGATGCCCGGGATATGTTTATTATCAAAGCCGGTAAGGTGGATATAATCAAAGAGATGGGTGATGATGAGATGGTGCTTGCTACACTCGGAAAGAATGATTTCGTCGGAGAAATGGCGTTATTCGGGATTGACAAGCGAACAGCCTCAGTAAAAGCAGTGGCGCAGACAGAAATAATTGTCGTTACTAAGAGAATGCTCGAAACCCAGTTTCGGAAAATTCCGGACTGGCTCGTAACAATGATTAAGACCATTGCAAAAAGGATCATCACGACTTCTAAGGGAGTCCAAACCAGGTTTAAAGTCAGCGCAGAATGGTCGATTCTTAATACGATAAAGCATATTTCAGAAAGCTACGGTACACCAACAGACCTCGGGTCCATGATGCCGCTCCAGATCGTCAGGGATGAGTTATATTATACCCTGGGGATAAGTTATGAGGAGATCGATATATATTTAAAACGGTTCGGACTTGTTAATATTTTAAGGATCCTTGGTGGAAAAGGAATGCTGGAGATCCCGAACCTGAACAGAATGACGACTTTTATAGACTACATTTATTCCAAGTCTCCTGAGGGAGCAAAGATCAAACTCGATCTTGAAAGTGAAGCAATAAAATCTTTTGAAAGAATATATAAATTAATGCAGAGGTAATACTGAAGAGTGCTGATCTCATCTGATAGATCAATTATAACTTGAAATTTTTGCTTTTTTTTTGTATTTTATTATAAATAAAGAATTATTGATATTATCTTCGGGGCAAGGTGAAAATCCTGACCGGCGGTTAAAGCCCGCGAGCCTGAGTATCGGCAGAACCGGTGAAATTCC
>JANQEH010000114.1 GCA_028278455.1 bacterium
CTGGTCTGCGGCTGTAGCAAGAGCTGCCGTTGCGCCATCACCGTCAACATCGAGCATTTTTTCGACACCACCGGCGAGAACAATATCATTCATCCCGGATGCAACATCGAGAAAAGCAGCTCTTAAAGCCGCTCCGCCGGAAGCGCATGCAGATTCAACTCTCGTTGCGGGGATGGGAGCAACACCGAGGTAATCCGCCATTAGGGGACCGAGGTGCTCCTGGCCTACGAAGAGACCCGGTGACATACTTCCTATATACATTGAATCTATATGGTCGACTCCGGCATCATCGATCGCATTCAGTCCTGCTTCGGTGAAAATATCACGGATCGATCTTCCCCAGAGCTCACCCCATTTATGAATTCCAATACCAATTATTGCAACATCACGCATATTTCAATACCTCCTATTTATGGATCTTACCGCGGTACTTTGCATATTCTCCGTATGAGAGATAACGTTTATTCTCGTCAAGCATCTTCCTGGTCTTGACTGCTTTATCCTGTACTTCTTTTATCTTGTCGGTCACCTTGAAAATAAAACCGTCACTGCCAGCTCCCGATCCGTATGAACACATGAATAAGTGGTCTCCCGGATCACAGACATCGAGTACAGCAGTCAGACCAATGGGAGAGGCCCCGGAATATGTGTTGCCTAACCATGGTACCAGCCATCCCGTTTCCATCTGTTCCTTTGAGAATCCGAGCATTCCTCCAATCCTCATCGGGAATTTCCCGTTGGGCTGGTGAAAGACAGCATATTTGAAATCCTCAGGCTTCATACCGGATTTATCAAGAAGAGCATTGGCACAGCCAAGTACTGTTCTCATGTATGCGGGTTCACCGGTAAATCTTCCCGCATGCTTGGGATAAAACTCATGCTCACGCCTCCAGAAATCTGGTGTATCGGTCATGAAACTGTGAGTATACATCAGTTCTGCCAGAAGATTGTCATTTCCGAAAATGTATGCGGCGGCACCAGCAGAAGCCGAATATTCGAGTGCATCACCCGGTTGTCCCTGTGATGTGTCAGCGCCTATGGCAAGTCCATATTTTACTGACTCAGCTTTGACAAGCTGACTGCATACGAACATGGCTTCCGAACCAGCCTTACATGCGAATTCATAATCAGCGCAGTGAATATCAGGTGTGGCATTAATTGCTTCAGCCACAGTTGTGCCGCTAGGCTTAACAGCATAAGGATGAGATTCTGAACCTATGTAGATCGAGCCGATGTCCTTTGGATCGATACTGCATCTTTTCAGTGCGTTTCTTGCAGCTTCAACAGACATAGTTATCACGTCCTGGTCGTGTCCTGGTACGGATTTCTCATAAAGCATTAGTCCCTTTTTCATGTGTGGTGCACTGGCACCCCACACTTCTGCGATCGTCTCAAGCTTGATGCGGTTTCGGGGGATATAAGAGCCGTAGCCCACGATACCAACTTTATCGCTCATAAAAATCCTCCTTGTAGTCAGGGGAAATATTTATTACAGCCGAAATCGTTAATTAAAGTAATATCGGCGGAAGGTTATTTACTTCTTTTGCTGTAAAACAAAAGAATACTTAAATTATAAACAAAATCAGCAAATTTCAAGTAATTAATATTCCAATATCAATATACTGTCTCTATCCTCATCGCATTGGTTTTAAGCATCTTGGTGAAAGGCAATCCTGCAGTAATGATCAACCGGTCATTCTTTTTAACGATCTTTTTTGCTTTTAGAATTTCCATTATCTCATCAACAGTATGACTGAAAAGATCCTTGAATTCATGTGTCAGGATAGGGCGTACACCCCATACAAGAGCAGTTCTATAATATGCTCTAATCCTCGGTGAGATTGCAATAACAGGAATATCTGATCTGAACCTCGCGATCATGTTTGCCGAAGAACCTGACTGAGTTAGACAGACTATCGCGGAAGCACCTACCATCTCCGCGGCATGGCATGCGGAATATCCGGTTGCCGAGGCTGAATCGTAAATGACTCCCCTCTTTTTTCTTCGAAGTGTAATTCTTCTTTCACCAATGTCAGTGTTTTGTTCTGTCAGGCAGATTATTTTTCTCATCGTGTCGACAGCCTCAAAAGGAAAAGCTCCAACTGCTGTTTCGCCTGAGAGCATCACAGCATCTGAACCATCGAGAACTGCATTGGCTACATCGGAGGCCTCAGCCCTGGTAGGTCTCGGATTATAGATCATCGATTCGAGCATCTGGGTGGCGGTAATAACAGGCTTCCCCTTAATGTTACACATCGAAATAATTTCCTTCTGGATATGGGGAACTTTTTCCGTCTCCATCTCTACACCCAGGTCACCTCTTGCTACCATTATCACATCAGCAAGATCTGTGATCTTATCAATAGCCTCGACAGCCTGCGGTTTTTCTATTTTAGCCACAACCGGGGTATCTTTTCCGGCCTTAAGTATCTTATTCTTGATATGAGTAATGTCAGAGGGCTTCTGGACGAATGAAAGAGCAACGTAATCAACGTCATTATCCAAACCGAACTTCAGGTCCTCGTTGTCCTTTTTAGTCATTGTGGGAACACTCAGTATCGATCCGGGAAGGTTTAATCCCTTATGGTCTTTGAGTATCCCTCCGAATATCACTTTGCAGTGAACATCCTTGCCTTTGATCCTCGCTACTTTCAGGCGAAGGTTACCGTCATCAAGGAGAACTATGTCACCGGGTTTGACATCCTTATGAAAATGATTGTATGAAACCGAGACGATCCTTTCATTGCCGGTTACTTTTCTTACTGTAAGGATGAAGTCTGCCTTATTTTTAAGTTTAGCCTCTCCTTTTTCGAATTTCATTACCCTGATCTTCGGTCCCTGAAGGTCCTGAAGTATAGCTATCGGCTTACCGGCATTTTCAGATACTTTTCTGATAGCTTCGATCACTTTTTTATGCTCTTCATGTGTTCCGTGAGAAAAGTTCACACGGGCAACATTCATTCCGGCATTTGCCAGTTTCCTGATTTTCTCATAGGTACTGGTCTTCGGGCCGAGAGTACATACTATTTTTGCAAATCTTTTTTCAACGCTTTTTGGCATATTTCACCTGAGTATTATTATATTACAGGTTATCCAGAGAATAGTTACGTGAAAAATATCCTGATCTATCAAGATAACACACTATTATCCTATAAAACAATATAATTATGCAATTTTCTCAAAAAACTGATGGAAATGTTCAGGGTATTTAACAATTTCTGTCTAATGGTAATCCAGCCACTCGAGGGCAGGATGGTTTCCACCGAGGATCCCTGAGATAAGCTCATCCCCAAAATTCAGACCGTTCTTTCCGTTCGAAAAATAAACGAGACCGAATTTAAGTTCCCGGTATCCTACCGCGTAACATTTGAAATTCATGTTATCTCCCCAATGCCAGAAAGCTTTTCCATCCACAGTATCCTGAAGGCCGAATCCCAGCCCCCAGTACAACGATTTATTCGCGGTTTTACCGTGCCTGTCAGACACCCTGATCCCAGGAGTCAGCATATCTTCTGAAGTACTGCTCTTCAATCCAGAACCGTTCATTATACAGATCATGAACTTTGCGAAATCTCCTGCTGTTGTGTGGAGCGAAGCTGCAGCATTTGCTTTAGACGGCCGTCCCTTCCCGCGCTGCTCTCCCTTGTCATTATGACATTTCGATGCAGTATCTGAGTAATCATCCAGCCAGATATATGAGCTGTTTTCCATACCCAGAGGTGTGAATACTAACTCTCGCATCAATTCGTTTAGTTCTTTTCCTGTAATATGTTCTACTACCTTCTGAAGGTAGACAAATCCCTCACCCGAATAGCTGAATCTCGTTCCCGGTTCGAAATTTATGGTCAGCTTTTTATTTCTCCTCCAGTTAGGAAAACCCGTTGAATGTGTCATCACAATTCTCGGAGTGATTTTCTTGTATCTCTCATCATTGTCTATGTATTCTTCCTGCCAGTATTCATACAGCGGCCTGTCAAGGTCAATCGATCCCTGATCTGCAAGTTTCAGTACTGCATAAGTAAAAACGGGTTTGCTCAGAGAAGCTGCCTCGAATACAGTGTTTTCTTCCACAGGTTCACCGGTTTTGCTGTCCTTTATCCCGTAAGGTTTAATGCAAATGATTCTTCCGTTCTGTATCAGAGCAAGAGATAATCCGGGGACATTGTTTTTCTCGAGCAGGCCGGGGATCAACCTGTCCGCCCCTGCAATAAGCTCATCCGCAGCCAATCCGGTATTTAATGAAGATTCCTGGTACGCCGGAACATTAAAAGAGATAGAAAGTAGTATGAGCAGAGCAAAAACTGGAAATATACGATTTTTTGTCATGGAATCGTTCCTGCAAATATTGTTATTCAGATAATTACGAATCGGAGCTGTCATGGTTGCCGGATGTAATATAATCAAAATCTCTGATTTTTTATGAAAAACTTTGAATTCTCCTTTTCGTATATTAACTTGTCAATTTAAAAATACATTTAACAGGAATATAATAATTAAATGCGTGAGATAGGCACATTCAGAGACGAAGAACAGGCAAAGACCTTCAGCGATCTTCTCCTGGTTAAAGAGATCGGGAATAAAATTCTCGATGACGGAGATGGTGAATGGAGTGTTTGGGTTCATGATGAGGAGAAAATGGAAGATGCGGGAAATCTTCTGAAGGAATTCAGGGACAATCCGGATAATCCGGTATATAAAAAGTCCTCAAAAAAAGCCGACGAAATAAGATTCGAGGAAGAACAGGAAGAGAAAAGGTATCAGAAAAAAGTAAAGGCAAGCCAGTTCCAGTGGAGATACACCACTTACCAGGGAATAGGACGGGTAACAATGGTGATGATCGTTATAAGTGTTGCTGTAGCAATAATCTCCGGTCTCGGCAGTAATAAAACTATGATCAGCGGCCTCTTCATTACAGATTTCAGGGTGTCGGGGAATATGATTCAGTGGCGTCCGGGACTGCCGAATATCTTTTCCGGAGAGATATGGAGGCTGATTACACCTATGTTCATACACTTCGGAATAATGCATATACTGTTCAACATGCTCTGGCTGAAAGACCTGGGGAGTCAGATAGAGTTTAAACAGAGTTCGAAATTCTTTGTAATTCTTGTTGTTGTGTTGGCAGCAGGTTCGAATGTAGCTCAATATGTTGTCAGCGGACCTAATTTCGGAGGAATGTCCGGAGTTGTTTACGGATTGCTTGGGTATATTTGGATGCGCGGAAAGCACGATCCAGCATCGGGGCTTTTTCTCGAGAGGAATATCGTTATATTTATGATAGTGTGGTTTTTCATATGCCTAACCGGACTTGTGGGAAATATCGCTAATACTGCACATGGGGCAGGCCTGTTGATCGGCATGGCATGGGGATATATCTCAGCGATCAACGCAAAAAACCTGAGACGTTTATAGTAAAGGCACTATACAATAGCAGTATTAAATTTAAAGATAAACAAAGTATTTATTATTCAGGTTTAGAGATTTAATTTATCAATTTTTTTTGGCAGGTCAGTTGAACTTGACAAATCAATTTCCTCCAATAAAGAATACTGAAAATTTAACTGCTCAAATAAAAAACTTGCATCTCAGTATTTATTATATTACCTTTTGCATTGGTAAAAACAAGCAGCGACATGAAAATAAATATTACAATAAACAACTCTCAGCATCATCATCACCATCATCATCATTCTATCTCAGGATAGTGGATGGCAGGTGATCTGTTTTTGTAATATAACATAAATTTGATTCCAACCCCGCCTTCACGGCGGGGTTTTTTTGTTTATATAAAAACTTAAGACCTGTCATCCGGCAGGTCTTTTTTTTTGTTCAAATCAACAAACCAGAAAACAAGGAAGAGATGATGAAAAAGCAGTTTACTAACAACAACGGTTCCGAGGACAGGTATCTGAACATAGGACTGCCGTCAGGCAGCCTGGAGGAGGCTACTTTCAGGCTCCTGGAGAAAGCGGGATATTCTTTTACAGTCAACAGCAGGTCTTATTTTCCAGCATCGGACGATTCACAACTGAATGCCATCCTGATGCGCGCCCAGGAGATCGCTGGATACGTGGAAAGAGGGGTGTTCGATGCCGGAATTACGGGAAAAGACTGGGTGATGGAGAATTCGGCAAACGTAGTCGAGATCACTGAATTGAATTACTCAAAAAGGTCGATGAAGCCGGTAAGGTGGGTCGTGGCAGTACCTAAGGAATCACCGATAAATAAACTGGAAGATCTTAGAGGAAAACGGATAGCAACTGAGATGGTGAAATTCACAAAAGAGTATCTGAATGAGAAAAACATCGAAGCTGAAGTGGAATTTTCGTGGGGGGCTACGGAAGTAAAAGCTCCGGTATTATACGACGCCATCGTTGATGCAACGGAAACAGGCAGCTCCCTGAAAGCAAATAATCTCCGCATAGTTGAAACGATCCTTGTCTCGACCCCCCGTCTTATTGCAAATGCCGAAAGTCTCAATGATCTCTGGAAAAAGGAAAAGATCGACAGACTCAGTATGCTTTTGCAGGGAGCAATCCACGCAGTAGGGAGAGTGGGCTTGAAATTCAACCTGCCAAAAAAGAAGATCGATAATGTCAGGAGAGTTGTACCGGCAATGAAAGATCCGACGGTTTCATATCTGCTTGATGAGAACTGGGTGGCCCTCGAGACGATCATTTCTGACAGAAAGATAAGGGACCTGATCCCGGAACTCAAGAAACTCGGTGCAAGGGATATAATTGAATATCCACTTAATAAAGTAATTCCATAGAAAACTATACAGAGTGAAAAATGAAAAAATTCCTGAGAAAAAGTGATTTCATCGATTTCTGGTACAAAGGAGATGATGGTGATCAGGTAACTGTATCAGAAAAAGTATCAGAGATCATAAAAACGGTAAGAAAGGATGGGGATGACGCATTGCGGAGATTCACCCGGCAATTTGACAGAGTGGAAATCGATGAGCTCAAGGTATCTCCAGATATCATCGTAAAATGCAGAGAGGAACTCGATCCTGAGTTTGCAGATATATATCTTGAAGCAGCGGAGAATATCCGTAAATATCATCAAAAGCAGTTCCCTATTTCATGGTTTGAAGAAAATAAAAACGGTGTAAAGCTGGGGCAGAAATTTTCTCCGGTTGACTCCGCCGGTTTATATGTCCCCGGGGGCAGGGCTGTTTACCCATCCACACTACTAATGAACGTTATTCCTGCCAGGATTGCAGGGGTCATAAGGATCGTAATCGTTACTCCCCCCGGTAACAGGGGAATCGTCGATCCTGTAATAGCAGGTTGCGCAGGTCTTCTTGAAGTTGATGAGCTTTACACTATCGGGGGTGCACAGGTTATAGCGGCACTGGCATATGGGACAGAATCAGTAAAACCTGTATCAATAATTACGGGTCCCGGGAACAAATTCGTAAATGAAGCCAAGAAACAGGTTTTCGGAAAAGTTGGCATCGATATGCCGGCAGGTCCATCAGAACTGATCATTCTCGCCGATGAATTATCAAATATAAAATTCATTACAAGTGATATTTTTGCCCAGGCAGAGCATGATCCTGATGCCAAAACAGCGTTAATAACAACATCAGAGAATATTGCTGATAATGTATTCGCAGAGATAAAAGACAAAATGATAGAAGAATCAAGAAACGAGATAATACGCGAGTCGATCATAAATAACTTTTCTGTGTTTATTTCCGGATCTATGAAATCATGCATAGAGGCAGTAAATGAGACAGCACCGGAACATCTTCAACTGATGGTCAGTGAGCCCGATAAATTACTCGACAAAATAATAAACGCCGGGGCAATTTTCCTAGGAGATTATTCACCGACTGCGATAGGTGATTACTGGGCAGGGCCGAACCATACTTTACCGACTGCAGGGGCGGCAAAGTACAGTTCTCCTTTAAATGTCATGGATTTCATGAAGTTCTCATCCCTTATCTCATATCCTGAGGAAGAGATCTGCAGTATCGGTAGAAAAGCCGCGCAATTCGCAACATTCGAGAAATTATATTCACATTCAAAATCCATAGAGGTGAGATATGAATAAACAGGAGCTATCGAGATTAATTAGAGAAGAGATTTTAAGGAGGGATGAATATTCGTTTGAATACTCAGATACGGAGGTCAAACTCGACCAGAACGAATCGCCATATGATTTACCTGCTCAAATTAAGGGGGAAATTCTAGAGGCCGCAGGATCACAGAAGTGGAATAGGTATCCATCCCTTGACGGATCACGGCTGAGGCAGGCATTGAGTGATCAACTTCAGCTTCCCCATGCAATGATATCTGTCGGAGTTGGTTCAGATGAACTTCTAAACGCAATTGGTAATATGACACTTTCTCCCGGTAAGAGAATGTTGATTGTTGAACCTACTTTCCGGATATACAGTCAGATACAAGAAGTAAATGACGCCATGGTTATTAGTCTCAGCCTGGACAGTGATATGGCATATCCCGTTGAGAAGATAATAAATGTGTTAAGTACCGTTACGGTTGATCTGACTGTCATTGCCTCGCCAAATAATCCGACAGGAAGCTCGATAACGATTGATGATATTGAAAGAATTGCCGGTACAGCTAACGGATTAGTTGTTATTGATGAAGCATATTTTGAATTCAGCTGTATAACTGCTTTACCTCTTCTTAAGAAATTTAATAACCTGGTTATTTCCCGGACATTTTCGAAAGCATTTGGACTTGCCGGATTAAGAGCCGGATACATAATTGCCGAACCGGATATAATAAAGTGTATTCATAAGGTGAAAATGCCATTCAGCTTGAACGTATTCTCGGAGACAGCAGCAGTAATGCTCCTGAATAATATGGAGATTATCGAAAACAAGCTCGAACTGATCAGAGTTGAAAAAAGATTCTTATATGAACAGCTTCAGGAAATGGATGAGGTCAGAATTTTCCGGTCTGACGCTAATTTCTTTCTGATAGATACCGGGATGACCGGAAAAAAGATCGTCAGAGAACTTACCGGACTTGGTATAGCCGTGAGAGATGTATCGAATTATCCCGGACTTGATAATTGTATCCGGGTAACAGTGGGAAAACCAAAAGAAAACAGGATGTTTTTAGCTGCTCTCAAATCGCTTATAGATAAAGGAAAAACTATTAAAGACAAGGAAGGTGGAGAATGCGTAATTCAACAGTAAACCGTACAACTGGGGAGACCAGTGTCCGGATAGATCTCAAAATTGACGGAACAGGCAAGAATAATATTGAGACAGGTATTGGATTTTTGAATCACATGCTCGAGTTGTTTGCATTTCATGGAAAATTTGATCTTGAGATCAAAGCGAATGGTGATCTTCAGGTCGACACACACCATATTGTTGAAGATATCGGATTATGTCTCGGCAGAGCGTTCAGGGAAGCTTTAGGCACCAAGCCGGAGATCACCAGGTACGGTTTTTCCTATGTTCCGATGGATGATGCACTTACAAGATCGGTTATTGACTTATCCGGCAGACCTTATCTGGTTTTCGAAATAGAACTTCCATTCGGCATGATCGGTGACCTTGAAATCGAATGTATAAAAGAGTTCTTCAGAGGATTTGTCAATGAGGTAAGGGCAAATGTTCATATCGAGAATTTTTATGGTGAGAATATTCACCATATAATTGAATCTGTATATAAATCATTTGCCATGGCGTTAAATATTGCCTCCGGATTGGATAATAAAGGTATACCATCGACTAAAGGTGTAATATGATAACTATAATTGATCACGGCTATGCGAATATAGCAAACATCAAGAATGCATTTGACCATCTGGGGATTGACTGTAACGTAACACGTGTATCTGAGGATATAATTTCAGCTGAGAAGATTGTTCTTCCTGGTGTCGGGGCATTCAGCGCTGCCATGGAACGGCTCGAGCAGACAGGGATCGCAGATGCCCTGAAATTCAGGGCAATGCAAGGTATTCCTGTACTCGGGATTTGTTTAGGTATGCAGCTTCTGTTCACTAGTAGCGAAGAAAACGGCAATTTTCCGGGTCTAGACATTATTCCCGGAAAGGTTGAGAAAATAAAAACACAATATAAAATCCCGCATATTGGGTGGAATGATCTGAAAATCGTGGGATGTAATCCTCTTTTTACCGGGATAAGTTCAGGAGAATTCGTTTATTTTGTGCATTCATTTCATTGTATTCCCGGAAAAATGAGTCTAAGGTCTGCTGTAGCTGAATATGGCTGTAAAATTACTGCTGCTGTCAGTTACAGAAACATTTTCGGGACTCAGTTTCATCCTGAAAAAAGTCAGAATACCGGTCTCAGAATATTAAAAAATTTTGGAGAGATAAAACTATGATAGTTATTCCTGCAATCGATATTAAAGAAGGTAGATGTGTCCGGCTTTTCCAGGGAAATTATGAAAAGGAGACGGAATACAGTTCACATCCTGTAGAAACAGCTTTACGATTTCAGGATGCGGGTGCTGAAAGACTACATCTTGTTGATCTTGATGCGGCTGTTATGAATGATTTCAGTAACCTGAAAATCATTACAGATATCTGCAGAAATGTAACCATACCTGTTGAGTTCGGCGGTGGCATCAGAAGCCTGGAACAGGCCGAAATGTTTTTTAATTTAGGAGTGGATGAGATAATACTCGGGACAGTTGTCATTAAGAATCCTGATGAAGCAGAGAAGATAATCAGTAGTATAGGTTCGGATAGAGTCCAGATCGGTCTGGATTATTACGGCGAAATGATAGCGATCCGGGGATGGACAGAGTTGGTCAGCATGTCAGTTATCGATGAAATCATCAAATGGAAGAAATATATCCGCCAGTTCATTCTGACAGATGTCCGAAGGGATGGTGCTCTGACCGGGCCGGATACTTTGAATCTAAAAAAAATAGCCGAAGCCACGGGGGCATATATTACTGCATCCGGAGGAATATCATCGATAGAAGATATTAGAATCCTTAATAATATTGAAGAATTCGGGATTAATCGTATCATCTCCGGAAAAGCTATTTACGAGAAAAAGATTAAATTAGAGGAAATATTCAATGCTGACAAAGAGAATAATACCGTGTCTTGATGTAAAAGACGGCAGGGTTGTAAAAGGAGTGAGTTTCAAAGGATTAAGGGATGCCGGAGAACCGCTTGAACTGGCGAAATACTATAATGATCAAGGCGCGGATGAATTGGTTTTTCTTGATATAACTGCCTCGAATGATAAAAGAAAGACTACAGTCGATCTTACCGGAAAACTGGGCAAGGAACTTTTCATACCGTTTACTATCGGTGGAGGAGTCTCTGATATTGATGATATCAAGAACATCCTGATGCATGGAGCAGATAAAGTTGCGATCAACACAGCAGCCGTGTTGAATCCCAACATAATCGATAAAGGGGCTGATCTCTTTGGTTCCCAGTGTATCGTAATAGCTGTCGATGCAAAAAGAGAGGGGGATTCCTGGAAAGTATACAGGAATGCTGCAAAGGTTAGAACAGATTTTGACGTTATAGGCTGGGTAAAGGAGATAGAATCAAGAGGAGGGGGTGAGATACTTCTGACAAGTATTGATAATGACGGACAGAACCAGGGTTATGACCTTAAATTACTGGAAGAGGTAACTCGAGTAGTCACTATTCCGGTGATCGCCTCGGGTGGCGGTGGAGAATTAAATCATTTTTATGAGGCGCTTCAAATCGGAAAAGCAGATGCAGTTCTGGCGGCATCGGTTTTCCATTACGGTAAATATACAATTGACGATATAAAATCATATCTTGAAGAACGACAAATTCCTGTGAGGAAATATGAAAGGCACAATTGAAAAATTGAAATTCGATGACAGGGGATTGATCCCTGTAATAGTCCAGGATTATAGGTCAGGTCTTGTTCTTATGCTTGCATATATGAATAAAGAAAGTCTGAAAATCACATTAAAAAACGGTAATACCTGTTTCTGGTCAAGATCCAGGCAGACACTTTGGGTAAAGGGAGCTACCAGCGGCAATACCCAGAAGGTTATGGAAATATACTATGACTGCGATGCAGATACATTGCTTGTGAAAGTCGAGCAAAAAGGTGTGGCATGCCACACTGGAAAGATATCCTGTTTTCATAATGAGCTGAAATAATGGGAGGTGATAGTTATTTAGCATTAATTATTAGGGGGAGATCATAGCGATAAAAGGGGAGCATGCACCCCTTTATTCTTGTTATCCGGTAATGGTTTCTGATTGAGAATTGATCATTAGTGTAATATTAATAGAGAATTCTCAAACTCTCTTCAGGATAATAATTTAAAAAAAAAGTATAAATTTACATTTTTTTGAAGTAAATTTCGGATTATTACGTATACTATATATTCATCACTTCATCTGTCACTAAAAATATCATAATTAATAAATAACTCAAGGAGACGAAGTATGATTAGAGAGAGAAGGAATTATGTAGTTATTTCCTTATTATTTGTATTTTGCTTCTTCACATTAACAGGCTCTGTTTTAGCACAATTAAATCAGGAAGAAACATTTAATCAGTTCAGATGGAGAAACATCGGCCCTGTAAATATGAAAGGTAGGATATCGGATATTGAGGCAGTGGAAAACAATTCAAAAGTGGTTTTCGTTGCCGCAGCGTCCGGCGGAGTATGGAAATCTGTAAACGGTGGTACGACATGGACATCAGTTTTTGATAAAACAGGTATTGCTTCAATTGGTGATATTGCTATTTATCAGCCAGATCCAGAAATTGTATGGGTAGGAACAGGCGAAGCGAATAACAGGAACAGTGTGGCATGGGGTAAAGGTATATTTAAATCAACTGATGGAGGAAAGAATTGGGATTGCATGGGACTTGAATCAACCCACCAGATAGCCCGTGTATTAACTCATCCTTCGAATCCTGACATAGTCTATGCAGCTGCAATAGGGCATCTGTGGGGCTGGTCCGGTGACAGGGGACTATTTAAGACTACCGACGGCGGAGAAACCTGGATAAAGCTTACGAATGGACTCCCTGATGACGGAAAGCATGGCGCAAATGATATAGTTATGGATCCGGGGGATCCGAATACACTGATCGTCAATATGTATAAACGTGTCCGCACGGCCTGGGATTATCAGGGTGGAAGTGAAGAGGGCGGACTATTTAAATCTACTGACGGTGGAAATTCATGGCGAAAGCTTACTAGCGGTTTGCCTGAAGGAAAATTCGGAAGATGCGGCCTCGATATTTCAAGATCCGATCCAAATGTGGTAATGGCTATTGTCGATTCCGAACAGGATGAAGAATGGATGAAAGATAACGAATGGAGCACGATGAGGGGTAATGTAAACGGTAATACAGATGAACCGGGACCGGGAGTGTACCGTTCGGAAGACGGCGGTGAGACATGGGAATATGTAAACACGTTTCAATACAGACCGCTTTATTTCAGCCAGATCAGGATAAATCCTACAGATCCGCAGAAAGTATATATCATGGGAATGCCTTTCAAATATTCAACTGACGGCGGAAGAACAGTAAAACCGGGAGACAACAATTTCCTCGGCGGCGCCCCAAAAACTCACGTGGATTTTCATGCGATGTGGATAGATCCAAATGATGGAGACAGATGGTATCTGGGCAGTGACGGTGGAGCATATCTTACTCAGGACGGGGGGAAGACATACCAGTCATTTCATAATATGTGTATAAGTCAGTTCTATGCTGTTGGAGTTGATATGAGAGAACCATATTATGTCTACGGCGGTTTGCAGGATAACGGAACATGGGGAGGACCGTCGAACTCAAGGGATTCCATGGGTATACTCTGGGGACACTGGTATGCGATAGGTGGAGGCGACGGTTTTCACGTACAGGTCGATCCTACGGACTACAGAACAATCTACTGTGAATCCCAGGCAGGAAACATCTCGAGGTTCGATCCTGAAACATACCGGAGAAGTTATATCAAACCGGGTGAACAGAATATTATAAATTACCGCGATTTTGTCCCTGAAGGATGGAAACCGGCGCCCGGACAAAGAGGATTCTTCAGATATAACTGGAGTTCCCCGATAATTATTTCTCCTCATAATCCCCATACAGTTTATTTCGGCGGTAATCACCTTTTTAAAACAGTCGACAAAGGAGATTCATGGAGAATAATCAGCCCTGATCTTTCAACGGATAATCCCGAAAAACAGAAACCGAGCGGTGGAATAAGCCCGGACAATACCGGTGCAGAGACCAATGGGACTATTGTAACTATTTCAGAATCACCGTTGAAACCCGGCCTGATCTGGATTGGTACTGATGACGGTAATGTCCAGATTACTATGGATGACGGAGTGAACTGGGAGAATCTAACGGATAACTTGCCGGCAGTTCTTCCGAGGGAACTGTGGGTGAGTCGTGTAGAGGCTTCACATTTTGAGGAAGGGACTGCATATATTTCAGTTGACGGACACAGAAGTGATGAGTTCAGACCATATGTTTTCAAGACAACCGATTACGGAAAAACCTGGACAGACATTTCATCCAACCTTCCTGAAGATGAGCCTGTATATGTGATAAAAGAAGATCTGAAGAATCCGAAGTTACTGTTCCTCGGAACTGAATTTTCGGCCTATGCGTCACTTGATGGCGGAGATTCATGGACAAAGATCAACAATAATATGCCTCCTGTTGCCGTACACGACTTAGTGATCCATCCGAGAGATAATGATCTTATTGCTGGAACGCACGGAAGAGGGATCTGGATAATGGACAATATCACGCCTCTACAGCAATTGACTGAGGAGAATCTTGAAAAAGATGTGGCAGTTCTGGAAAACAGGGTGGTAACCAGATGGGCAAACCTGAGAAAAAATATTTCTTATTCTGAAGATATGGGGCATCAGATTTTCAAAGGCCAGAATCCTCAGAGTATAGCAAATATTGATATTTATTTGAAAGAAAGCCCCTCTGATACAATAAGGATATATATAACAGACCTGAGTAAAGAGATCACCAGGTATATACCATTCCACAGAGGAAAGCCCGGCTTGAATAGAGTAAGGTGGAATTTCCAGGGAGATCCAACTGAACTTAACAAGCAGGTGTTTCAGGTTCTGAAGAATTATTTTGAAGAGGAAGATGAGGATAAAAAGAAAGATATTCTTGAAAATGCGATAGCTGATCTTGAGCCTTATTTTGAATCAGACCAGGACAGAAGACAGACAGAACAGTATTTCGAGTATGTCAAGCTTGGATACATAACAAGGGCCCCGAGAGGTCCACAAAGACCATTTGCAGGCCCGGATAATTATTTCATCAGGGTAGTTGTAGATGGCCAGGAATACACTACAACACTTGAGATCAGAAGCGATCCATTATTTGAAGAATCAAGATAAACAAAATTAAACCAAAAAAACCGGGCGATTTTTTTATTGCCCGGTTTTTTTTATGACTTTTTTATGTCTTTTCTATTTATTTTCATCATCTTTAACAAGCGCGATTACCCCTGAAGGAAGATCCTGATAAAAGTTTACCAGGGGGTAGGTCACATGCTTCTCAGCGGTTTCAGGTACACTACCCGAAAACAGTAGAAACTGTGAAGGGCCGTTGCGGTTGTCATCCTTTTCCGGTTCCAATGTGATTGTAATCGTTAGACTGCTCAGATCAGTTGGGAATGTCAATCCTGGCGGGGCATTTCTGACAAAATCTTCACCCGGCAGGAAGGGTATAGGCTCAGTTCCAGTAAACTCATCTGAAGAATCTCCTGCTCCCGGTAATTCAAATTGTCCAATTGTCAAAGTTGTATCTCCGAAGGTTACCCAGCCTTCATATACCCAGCCGCCTTCAAGGTCTGGTGCATCAATACCCGGGGTGGGTTCTACTGCATTCATATCCTCAATAAACCATATTCCGCTTTTTTCATCCAGCGTATCTGTTGTAGAAGGTGTTGCCAGAAGATACTGCGCAGAAGAAGTGCTGAAAACTTTTCCTATCGCTTCTTCATGATTAATACTCAGAACCGCTGAAAAACCGCTTACAGCACCTGCAAGGATAAATGAGCCGGAAGGAGTAGTGTTAACATCTCCGGCTTCTTCGATAGAAACTTTAATAAGAGTTGCCTCAGCCACATCAAATTCAGTACCTATTCTTCCCTCAGGGACTGCCACCCCTTCAATATCCGTAATACTACCATTAGGATGAATCTTGAATTTACCTATAGATTTATCTTCATTGGCTATTACCGCCCATCCTTCATAATGAAAGTTGTTTTCAAGGGGAGGCAGGTTGCTGAACTGCAGTACCAGTGTTGTTATTGCATCATTTGACGAAAACGGATCTCCCACACTGCAGGAAGTAAGCAAGAGAATTGCAATCAATAATAAAAGTGTCTTTTTACCGGACATAAATTGTCTCCTGTTTGCGCTATGTCTATTAATATTGTTCAGTTGACCATCATATTATAAATAATACAAATATACTAACCAAATTATTCCATGAATTCCCCTGATCTTTTCATATTAAGTCAATTATAGCGGAAAGTATAAATCTGTTCTTATAAGAAAGGTCGATAATCATTTAAGAGTGATCTTGGAAACCCTTTGGTCTGTATTACTTTGAAATTGTTTTACCTGATCCATTATACCCTTCCATGCCTGCTGAAGAAACTCATCACATAAATGAACAGGCACTTTTTTCTTTTTGAAGACTTTCTGATAACCTACATATAGTTCCTTGAATTCCTTGAATTCTGTGACAGTTTTTCCTACCAGCCCTTTGGGGGTTTCATCCTTCAACACAATATATTTCAAACAGATTTCACAGATTTCTTTCTTGCAGTATGGACATCTGCGGATATTTTCTGTGGTTTTACAATTTGCACATTTTGTGGAGAATAAACCCATTTTTACCGCCGTTTTGGTGAATTTTATAGATTTGTTCTTGATAATAATCAAAAAGACAACCGGGAAGCGCAAACAATCTTGACTAAGTAGACTGTTTACCTTATCTTTAAATATAAACAGATATATATTAAATATCCAAAATAAAATTAATAATTTTCCGAAATCGGTAAATTCAAAGGCTATTTATGAGTAACCATGATTATAAACCATATATTGGCAGGTTCTGGCACAGGCTGGATAACGGTAAAATTCAATGCGATCTTTGCCCGAGGTTCTGCAGATTGAATGATGGACAGAGAGGATTCTGCTTCGTACGGAAAAATGATGAAGAAAAAATGATCCTGACGACCTATGGCAGAAGTTCAGGCTTCTGTGTAGATCCGATAGAAAAAAAACCTTTAAACCATTTTTATCCTGGAACGAGTATACTTTCTTTTGGAACAGCGGGATGCAATCTGGGATGTAAGTTCTGTCAGAACTGGCACATGAGCAAGTCCAGGGAAACGGACAGGCATACCGATACAGCTTCACCCGGGACTATAGCTCGAGCTGCAAAAGAGATGGGATGCAGATCGGTTGCCTTTACTTATAATGATCCTGTGATTTTTGCCGAATATGCAATTGATATTGCTGTTGAGTGTCATAAGTTGGATATAAAAACGGTTGCTGTAACTGCCGGTTATATAACTCTCGATGCAGGAAAAGAATTTTTTGAGTATATGGATGCAGCTAATATCGACCTGAAAGCGTTTTCGAATGATTTCTATCAGAAATTATGTTTGGGAAAGCTTGATCCCGTTCTCGATATATTGAAATATATTAAAAACAAGACCGATGTCTGGATAGAACTGACTACACTTCTTATACCGAATTATAACGACAGCAAGCAAGAAATAAAAGAGATGGTAAAATGGATACTTTATGAACTTGGACCAGATGTCCCTCTGCATTTCACAGCATTTCATCCGGATTTCAAATTGAGATCGACTCCGCCAACATCGGGAAAACTGCTTTCAGATGCCCGGGAGATAGCATTATCTTCAGGAATAAGATATGTTTTCACGGGTAATGTTCACGATATTGCAGGAGGAAGTTCATTTTGTCATGAATGCGGAAACCTGCTGATCGAGCGCAACTGGTTTCATCTTGGACAATATGCACTTGATGGATCCAGGTGCAGTAACTGCAATGCCGATATCCCGGGAAAATTTGATGATTCTCCCGGAAACTGGGATGGAAAAAGAGCACCTGTCAGATTGTCAAACTACAGGTAGATCTATTAATTCTCTTCGTGCATTTTCCTGAGTCTCTCGAAAGTATAAATACCTGTATCGTGTCCGTCACTCCATTTGATTTTAATAGCATACCTGCCGACTAATTCCAATTTTGCGGGATGAACATCCTCAGGTACTGTTTCAGGATCGAGAAGTTTTCTGCCGGTCATTTCTTCTACACATACAGCACAGGGACAAATAAGTCTCAGGTCCCTGGCTATATAGACTGATTCCTCACCGTCTTTCCAAACGATTTGAATATCATGATCATTAATACGCTTTATTTCATCAGGTATTTCAGATAGATAGTTTGCCATCATTCTTTCCGTTAAAATGATACTTTTATATCAGTCTCTTCTTTCTGCATGGCCTTGATACTGATCTGAGCTGCCAGGTTTTCTGCTATGCTAATAAAAGCTTTTGCCTCAGAGGATTCCGGAGCAGAGATCACCACCGGATTTCCATCGTCTGAAGACTGTCTGATCGGTGAAGTTAGCGGAATCTCGCCAAGGAAAGGCAGGTCAAACTCCTTGCTGGTTTTCTCACCCCCGCCTTGTCCGAAGATCCGGTCTCTCTCTCCACATTTACTGCATTCATAATAACTCATATTCTCAACTACTCCGAGAACCGGAGTTTTAAGCTTATTGAACATCAGAATTGCTTTACGGGCGACATTAATAGCAACATCCTGCGGAGTTGTTACGATGACAGCGCCCGTCAAAGGAATTGCCTGGCAAAGGCTTAACTGAATATCACCTGTACCCGGAGGGAGATCAATAACAAGATAATCCAGGCCGCCCCAGTCGACATCATTCAGAAACTGGTCAACCATTTTGCCAAGCATTGGGCCTCTCCAGATAACAGCCTGGTCGTCCTTCAGAAAGAAACCCATCGACATTGTCTTAAGTCCATGTTTAATAACGGGGAAGATTGTATTCTGTGAAACCATCGGCGGTTGTGTAAGATTGAGCATCTTGGGAATACTGGGACCGTAAATATCGGCATCAAGTAAACCTACCCTTGCGCCTTTTTTTGCCAGCGCTAACGCTAGATTTGCGCTCACTGTTGATTTTCCTACACCTCCCTTTCCACTTGCTACAGGAATAATATTTTTAACACCTGTCAATAGAGTTTTATCTTCCAGACCAAAAGATCTAACCTGGGCAGTCATGTTGATCTCGACATCGTTTATACCTGTGCACGAAACTACTGCATCATGAGCCTGCTGTTTTAGTTTGTCCTTAACAGGGCAGGCAGGGGTTGTCAGCTGAATCGAGAATGAGATCTTATTTTCTTCACATTTCAGGTCTTTGATGAATCCGAGTGAAACAATGTCCTTGTTCAGGTCTGGATCCATAACTGTACTCAATGCCTTTAAAACAACTTCTTCTTTCGTCACGATAATCTCCAATAAATTTATAATTCAAATATTATATTGATTTTTACTAAGATTTACCAAATACCGAGTTTATCCTTTACTTCATCTGAAGCCATCTTTTTTGGATCCCACTGGGGTTCCCAGACAACTTTTACCTCGGTTTCCTTGATCCCGGGCAGTACTTTTACAGCATCGTCTACCATGGCAATGAGCATAGGACCGTATGGGCACATCGGTGAGGTTAATGTCATGTCAACCGTAATTTTTTTTACTTTATTGTCAATACGAACATCATAGATCAATCCCAGGTCTACAACACTGAGGTTGATTTCCGGATCCATTACAGGTTTTAAGGCTTCATATACAATAGCTTTTGATATATTCATTTTAAAATTCCAGTCTTATTTAGATGCTTTTTCTTTTTCCCAGTCGATCAGTATTTCTTTCAGAGTTTTCCAGGCTAATAAGGCACATTTCACCCGGGAATGAAATTTATTTACTCCTTCAAGAGTATCAAGGTCTCCGTAATCTATCTCATCGGGCATTGGTTTTCCCTGCATCATTTCAAAAAATGCATCAGAAATTTCCCGGACCTCGGTTATGTTTTTCCCAGGTAGCAGCTCTGCAAGCATTGATCCTGAGGCAACGCTGATTGCACAGCCTTGTGACAGTACCTGCATGTCTTCGATTGTGTTATCTTCGTTTATCCTGACTGACATATCTACTTTGTCGCCGCAAAGCGGATTATATCCCTGTTTTTCTGCTGTGCAGTGTTCACATTTCTTCATCCCCCGGGGATTTTTGAAATGATCCAGTATAGTCTCCTGGTACAATATTTCAAGATCATCTTTTTCCATTTAAAAGAACCTTTTTGCTTTGTTTAGACTTTCCACAAGTTCATCAATATCTTCTTTATCGTTATATATATATGCGCTTGCCCTTGCTGTAGCCGGGATCTTATATTTCATCATAAGCGGTTGAGCACAATGATGCCCTGCACGTATAGCAATCCCGTCACGGTCAAGAATTGTACTGAGGTCGTGAGGGTGGATCTTATTATGAAAGAATGTAAACACTCCGGCTTGTATCTCAGGATCCTGGGGACCATATAGAATCAGATCATCGAACTCAAGAAGTTTTTCTACCGCATATTCAGTGATTTCTTTTTCGTGTTCACGGATAACACCCATTCCAATTCTTTCCAGATAGTCTATAGCAGAAGAAAATGCTGCAACATCTGCATAATTCGGTGTACCGGCTTCAAATTTCCAGGGGATCTCTGCCCATGTGGCATTACATAGCTCTACCTGCTCAATCATACCGCCACCACCTAAGTAAGGCTCCATTTGTTCAAGTATTTCCGGTTTTCCATATAATACACCGATTCCGGTAGGACCGAGCATTTTATGGGCTGAAAAGGCGAGAAAATCGCAATCGAGAGTTTTCGCATCTGTTACTATGTGAGGTACACTTTGAGCCCCGTCTAAAACAGTTACAGATCCATTCTTGTGCGCCGCATCGATGATCTCTTCTACCGGATTTATAGTACCCAACACGTTTGAGACGATCGATACCGAAACAAGTTTAGTTTTCTTGTTCAATAATTTATAAAACGCTGCCATATCAAGGGTACCGTTATCGGTCACCGGTATATGTTTCAAAACTGCTCCGGTCTCCTTGGCAAGTAGAATCCAGGGAACAAGATTACTGTGGTGCTCCATTTCTGTAAGAAGGATCTCATCACCTTCCTTTATGTTGGATTTTCCCCAGGATAAAGCGACCATATTAAGAGATTCTGTTGTATTTCGCGTGAAGACGATACCACGGGCATCAACACCCCCGATAAAATTAGCTATTTTCTCTCTGAGCGCTTCATAAGCCGATGAAGATTCTTCAGATAGTGTATGAACGCCGCGATGAATATTTGCATTGATCGTCCTGTAAAAAAATGACAGGGCATTTATAACGCAGTTCGGCTTCTGCGAGGTGGCCGCTGAATCCAAATAAACGAGTCTTTTTCCATGGACCTGTCTCTGGAGTATCGGAAAATCCTCTCTTATCCGGGAAACATCAAGCATTTTTCTCGAAGGATCGTAAATTTCGCTTTTTGCATCGTTTATTGTAGTATCCATGGTCTCACTCTATTATTCATCGATCTCGACATAAATCTTGTTATTTTTTACTCTTACCGGAAATGTCTGAATAGGTCCATAAGCCGGCATCCTGGTTATCTCTCCGGTGGTAACGTCGAACTGGGCTCCATGCCTGGGGCATTCTATGTTCTTCCCGATTAGTCTTCCCTCTCCAAGAGGGCCGTCATCATGAGAACATACATTTTCAACTGCATAAAAATTACCGCTAACATTGCATATCGCAATTGAAATATCCTCATATTCAAAGATCCGGGTGGTACCGGAAGGAATATCGGATGCATTTCCTATCTCAACTAATTTATCTTCCATCAATCCATCTCCGCTAAGAAGTCACTAATATGCTCAGTTAAAATATATCTTACATTGTCAGGCAGCTGTCGTAATGAATCTTCCATAAAACCTTCTGTTAGCAGCTTCACAGCTTCCTTTTCTTCAATTCCCCTGCTTTTCAGATAGAATATCTGATCTCTGTCAGGAGGCCCCATAGTAGCTCCGTGAGAGCATCTGACTTCATCAGTTTTTATTTCAAGTTCAGGTATCGATTCAACTTTGCATTTTGGAGAAAGAACAAGGTTTTTATTCTCCTGATAAGCGGTACTATAAAGCGCTTCATGTTCTATATTTATTCTACCAACACAGGATGATTCCGCTTTGTCAGTCAGCACTACCCTGAAATCCATATTGCTGTCGGTATGCTGTGCAAAATGGTCATGAACTGTATAATGATCGAAATGTTTCTTCTTAACGCCTATAACAAATCCCTGCAGCCTGCTCTCGGCTCCTTCACCTGCAGCGAGCCCGCCATAATTTGCTTTGGTGACATTTCCGCCGAGACCAGCAATTGCCGTTACAGTTTTCGCATTATCTGCCAATCTGTTCCTGTATGTATGAAATATCCTGCCTCCACCGTTGAGAAGCTGTGCATTGATATAGTTCAGATTAGAGGCTTCACCAGTGAACACTTCCGTGACAATATTTATATTATCGCTTCCGGCTTTATCTGATCCGCCTATTACATCATCGATAACAGTTGCTTCTGATAGTTTATCAGAGATTATGAGGGTTCTCAGTGCAAAACTTCCAGTGTCGGGAATACTATTAATAAGGTGTACAGGTTTCTCTAAAACTGCCTTTGGAGGGATATATAAAAAGATACCGGAATCCCAAACCGCTAAGTTTAAAGCTTCGAATTTACCAAATCCCGAACCTATGAGTTTCCCGAGGTATGGTTCTGTAAGATCTTTCCTGTTCCTGACCGCTTCATTTATATTTCCCGCGATCACACCTGCTTTTTCTGCTTCTTCAGACATCAGCACGGTTACAGAACCCGCAGGATCGTTGTATACTACAACACTTGACTTTCCTGAACTAATTTCATCTGATACTTTTTCAGGAATTTCCCTCGAAACAATCTCATTTTTACCATTACCGATATAAAGAAATTTTTCGGGATCTGTAAACCGCCATAATTGCGCAACGCGGCCGGGAAGGGGAGTATCGCTGTATTTCTTCCAGGCTTCTTCCCTTATTGATTTCAACCATTCAGGCTGATCTATTGTCAATATTTCAGGTTGTTTAATATCTATGTTTCCGTTATTCATTTATCCTCCTGGATTACAAATATCATCATGTAGCGCATCATTATCCCAGAGTATCCGGGAAAGCAACACAGGCTTCGATTAGTCTTACGGCTTCGACGCTGAACTCAAGCGGGAGCTGTTTAAATATATCTGCGCAGAATCCGGTCACGATCAAAGCAACGGCTTCTTCCTCTTCGATACCGCGTGACATCAGATAGAACAACTGTTCCTCTCCGACTTTTCCGGTATAAGCTTCGTGTTCCATTGTTGAGCTGTTATTCCTGACATCAATTGTAGGAAATGTATTGGCTTCACATTCTCCGCCGATCATCATAGAATCGCATTGGGAAAAATTCCTCGAGTTCTCTGCACTATTCATTATCTTAACCTGGCCGCGGTATGTGTTTCTTCCATGTCCAGCTGAGATTCCTTTTGAGACTATTTTGCTCGTTGTGTTCTTTCCGATATGGATCATTTTTGTCCCGGTATCTGCCTGCTGATACTTGTTAGTAACTGCCACAGAGTAGAAATCACCAATTGAATTATCTCCTTCGAGTATACAGCTTGGGTATTTCCAGGTTATCGCGGAACCTGTTTCTACCTGTGTCCATGATATCTTGGAATTCTTACCCTTACAGTGCCCTCGTTTAGTTACGAAATTGTATATACCGCCTTTTCCTTCATCATCTCCGGGATACCAGTTCTGTATTGTCGAATACTTGATCTCGGCATCGTCATGAGCTATAAGTTCAACGACAGCAGCATGAAGCTGATTTTCATCGCGCATCGGTGCTGAACAGCCTTCAAGGTAACTTACGTAGCTGCCTTCATCGGCGATTAACAATGTTCTTTCGAACTGCCCGGTATTAACCGCATTGATCCGGAAGTATGTAGAAAGGTCCATTGGACTGCGTACATTCTTCGGAATATAGCAGAACGATCCATCTGAGAATACTGCTGCATTCAGCGCTGCATAATAGTTGTCATTTGTTGGAACGACTGATCCGAGATATTTCCTTACCAACTCAGGATGTTCCTGCACAGCCTCGCTGAAAGAGCAGAAGATAATACCAAGCTCTTCAAGCTTATCCTTGAAGGTTGTAACCACAGAAACACTGTCAAATACTGCATCAACCGCAACATTCAGAAGTCTCTTTGTTTCCTCTAAAGGGATACCGAGCTTCTCATAAGTCTTGAGTATTTCAGGATCGACTTCATCGAGACTTTGATATTGGGGTGTATTTTTCGGGGCAGTATAATAGGTAATTCCCTGGTAATCGATCTCATTATAAGTACAGTTGCACCAACGGGGCTCCTTCATGGTCTGCCATGTTCTGAAAGCATCCAGACGCCATTCCGTAAGCCATTCCGGTTCATTTTTCTTAGCTGAGATTATCCTTATAATATCTTCATTCAATCCAGGCGGGATTCTGTCTTCCTCAATATCAGTAGTGAATCCGTATTTATACTCACCTGTTATTTCGTCTTCGATCCGTTTTACCTTTTCGAGTTCCGGATCATCTATCTCGTTTATGTTTTTTTCCTGTTGGATATCATCTGTCATTATTGCGCCTCCACTTTTTCGGGGACATCTTTTTGAAGCCAGTCATAGCCTTTTTCCTCTAACTCGAGGGCCAACTCAGGACCTCCTGACTTAACTATTTCTCCGTTCATGAATACATGGATATGACTTGGATTGACATAATTAAGCATTCTCTGGTAATGGGTGACCATTAACAACGCTACATTTTCGTCACAGAATTCATTTATCCCTTTAGATACGACCTGAAGGGCATCAATATCTAATCCGGAATCGGTTTCATCGAGCATCGCAACTTTCGGCCTGAGTATTCCCATCTGGAGGATCTCAAGTCTTTTCTTTTCACCTCCAGAGAAGCCGTCATTAACATATCTGGTTGCAAATGATTCGTCAATCTCGAGTACCTTGAAATGTCTTTTCAGATCTTTTCTGAAAGTTTTTACTCTTGCTTCGCCATCCGGGTGAGATTTCACGGCTGTCCTCAGAAAATTGGATACAGTAACTCCGGGAATAGCGAGGGGGTACTGCATCCCGAGAAACATTCCTTCCCGGGCTCTCTCATTCGTCTCCAGGTCTGTCACATTTTTTCCGTCGACTATGATCTCTCCCTCAGTGATTTCATAATTTGGGTGGCCCATCAATGCATTAACAAGGCTGCTTTTTCCCGAGCCGTTAGGCCCCATTATAGCGTGCTTTTCACCCGGAAGTATTTTAATGTTGATACCTTTAACTACTTCTTTATCTTCAATGTTAACATGGATATCTTTTATCTCAAATAATGGTTTACTCATGAAGTGAATCTCCTCTAATATATTATTACTGATTATTGTTTAAAATTTACGGTAATTGCAGTTCAGATCTTTCCGGATCCCTCTTTGGGCTGCTGCCGTTTTCACTTTCACCCGCAAGGTCACGGAGAGTTGTTTCCTGCAATATACTGGATACTATACCGTCAAGTGTACTCCAGAGAGACCTGACAGCACATTCGCTTGTATGGACACAATGGTCGATCTGTCCTGTATATTTGCTGCAGTACCGGTTCTCAAAAAGCCTTCCGTCAAGTACATGTATTACCTCTTCAACACTTATATCTACAGCAGGTTTTACGAGAGTGTAACCCCCATTCTGTCCGCGTGTGCTTGAAACAAGTTTTCCTTTTAAGAGAATCCTCATTAATTTGCCTACGTAATGAGGTGTGATTCCTTCACTTTTTGCAATATCCTCAATGGATAATGGCCCGTTGTCCTCGTTTCTTGCAAGCTGAAGCATACACCTTAATCCGTATTCTTCCTGTGCTGTAAACCTCATCGAATCTCCTTAAAGGTAAAGATCAATCAAAGAAAAAATCTAAATATAACGAAACAATACTAATTAGTCAAGTATTAGTTCAAAAAAAATTTTTATTAATATTAGCCGGCTGAAAGAACAAATAATTTGTCTTTATCAACAAAAATATCGTATATTATGTTCCATTTAAACTTAAAAGATTTGAGTCTGATGAAAATAAATACGAAAAAGATTATATCAGCAGTTTCTCCCGGGATACTTGTTGCCGCAACTGGAGTCGGCGCTGGTGATCTTATCACTGCCGGTCTAGCAGGATCAGAACTCGGAATTACAGTGATCTGGGCTGCTGTTGCCGGAGCTTTGTTGAAATGGTGCCTGACAGAAGGTCTGGCAAGATGGCAGCTTGCGACCGGTACGACAATACTTGCCGGATGGATCAACCATCTCGGCAGGTGGATGCAGGTACTGTTTTTCGCATACTTTATAATTTGGTCATTTGCAGTAGGAGGAGCTCTCATAAATGCCTGCGGGATAGCGGGGACCGGCATTCTTCCAATATATAACGAGGGATTCTCCAGAGTATTCTGGGGAGTTATACATTCATTTGCAGGTCTGCTTCTGATATGGCTTGGAGGATTTCGCATTTTTAAACATATTATGTCCATATTTGTCGGGATTATGTTTATAACAGTCCTGATAACAGCTTATCTTCTTCTGCCGGATCTTTCTGACCTGGTTACCGCGATGCTTATTCCTCGAATCCCCGAGGGAGGAGTGGGATGGACACTAGGTGTCCTTGGCGGAGTTGGAGGTACTGTTACTCTTTTGTCTTACGGCTATTGGATCAGAGAAGAGAACAGAAGCGGCTCAAAAGGGATAAGGGCCTCAAGGATTGATCTGAGTATCGGCTACCTGCTGACAGCGTTTTTCGGAATTGCAATGGTTATAATAGGTTCGAAAATAGATATTCAAGGACAGGGCTCAAGGGTGGCGATACAGATAGCAGAACAACTCGAGATCGTATTGGGCGTCTATGGAAAGTGGATATTCCTGGCAGGTTTCTGGGGAGCTGTATTTACCAGCCTGCTCGGGGTGTGGCAGGGTGTACCATATATTTTCGCAGATTTCCTTGCCATTTCAGCAGGCAGGACAAGCGAGAAGATAGAAACGAAGAGTAAACCGTACAGATTCTATCTGCTTGGTATTTCTACCCTTCCGATAATTCTGTTATGGATGACTGTGAGGCAGATACAGCTGATTTATGCAGTGCTGGGGGCAATGTTCATGCCTCTTCTGGCACTAACGTTATTAATGATGAACAACAGCGAAAAGCTGGTGAAGAAGGAATATAAAAACAGGTTTCCGGTTAACCTTCTTTTAATAATAACTTTGATATTATTCGGGTATATGGGAATAACTGAAATCATTCAAAGACTTAACTGAAGAATGATCATTCCTGAATGATAACATAGGCTATAGCATTCTCCCGGTTATGACTAAGCGAAACGAAGATATCATATCTCCTTAAAACTGTCATTTTCTCACTATTTTCACTGATAATTCTGACAAAAGGTTTGCCGTTTTCGTTATTTAGCAACTCTAAGTCATGCCAGGCTATCGAGACAACACCCGATAAGGCCTTCCAAATTGCCTCTTTTGCGCAGAACCGTGCCGTAAAACTCGGATAGGGATCCTTCATTCTAAGGCAGTATTCTATCTCGTTTTCGGTAAACAGCTTCTTATAAAACCTATCGTTTTCATCGAAAGGTTTATCCCTAAATCTGGATATCTGCTCAATATCTGTACCTATACCGACAATTTTCCTATCCGCTTTCAAAATCATTATCCCTTAAAAGTATTTTCGCCTGGCCGGTTAACACAGTTAAATTGTCCTGGTTAACAATTTCTGTCAATAGATCGATTGTCTTCTTATTTTCATTTTTTCCGTTGACCGTTCCTTTGATATTCAGAGTATCTCCCACGCGCACGGGCTTTATAAATTTCATCTCCTGCGAAAGATATAGAGCCCGTTTACCGGGAATCAGCATTCCTATCAGGGGAGAGATAAAAGATGCTGTTAAAAGTCCCTGGATGATACAACCTTTAAAGCGCGTACTTTCAGCGTATTCACTGTTGTAGTGTATTGGGTTATAGTCGCCGGTAAGTTTACCGAATACCTCGAGATCATTTTCGGTTATCTTTCTGATGAAGCTATCCGAAAATCCGATTTCGATTTCTTCGTACGTATATTCTTTTAATTTTATTTCAGACATTTTATTTCAAATATGAATCCAACCAGGTTACAGTTTTTCGAATGACCTCATCGAAATATGGAGTGCTTCCATTGAAAGGGTGGGCTGTTCCGAATGTATGGCTGCCCCCCCTGACTATCTCGAGACGTGACCGGTCTTTATTCGAAGAATTATATAATAGCTCTGCTGCAGACAGGGGCACAGCTTCATCCTGGTCGCCATGTATTATCAATTGAGGGATTTCCAATTTTCGCACAGCATCAGAAATATCCCTCTGAGTGATATTGTTGTCGATATCCTCAATAAACGAATAATTCATTCTCATTATCTGTTTTGTTCTTGCATTCTCGAATTCGATAAATCCTGACTCTTTCCAGCTATCCTTCATCTCAAGATACCTGTCCCAGGATGCCATCCCTGCCCAAGTAACTACAGCGTTAATACGTTCATCAGCTGCTGAAGTAAGGATAACTGTTCCGCCGCCTCGGCTGTGTCCTATAACTCCTATTTGAGGTTTCCACCTTATTAGGGAGAATATACTGTTGTTCTCAATCTCATCAAGTAGAAATTTCAGATCTTCGATCTCTTTACCGATTGTATTATCGGCAAATTTTTCCAGCTCTGTGAAATTCTGAAGGTCATCACCTATTCCGTTATGTGAGAAATTAATAGATATAACGAAATAATCTTCAAGGCAGAATCTGTCAAGCGCATAGTTCCAGCCTCCCCAGTCTTTAAAGCCCTTGAATCCATGGCAGAAGATAACCAGAGGCTTACCGGTGGGATCTTCAGGAATTCTCAGATCCCCATGGATTTTCCGATAAGGAGTAATTTCAAGTATAAACGATTGCTTTTCCATTTCGGTCTTTCATGTGGTTTTAGATTCAAAAATATAAGTAAAATGCTTTTCAAAAGCAACTGTGTGAATTGTATATGGCTAGTACCCCTCATTTTTTCTTGTTAAGTTTTCAAATATTCTTTACCTTCAAAACAAAGTAAAGTAGCATTTCAATTTTTAAGGAAATACTAATGATAATTGGACATATTGATGATGTGAATAAAGAATCCCTGCCAATTAAAGGGATAGAGGGAGCCGGCATTCAATGGCTGATCTCAGACAAACAGGGAGCTGATAAGTTCTACATGAGACTTGTTACAATTGAGCCCGGCAGTGAGATCCCATTACATTCCCATGATGTTGTTCATGAGATATTTGTTCTCACGGGAGAGGGCGCTGTTGTGACTGAAGAGGGTGAGAATAAAGTATGTCATGGGAATTTCGTATATATCGAGGGTGATATAGTTCATGGTTTTAAGAACACAGGCAATGAGGATTTTAAATTTATCTGCTGCATAGATAAACCATCTGAAAGCAGCTACAAATAAAAGGCATGCTCCACTATAATCGAATCATGCTTCAGTGTGTCGGTTTGGAGATATAATTATATTTTTGCGGTAAAATTATCATGATATTAAAAAAGTTGACTTCGGCAGTTTCGATTTTTTTTATTGCTGTATACACTGTGGTCCTTTCTCTGGCAGGGTACATCGCTTATCCTTTTTTTAGAAAATCCGGGGTATTTGATTTTTTAACAAGGCTTTGGACAATGCTCTTACTTACAACATGCCGGATCAAGGTTTCCGTGGAAGGCCTTGATAACCTTGAAGAAGGTAAATCCTATGTATTTGTAGCTAATCACCAATCTCATTTTGATATACCTGCCTGTTTTAAGGTCATCCCCAGAAAGCTAAGGATGCTGGCAAAGAAGGAGTTGTTCAGAATACCCGTATTCGGATGGAGCATGGCAATGATAGGACATATTGTTATTGACCGGGAGAACCGAGAAAGGGCGGTGAAAAGTGTCGATGAAGCGGCCGACAGGCTTAGGACAGAAGATATCTGCCCTGTAATTTTCCCGGAAGGCACAAGATCATCCGATGGTAAAATACAAAAATTCAAGAAAGGCGCTTTTGTTCTGGCGATAAAGGCAGAGAGAGAAATTGTGCCTGTTACTATCCTTGGGAGCAGGGATGTGCTCCCTAAGAAAACGTGGGTGATATCTCCGGGGCATATTCATGTTATTTTGGATAAACCGGTCGTTACAAAGGGTATGGATTATAAAAAGAGAGATGAACTGGCGGTGCAGATTCAGGAAGTAATCGAGAAAAAAATTCCTGGCACAAGTAATCGGTGAAAGGACTAATAATGGATAGACGGAGTTTTCTGTTTTCAGCTTCATATATACTGCTTATGGGCAGAACGGACTTATTTTCTATTCATGATGATAAAATAAAGGTTGTAGTTCTGGGAGTAGCACAGGATGGGGGTGTTCCACAACTCGGATGCAATTGCGAGAGATGTACTGCAGCGAGGATTGATCCGGAAAAAAGACGATTAATAGCCTCATTAGGTATAGTAACCCCCAAGGGGTACACTTATTTAGTAGATGCTACACCGGATATCAGGGATCAAGTCTATTTATTGAATAAAGATGTAGAGAGGGCTGTTAAAGATCCTAAGATTCCAGTTGACGGAATCTTCCTGACGCATGCTCACATGGGACACTATACAGGTCTTATGCATCTTGGATATGAATCGATCTCAAGTAAGAACATTCCTGTATATTGTACAGGCAAAATGAAGAGATTTCTTGAGGAAAATGCTCCATGGGATCAACTGGTCACGAAAGAAAATATTCGATTGAAAAGGTTTGAAGAAGGAGAGAGTATTAGACTGGAGGATGGACTGGTCGTAGAACCAATTAAGTTACCTCACAGGCAGGAATATACAGACACTGTTGGATTTAAAATAAAAGGTAAACAAAGGATTCTGATTTATATTCCTGATATTGACAGTTGGGAAAAATGGGGAAGTAATACGGAAAAGTTCCTGTCGGAGGCTGATATTGCCCTGGTAGATGGATCCTTTTATTCAGGCGATGAACTGCAATTAAGAGATATGTCAAATGTACCGCACCCACCGGTAAAAAAGTCAATAGAGAGACTCAGTGGAAGTCCTGATCTGAGGAGTACAAAGATCTATTTTACGCACTTCAATCATACATATCCAATATTAAACGAGAACAATGCAATAAGGAAACGGATCAGAGAAT
>JANQEH010000123.1 GCA_028278455.1 bacterium
ACCATTCCGGGAACGAAAGCCAGTGGTCTCAGGCAGTTGAAGGTGAACCACTCAATACGAGAGCGCCTGCCATACCTGAAAATCTGATCGTGATTGCTCAGAATATCGGATCTCCGTTCTTCCATCTGACCTGGGATGAGAATTCCGAATCCGATGTTGCCGGATATAAGGTTTACCGCGGAGTTGAATTTAACTTTGAGGCAGATGCATCGACACTTGTTGATTCCACTGCGGATGAAAGCTATATCGACCAGAGCATTGCCGTGGACACTGTATATTATTACAAGATAACGGCTTTTGACAAGGGTGGAAAAGAAAGCCCGAAGACCGAGCCCGAATCCGATGTAGCTCTGTCTCCCCCCGTTCTTTCAGCCCCAATAGATAATAACACTGTTTCTGCTACTCCAACCTTCACCTGGCATGCAGTTCAAAATGCCGTTCAGTACAAAATAATACTTCAGACTTCCATCGCAGCTGGAGAGATCTGGGTAAGGACCGTTGAAAGCGACCAGACATCGATAACTTACGACGGATCAGTAGAGCTCGAATCCGGAAGAACATATTACTGGAAGGTTGCGACGATTACTAAGGATCCCCTGAGGTTGAATTCAATTTCAAATCTATTCAGGATTAAGATACAATAGGCCTCTCTGACAATTTAAAGCAGATACGAAGTATTTACGGAGGGCGGTAATGATGAAAACTATAGAAGAAAATGTCCGATTTGAGTAAAAATGGTGACGGGAAGTTAGAAGATTCAGCCGCGCATTTCAGTGACCAGCTGCTCTCCGGGGGGATCACAAAAAATATCATCACCCTTGCTCTTCCAGTATTAGCTGCAAACATTATAGCCAATGCCTATTATATAATCGACATGATCTTTGTAGGCAAACTTGGTCCGGAAGCCCTCGCCGCGGTGAGTATGGGAGGCACACTGATGTCTTTTTCATGGACCATGCTTGTAGGTCTTGCTATAAGCACGTCATCCTTCATAGCCCGCTATTACGGTGCTAAAGATGAGAAAATGGTCTCCGATGTTGCAAAGCACTCCATCCTAATTGGAACTGTGATCGCCATGTTTTTAGCGCTATATGGTCTTCTGGGATCGGGACCATCGCTGAAACTACTCGGGGCTGAGGGTGAAGTTTTGAGACTCGGGATATCATACACACGGTTGGTATTCTGCGGATCACTCAGTCTTATTTGTCTTTTCGTTATTAATTCAATGTTCAGGGGGACGGGTGATACCCGGACTCCTATGATAACACTGGGGATTTCATCCATAATCAACATCATACTTGATCCCCTGCTGATATTCGGATTGGGGCCGTTTCCCCGGCTGGGTGTAACCGGAGCTGCTATAGCCACGCTAATAGGACAGGGTATCGGCGCCATTATGAACATCATTATCCTTCACAAGGGTGTATCCCGGATTACAATTAGGAAATGGATATTCAAACCAGAGATATCTCTCCTAAAATCATTAATAAAGGTGGGCATCCCCGGATCATTACAGACACTGATGCAGACCGGCAGCGGACTGGTAATTATGAAGCTTGTAACTGCCTATGGAACTGCTGCTGTGGCAGCATACGGGATCGGTCTGCGTCTGGATCTGATGGTAATGCTGCCCGGGTGGGCACTCGGTGCTGCTGTGGCGACGGTGCTCGGACAGAACCTTGGGGCAAAACAGCCGGACAGGGCCGGAAAAGCTGGATGGCACGGTGTGAGGATTTACCTCGTTATGCTTTTTGTCTTAAGCTCAGGATTATGGTTCGGGGCAAAATATGTGATAACCGCTTTCAATACCAATCCCGGTGTAATTTCAACCGGAGTGGAATATATCAGGATAGTTTCTGTCGGATACTTATTCCTTTCGGTCGCGCTTATCCTGACAATGTCAATGAATGGAGCGGGTTATACATTCGTGCCCATGGTTATCGTTTTTGCAGCCGTTATAGGATACCGTGTACCGCTTGCGTTATTTGCATCGATTACTCTTGAAATGGGAACCCGCGGATTATGGTATGCAATTTCAACTTCGATGTTCATCCATGCCCTTCTTGCTGCTATCTGGTATAATAAAGGCAAATGGAAACTCAAAAAGATCCACTGATATTCCGACTGCTGAAAATTGATTAAGATATTTATTATATTGCTGGCAGCCTGAGATTAAATTTGAGATAAGACACTGGTTACCGGCTTCCGAAAGCACATAATTATTACACATTCCATATTATTATTGCTTAATGGATCAGACTTTATTGACCGGCACTTTTAATCACCTGTCTGACATACTATTACAATCTATTCATGGAAACACCCGCCGACTACCTCTGTAACAGGCCCGGATAGTATGCTGGAGCCATGTCTTGATATAATAATATCGGATCTAAAATTTAAAATATCACAAAACATAGTCATTATTTAGATAATAAACGCAAGCTTGAGCCTGCTGCAACCATAAGCAATCCAATCTCTCTGTGATCTCAGTACCATGAGTTGAAATTTATCCCAGATTCTATAGGGGATTTCATGAACATCGGTGTAGTATTTATAAGTGAATTATTAATTCTATTGAATAATATAATTTTTTTTGGGAAATTGTGGAATAAAAGCAGAACACGGTTGTATAAGTAAATGCAACCACAAACGTATATAGGATAGATGTATCCAATCCTGAGTATTAATTCCATAATCTTGAGGCGCCCTATGGAAATTTTAACCGCTCTACTAATTCAATTATTTGTAATTTATCCTTCGTTCTCTTCCGGTTCAGGCGATGCTGTTGCTGCCCAGGAACCTCAGATCCAATATTTCGAGGAAGGCCTGAAATTCCGTGATAACGGATCATGGGTAAAAGCTCTCGAACTTTGGGACGAGGGGAAAAACCAGATGACAGCTCTGGGAAAATCCGATCCGCGGATAGGTATTGCTTATATAGAGCTCGTTACCGACAACAACCTTTCCTTTTATTTCGAACAGGCAAGCGACATGTATTTCTGGGGCATGTCCGGAAATAATCTGAAAGAATTCCAGCAAGTAATCGATGACGAAGCATATAGAGTGCTTCCACTGGTAGACGAGGAGGAAAGAGATCAATGGAAACAGTTTGTCAACAATGATCCCCAGGCTTTGGCAGACAAGATCAGGCAGTTCTGGGTGCCAAACGATCCGACTCCTGCAACGGCTGAGAACGAAAGACTCCTCGAACACTGGGTAAGGATCGGTCATTCGAGAAAAACCTACAAGAAAAATGATTATTCTGTCTATAATTGCGATGACCGGGGTGTTATTTATGTAAAATACGGCGAACCTGATTTTACCAGGAGAGGCAACTTCGGTATCAAAGACGATGAGCTTATGAGGAGGGCAGGAAATATTGCAGACCTGTTCGATCAGGGCCAATTAGGCAACGAAGCATTGCAGGCCGCTGCATCAAATGAACTTAACCAGGCTATCGAAGCAAGTATGACTGAAGGTGCCGAAGCACCTGAAATCAGATCAGGTTCAGTAACAACTAAAACTAATACTACACCTGAAGGGCTCGCCCGGGAGATCAGGCTGTTAGATCCGCGCCCGGAGTACGAATTGTGGTCATACAAGTTCAGCGAAGATGAAGAACCTGTGTATTATCTTTTCGGTGCAAGAGAAGGTAGTTCCTGGGGAATGCGCAGTAGCGTCGATGAATTTATTCCCTCCCGTCTGTTTGGTAAGACTGATGAAATGATTGTTACCGATCCAGGTTCAAATCAGTCTATAGCTGTATATCCGGGTTCCTTTCTTCAGATACTCTATTACTCTGAGCTCGAGTCGCTGGGAAGTATTTTTCAGGAAAGGTATAATGAACTTAATTCCTTATGGAACAGGGTTATAACCGGCGGCAAACCGCTGGAAAGATCAGTAATTCAGAGCGTCAGGAATAAATTCGTTGCAGAGAGTGTTGAAGATCCGATAAAGAAATACGGCCCTCAGGAAACGACGGAATATGAAAATATAGTATCACCTTTACATATTATAAGCAACCAGATAAGGATGCTCGATGAGAACGACAATCCGACATTGACAACAATTGCTATGTCATATTACGGCGGATTCTCAAGAGAAGATCTGAATGACCTGATTGAGGGCAAGGATCCTACATGGTCAGGCAGAAATGAGAAAAAGATAAAGCTCTCAGAAGCAAACCTGTATAATATCCTCCAGGAAGGGGAGGAACTTCATGAGAGATACAAACTCCGCCAAACCCTGATAATATATGATGATAAATGGAATGAGCTTGACAGGATCATCGATGTACCTTCAGGAAAATATGAGCACACTTCGGCGTTCGAATTGAATTACTTCGACAGCTCATTCAATTATGTACTTACAGCGGAACCGTTCATAGAGGATCTCGATCCTGAGCTCGAGGAAGGCCTGAGAGAAAAGCTCAACTCAGGCGAAAACGTGTATCTCGGAAAGAAGATACTCGAAAAGATCGAACCTCTTGAGACAAACAGAGAGATCCTCGAAATGAGCGATCTTCTCACTGGGATAAAGGTTCCGGAAAATGTTGATAAATCGGAATTTCCATTCCCTGTAATTCCGGCCTCACAGATATCGAAAGGTGATTTGCTTTTCGCATATGTTGAGCTCTATCATCTTTTCATGGGAACCGAAGGAAAGGCGAAATACTCGATTGACTACCAGATAGTCAGGAAAAACAAGATTGGTCTCTTAGGCAAATTAGTATTCGGCGATAGAGGCGATGAGACACTTGCCCAACAGTCGATATACGAATCGCAAACACCGACAGCTGAAGAAATTATTGCATTTGATATTTCTGATTTGCGTACCGGTGATTATGAATTCCTTGTTGAAGTGACGGATCTTACATCCGGACAGAAGAAAGTACGTACAGGTTCATTTAAAATTATTAATTAGCCGAGGAGCATTCTTATAATGAAAAAGACCGTTTTTACTGCCGTTATCCTTATATTAGTTTTCTCTTATGGAAATATCTTGATGGCGCAATCCAGCACCTGGGCAAATTACTATAATAAAGCGTTATCAAAATACCAGGTAAAAGAATATGTAGAAGCCTTGAAGTTTGCTGAAGAGGCGCTGAAAGCAGCAAGATCCGAGATCAAAAGTGACAATATCTATGTAGCGAAATCCTACCGAATTCTCGGCAGGATATACAGCGATCAAAAAAGATATAAAAGGGCAAATGTTTTCCTGACCCGGGCTCTTGTGTTATTTGAAAAACTCGTCGAACCTGGAGATGATGAAATAAAGGGATGTTTGACCGAACTCGCAAACCTATACATAACTCATGGAAATTTCCCAGCCGCTGAACCTGTAATGTTAAGGGTATATGAAATGGAAAAGGAGTCTGAAGATGATATAAAGGTGGCTAATATCAATGAAACCATGGCTACTCTCTACAGGGTTCAGGGATTTTTTGAAAAATCGGAACCTTATTTCGAAAAAGCTCTCAATATTTATGAGCATTCGGATGAGATCGGACATGATAAGATTGTCAGGTTGATGGAGGACTTTGCCGGGACTTATTTGCTTTCTGAAAAATATGACCAGGCAATAGGTCTTTATAAAAAAGTACTCAACCGGAATATCCTTTATCACGGGGATAAAGACCTTATCACCGCCGACAGTTATATCGCACTTGCAAGAGCATATGACACAGCCGGCAGGCAGTCCGATGCTGAAGACCAGTATAGTACAGCATACAAGTTAAAACTCAGTGTTCTTGGATTCGAACATTCCGATGTTGAATCTCTACTTAGTGAATATAACGGTTTTCTGAGAAGAATCGGCAAAAAAATTATCACATTCAGCGCAAATCCGAAGCTCAGTTTCGGAGCTTCTTTCGGTTTTTTTAATTCCTTCCAGAAGGATTTTAACAGCACATATCATTATAGGCCGATGGTAACAGCCGAGGCTTCATATAAGGTCCTCGATAATCTATATGCGATGGCACTTTTCAACTATCATTCGACTGACAAGATCAGTAAAAAACAGTTTATTCTTGATCCGGCAAAAAAATCGATCGTGCAGATCGTTCAGAACTACGGCCTCAGGGTGATCATAGGAAGTCTTGTCCCGGTCAAACATTCTGTTACATGGATCAGCAGCGGCTTGTCCCTTTTCGATGTTACTTACCAGGACAGAAAATATGGTACAAAAATAGTCGGCAGAACTGCGTCAGGAGAATTCATCTGGGCGGATGTAACCTACAATGACGACGTAAGTATTAAGGCTGAGGGATACTTCTTTGAAATTGGACAACTCTTCCAGGGAACATTTAAGACCGGAGGTAACAACAGAGGATTCGGTATCCGCTTCAGTGTTAAATACGATTCCGGAAAGACCAAAGGTTGGGATTTCGGAGGAATTACTATCAATGTAGGTGGTAATTATATTATAAGATAATTATACGGTAAATATAAAATTAAAAAAGCCGGTATTACAACCGGCTTTTATTTTTATAAACACAGTCTTTATGGTGTCTTTGAGCACCGGAATCCAACATTATACGGTCTCGCTGTTGGAAGTACACTGAATCTCAGGCCAATTCTTATTTCGTTTGCTGTATGATCGAATGAACCTCCTCGCATCACTCTATATGTTCCGATAGAGGGGCCAGTTGGGTTCATTGAAGTCCCTGCATTATAGTAATCCAACTGGTAGTAATCACTTACCCATTCTCCTGCATTTCCGAGAAGATCGTACACCCCGTAAGGAGATGCATTGCTCTGTGTACCGGAATTAGCATCGGAATATGATCCGGCAGGCGCCAGGCCGTCAAAAAGACTCCCGCTAACATCATAATTAGCATAAGTATAAGACAATGAAGTTCCCCACGGGTAATCTCTCTTAGGGAGAGAATTTGAAACTGTACTATCTGCATCCAGGTAATCACCGCCTCTTGCAGCTTTCTCCCATTCAGCCTCTGTCGGAAGCCTTTTATCTGCCCATACCGCATATGCAGATGCGGCAGCATGATCAACGAATACAACCGGGTAATTCTCTTTCCCGGAATCCGATATGTAGGAACCGTCCGCCAGCTCCTCTATTTCCATACTGCTGGAATAATGGGAGGAATTCCCCGCATCAGAAAGGAATTCGGCGAACTGAGAATTTGTTACTTCAAATTTGTCTATATAGTATCCATCAAGATAAACGGTTTTTTGGGGTTGCTCATTATCAGGATATGTAGAATCAGAACCCATTGTGAAATTTCCAACAGGAACAAAAGCCATTTCAGGGATTATAAAGACTTTTTCACTTGTCGATCCCCCGGGATCACGGGCGATGATCCTCACATAATGCGGAGAATCATCCGGGTCATATGTGTATGAGCTTGTTTTAACGGTTGAATAATCAGTATCCCATACACCGTTGTTATCATAATCAAACCTTATTTCTATCTCTGAAACAGGATCCTCACCATCGTAGAGAATTGATGCATCGAAACTCACTTCCGTCGAATTTGGATCTATCTGGGGATAATCCACCTCGATACTCAGTCTTGCTTTCGGGGAAGTGTTGTTTACTCTCGATACGAAGATCGTTACCATTGCGGTGTCCTGCTTACCCCCCTGATCGGTAACTCTGAAAATGATCTTATGCATTCCAAGAGAAAGTGAGGATAAATTTATCGGTGAACCTGTCCCTAACGAGCCATCTATACTCGATTCCCATGACAATGAGTTATTTTCGATCGTTCCATATTCAGGATCGGTTCCTGTACCGGAAAATTCAATAAATTCTCCCTGCTCAAAGACATCTCCTCCAAAGGGAGTGGAGATCTCTGCAGTCGGCGGCTCATTTTCAGCGCTTGTTTCGGTAATAATCAATGTGATCTGGTCTTCATGAAAATCTCCCGGGTTGTCTGTTGCCCTGAGAGTTATTGTATGTGTTCCGATAGACAATCCGGAGTACAGAAAACTTGTACCTGTACCAAATGAACCGTCCATTGAAGAGATCCATTGAAGATCATTACCGGATAAAACTCCCTGTTCCGGATCAGTACCTGTACCATTAAAAGTAATTACGGCCCCGTTCCCAAACTCGGAATTGTCCGCCGGCAGAGTTATCTCAGCAGTTGGAGGATTATTCTGTGTAGTAGTGTCATCAATTGTGATCTGTATCGATTCAAAGCTCTGATCATTTGACGAATCTGTAGCTACAAGACTGATAGTATGCTGCCCGGGTGACAGGGATGATGTGGAATATATCGTTCCGTTTCCAAGCTGCCCATCGCGGTTTGAGTTCCATTGTAATAAGCTTCCCATTAGAGATCCGTTCTCAATGTCTGTTGCTGATCCCACGAATGTTACCTCTTCATTGATGACAAATGTTGAGTTATTTGAAGGCGCAGTTATATTGACCACCGGGGGATTAGTTCTATATTGTCCTGTCGTGAAATTCCATATCTTGCTGAATATCCAGTTACCTTTATTGTCCTGGGCTTCTACCTTCCAAAAAAACCTTGTATTCGGAGCAAGCGGATTCGGCATGACATAAAATGTATCAATATGGTCTTCCGGTTGAGGATCCTGTAAAGCGAAAGCGTTTGAATCTGTGGCAATATAAACATTGTATCTCAGTGTATCACCGTCGATATCCGAGCACTGCCATTTGAGTGTAACCAGTCTGAAGTTTGATGTCGATCCGTCTATGGGAAATGTACTTTCGTTATTAAAAGAAGCTACATTATCATTGCCGATATTGCCTACCAGAGCAGGTGTAGGAAAGGATTTCTCTCCAGCACATGAGTACAACATTAATGAGGCTGCCAGTAATAACTCAAGTAAAAGATATTTTTTGAGAAAATGCCGCATATTGCCTGCATCTTTAGTTCTTCCCGAACTTCCCTGTATCCTTTAAGTCCTTATAAATATACTACATAAATATCGTCAAATCTTTAAAAAAACTTCAATTTTGACAGAGTAACAAACGTTTTGCCTGCTTATTTCAACCGATTATAAAATAATTTCAGTCAATCAGGCTAAAATTGTTGTTGTCTTATTATACAAATATCTATATTATGTAACAACTGAATATCTGATTAACTATGTTCCGGAATAAGAAAAAGAAGAATCCGCAGTTCGAGCAATTCAAGAATTTCCATTTGCAGGTTAAGCTTGACTGCAAAGGCAAAGATGACACATTATTTTATGAATTCAACAAGCCGTTAGACAGTAGCATTCTGGAATATCTAAAACCTTTTGGTGAGATCATCCCATTATCAGGTGATATTTACGAACTAAAACGGGACAATTTCTTTAAGATCCAAATTCCAATAGGAAGAACGAGTATAATAGCAGAAATACCTGAAAACCACGATCCCCTGGCCAGGATCATGCTGACTAATCAATTCAAATTGGCAATGAATGAATTGAAATTACCGGGAAATATAGAGTCAATATGTCCGGAAAAAGCGATAAAGGAAGCCAAAGGGAAAATGATAATTAACAGAACGAAATGTAACTACTGTCTTGAATGTGTTATAAAAGAGGATTAATACTCAGAACAGCACGTTATTTTTCAGGGCATCCTCTACCATTCCAAGAGATTTGTCAAGCTTCACATACGAACAGACTTCATCTCCCGGATGTACAAGGGGATTTGTTGAAATGCAGATAATCAGCCCATTCTCAGCCGCGTGAATTTCTTCCACCTCGTAACCAAATGGATTCAGCACACTACCTATCTGATCATCTTGATAAACCAAATGACCGGTATGAATTCTGGTATGCAGGATCCCGCCCCTTTTAGTATGAATTGACCTGCTCTCACGTACAATAACTGAAAATTCAGGTTTATTTATCTTAACATTTATCATTCCGATCTCATGCATTACGTTAAGGATTCCGTCAACACCTTTTTGGGTGATATTGTCATGGAACCGTAAGATCTCACCTGCCGAATATACAATAGTGGGAATACCAGCTTCTGTTGCGGTATTCTGAAGGGATTTTTCAGGCCCCTTTGTGTTGATGATAATAGGCAAACCAAAAGCATTGGCAATCCTGAAAACTGCTTCGTTATGAATATCTGCCTCGGTGTGAGGAATCTCAAACCGGTTCATTCTCGGAGTATGTATATCGATACCATAATCACACTTGCTAATGATCTCCTCGAACAGCAGTTTAGCGATCCTCGAAGTAGAAGATCCTTTTTCTATACCGGGAAATGACCTGTTCAAATCCCTACCATCCGGCATTTTTCTCTTCATTGAGTAGAAACCGAATATATTTACTATAGGGATGCATATTACCGTTCCTGAGATCCTTTCCGGATCCAGTTCCGCATTCAGCCTTCTAACTATTTCTGTTCCGTTTATCTCATTTCCGTGAACAGCAGCCGTAATAAATAATTTCGGGCCTTTTTCAGCACCATGGGTAATAACAAGGGGAAGCTTTACCGGATTTCCGGTATAAAACTCGCTTGTCTTTACCATTACCGGTGTCTGAGATCCAGGCTCAATCTTTTCGCCAACTATTTCTATTATATTATTCATTGTACTAAAAAACTATCCTCTTTCTACCGAATATCTCCATGAGCTTCTTCCTGACCTGCCGCACAGGCTCTTCCAGTAAGAACAGATGACATATACCTTCACCGGGCACAACAGTCGGCGCAGTTGCGATACCGATTACAATACCATTGAACGGGGCCTTAATTGACTCAACTTCAGTACCAAAAGGATTTGTATTTGTTGCAAGCTCCTTACTTTTCTTAACTACCCTGCCGGGTCTGGTATTAATAGATAGTATTCCTCCCCTGTTTGCCCTGATCCATGAAGTTTTATTAATTACGAGCTGGAAGTCAGAGGTATTCACTAAACCATCAAGCATTTTGAGTTCTCTCATTACGTTGAAAACACTCAGCAACCCACGCTCAGCTATTTTTTTTTCGAATTTTCTCGTTTCACCTGCCTCAAGAGTAATCGCAGGAATCCCTGCATCAGTTGCAGCTCTTCTAAGTGAACCCTGTGTCCCCACATAATCGAGGATAACCGTCGTCCCGAATGCCCTTGCAATTTTTGCAACCTGGGGCATCGACATATTTGCTCTGATATGAGGTAGATTTGAGCGCCCGGAGGAAGCTGTATGAAGGTCAATGATATAATCGCTTTTAAGTACAAGTTCGTTGAACACTGTATAAGCGTATCTTCCCTGGGACCATTGATCAGGATCGCCCGGGAAATACCTGTTTAGATCGTGTCCGTCCGGCAGGTATCTTGTTGCATTCTGGAATCCATAAATATTTACAACAGGAACGCATATCAATGTCCCAGACAATTCCTCCGGTGTCAGGAAATGGATCAACTGCCTGACGATTTCTATTCCATTGAGTTCATCCCCATGCACTGCAGCCGTTACCAGCAGAACCGGTCCAGGTTTTTCACCATTTATTACTGTGAGCGGTATATACGTCGGATTAGAAATAAATGACTCACTTACCTTGAGCCTCAGGTTCTTTCTCTCCCCTCTGTGAATCTCCGATCCGGCAATTCTTATCACATCATCTCTCATTAAATCCTGACATTCTTCTTTACGATCTTCGCAGCGAAATCCACAACGGCTTCCGCTACATTAATTTGTGAAGCTCTTTCAATACCCTGTAATCCGGGTGATGCATTAACCTCGATCACTTTCACTCCATCTGAAGATTCAAGCATATCGATCCCGGCTACGCCAAGATCCAGCGCCGCTGCAGAACGGATTGCGACATCTTTCTGCTCCTCAGTTAGTTCAACAGGTTCGCCAATTGCTCCTTTATGGATATTTGATCTGAATTCTCCTATTTTCGCTACTCTTCTGAAGCTGGCAACAACCTCTCCGTCAACTACAACCGACCGGATATCAGTCCCCCTCGATTCAACAACGAACTCCTGGATCAAGAGCTGTTTTCCCATACTCCAGAGTGTTTCAAGTGTAGATGAAGCGGCCTGAACAGAATCAATATAGATTACACCGACACCCTGGGTACCCCTCAGGAGTTTGATCAGAACCGGAACACCTCCGACCTTTTTAATTGCTTTCTCGATATTGACCGGATTTCTTACAAGGATACTTCTTGGAACATTTATACCGGATTTTGTGAGCACCTGGAGGCACCTGAATTTATCCCTTGCGATTGTGATCCCAAGTGGTGCCGAAGTAGATGGGATCCCCATATAAACCAGCTGTCTGAGAACCGAAGTACCGTAACGGGTTACAGATGCACCTATCCTTGGAATTACCGAATCCACATGTTTCAGTTTCTTTCTGCTGTAGTTAATCTGCTGAGCGCCGTTCCCGACAATGATATCGAAATTCAGGGGATCCAGAACAACAGGTACATGCCCGCTCTTCTTAATTTCCTCGATAAGTCTTTTCGAAGAATAAAGTGTTCTTTTTCTGGATAAAACGGCTATTCGCATTTTCACCTAAAGCATTATTCTTTTTTATTATAACCACTATTCACATAAAAATCAATCATTTATGAATGATATTGATACTCTGTAAGAAAAATGGATATATTGGATATTATATTCTCCACTCTTTTGTTGATAATTTGATATACATTTATTATTATTACGTTGATATGGAAAACTCCCTATTACTACAGGAGCTCGAGGCTCTCGCGACAAAGCTGGATATCACCGTAAGATACGAAGATGGTGACTTCAGGACTGGTATATGCAGGGTAAAGGAAGA
>JANQEH010000179.1 GCA_028278455.1 bacterium
TATTCTCATCCTCTCCGAATTTATTTGCATAGGCCCGCATGATTGCCTCGACAGCAAGAGCATGCTTTATCAATCCGTCTTTTTTTGTATATTTTGTCAATACTTCCCAGGCTTCATCTCTTGTCACTTTTAGTTCCTTTCTATTTCAGTATTATTTCTTTCTCGATCTGATCAGCGGCAGCTTCTCATCCCAGTTAAGAGAATTGTATTTCTTCATGATCTCTATAGTCTTTTCGATGGGCAGTGCTTTTCTGGTTCTCCCTGCGATCCCTGTTATATCCTGTGCTTTAAATAGCGAATTAATTATTGCTTCCTCGGTTGCTTCTACCACCGCAAGGAACAGGGGAGACATATAATTATTTTTGACCTCTACAAGGTTTCTAACCGGGCTTCTTTCTCCCGAAGTGATCCTGACCTCCTCACTGGTCGAGAATGCAATCGAGTAATCACCACTGCCGTTGGAAGAGAATGCCCCGACCTTACCGAATGCCAGGAACGATCTTTTAGCCAGCCTTTTAAGGTTTCTCGGTGAAAGCGGTGCATCGGTGGCAATTATTATCATACAGGAACCGTCTGCTTCCTCCGGCTCACTCGCCCGGGACATGTAAAAATTCTCCAATTCACGCCCAACCGGCGCTCCGTTTATTGACAATATACCTCCAAAGTTGGTCTGAACAATCACACCTACAGTATATCCGCCGTTATCTTCCGGGATCACTCTCGAAGATGTACCGATCCCACCCTTAAAACCCAGGCAGCTTGTACCGGTACCAGCTCCAACGTTTCCCTCCGGAACTACGCCTGTTTTTGCATTCTCAATAGCTGAAAGTACGTGTTCACGATGTACATGTCTTCCCTGGATATCGTTCAATCCTCCGTCATTTGTCTCTCCGACAACCGTATTTATCGATCGAACGTTCTTATTTGTCGGGATCGATAAAACATAATCTATCAGGGCATTGGAAACAAGAGGTATATTGAGCGTGTTCGTCAGAGCCACCGGTGATTCAATCTCTCCAAGTTCCTCGATCTGTGTGAAACCTATGGCCTTTCCGTAACCGTTACCTACGAATACGGCTGCAGGTACTTTCTCACGAAATATATTTCCCTCGTGCGGCATTATCACTGTTACACCTGTACGGATATCATCGCCCTCGATCAGAGTAGTATGTCCAACTTTTAGCCCTTTAACGTCTGTGATAGAGTTCCATTTACCGGTTTCGAGCACACCTATGTGTACACCGTAATCCCTGGCGCGTTTCCTTTCCTGTGCATTTATCCCGTTAATTAAAGTTAATATGATAAATACGGACAGCATCAGTATTATTTTAAAATCCATTATCACTACCAATTTTTATATGTGACTTTAAATTATTATTCGCGGCTTGCTAATAAGATTCATTAATTTTATATTCATATACCAGTCAAATATATGAAATGCTTAACTAAAGAGAAAGTAAAAAAGGATTTTATTGATGCTGATAAAAAACACTGTCTGCAAAGATGCATTCGGGGGATCGCTGAGGGAATCAGAGAAAAGTGATTTCACTATTATGGGAATTCCATTTGATGCGAAGACCACATACAGGAGCGGAACAGCCAAAGGCCCGGATGCAGTACGAGATATTTCAACTGTCAGATCAATATCATCTTTTACAGAACAGGGTATAGACCTTTATGAGGATACTGTAATAGTTGATGCTGGAAATATTGACTTTTCCGGCAACAATGAAGATCATATCGGATTAATAGAGGATCATACAAGGGAGATCATCGAGAGAGGATCAATTCCGGTAACGATTGGAGGTGATCACTCGATAACCTATCCTGTAGTAAGAGCTGTCAGAAAAAAGTATTCCGGTCTCAATATAGTGTGGATAGATGCCCATCCCGATATTTATGATGAGTATGAGGGAGATAAGTATTCTCATGCATGCCCGCTGTCGAGGATAATGGAACTCGGAGGTATAGCAAATATTATCCAGGGAGGGATTAGAGCCACAAACAGAGACCTGATCAAAAAACAGAAAGAGAATGGGATCAAGGTGTTCGGATCAAACGATTTCGAAAAAGCTAACGGCCTATGCCTCGAGGGGCCGACATACTTATCTATGGATATTGATGTACTCGATCCGGGATTCGCGCCGGGTGTCGGAACTCCCGTACCCGGAGGGATAAGCACAAGACAACTGTTGAACTTCATTCATACCTTCAATCTTCAGATCATAGGATTCGACCTTGTTGAGGTCAATCCAGAATATGATCACGCCTCGATAACTGCTGCTGCGGCTGCAAAGATCGTCATGGAAACAATCGCCCGTGTAATTAATATCAGAAATCTCAAAAATTGATTTTTCAGTCTATTCATTATTTCCTTTAATACACATCAAAGGATTTCTTCTATTCTGTCCGATTCATCATTATACCCGTCTTCTTTATATATATCTTTTGCCTTATTATAGTATTTTACCGAATTCTTTGTATCCTTAATCTTTTTGTACAATCTTCCGGCATTTTCATATGATTTAGCTAATTCCCATGAATAATCTTCTTTGTGATTCTCCAATAATTCCCCTCTTGAAATATAGTATGCAATTGCTTCATGGTAATTATTTACCTTCTCACAATGCTTTGCTAATTTCGAATATTGGACATGTGCTTCCCAGAAAGACTCGTTCTTACGATATTCGTTGATTGATTTTTTTATCGCGTCAATAGCTTCATCAAATTTTGAAACCTTAAACAATGAATCAGCTGCAATTCTATAGTTTTCACCTGCTTCCCAGTTATTTCCTGTATAAGATAGTCTTGAGGCCTTTTCAATCAGCTGCTGAAACTCTGGTTTTGTGATATGTTGAAAAGCATTGTAGATATAAGAATCTATGTTCTGAAGACACTCTTTCCATTTATCTTTATCAGGATAATAAAATGCACTATCTATATTTTTATTGAAGAATGCACCTGTATCGATGAAAATATCTTTACCTTCAGAATCATAGTATCTTTCTATTATTGGTATAATTACATCAATAGAACCCATATAGTACAAAGCATTAGCAAAACCAAGTTCGTTCATAACCGTTGGATTTGTTTTACTATTTTCTGTTATTAATATAAGGAATATTCGACAATCCTGTATATGACCTATTATTTTGTCAGATATTGCACTACCAGGCATTTTCTCGTCCGCTGAAACTACTGGAGTGATTTTACCAAGATATTTAGTCGCGATTAGATCTTCAATTGCTCTGATGAATTCAATATCCTTTGTTGAATAAGAGATGAACATTTTCTCTGCCATATGTCCTCCCGGTATTATTCAGAATATTTGAAAGAATTAGAATGGATAATAATTCCCTTGAATGATTATAAGAATAAGTAACGAAAAAAGTAAAGAAAAAATTCTCGTACTACAGAGGACTGGGAAACCTGCCGATAAATATCTTGTACCCTTGTTGGAAGCTCATATGGCATGGTAGTTGCATAAATAGTGGCGAAAGGCGACAACAATACAACAAGGAGAGTGAGCTAATGAACGGCAAGTTAAAGGAACAGGTAAAGATCAAGAACTTGGTACTGGAATCCGGAACACAGGTCTATATTGACCTTGCGCAGGCACAAACATTCGATATTCTAAGCCCTAAAGATGATGTGATTGTTACTGTTGCCATGAAATATTTTACGATCAGAACCCTGGTTAAAAAGTCGCAGATCCGTATCGCGGCATAAATGTAGTGAAACGGCAAAAAATTCCCTATGTCTGGTCATTTATTCAGGATAATTAATGATTAAGGAAAAAATAAACATCAATATTTTTCAGGGGAGTAAACGGTTTGTATTTATTCTGATCCTTTTTCAGATACTTTACCTCGCTCTTATTACTAATACTTATGCGCAGGGAGATAAATATTCATTCCGTTTGCGAGGACTCGGAGAAGGTCTTCACGGATTCGTGGATGACCTGTATTCCGATCTTTCACTCAATCCGGCGTATATTCACAGGTTTGAAGGTAACTGGCTCTATACTAATCTGAGCAACATGCAGGGTAAAACAGAAGCAAGTCTTTTCGGACAGGATGCAACTCTGCTTGAACCTAATGATATCTATCCCAGCAATCTTATTGGCACAATCACCGATAAATTTGAAATTCCTATCGGGATATTCTGGGAAAATTCCGGTTACGATCTTACCGGTTCTGAATTAAACGAAAATTATAATAATCTTACTTCGACAACCGGCAATTTCAATTCTGAGTTCAAGGCGCTCGGTACTGATTTTACAGGTAGAAGTGTTTCATTAATGGGATTATACAGAGATTATGGCTTTTCCGTATCATTTCACAAATTCGGATTCGGTATGAATTTTGAACAGAGGGATATTACCGGTACATTTGCAAAGGATTCACTTGGTGTAAGGAAAAATGATTCATATAATGAAAACCATGTAACGCGTGAATTTGATTTTTCGAACACATTTGTCGGATTTTCCATAGGCAAGGTATTCAAAAGGGAGAACAGCGAGATAAGTGTGGCCGTCGGCCGGAGCCCGGAAAAGATTAAATTCAATGCAGGTGATGTATTTGATCTATTCAAGGAACCTTTCTTTGGTGGAGGTGAAGGAAAATTTTCCGATTTTGAAGGCAAAGACCTCGGATATATGGAGCTTGGATTAAGATCAGTCTTTCTGCATCTTCGCAGAAAGACCATAAATTCCAACCTGGAAATGATCCAGATCAATAATTATATTATGAATATTACAAGGTATTCGATGCCTTTTAAAATAAATACTCTTGATAAAACTGTAGAAAATACGCTGTCTGAAGTGGTTCTTGACAGGAGAACAAGGAATACAAAGTTAGGCACAAAAGATGCAGATGGAAATCTTGCTGTGAACAGGGTAGAAATCGGAGCCGGACTAGAAAGGCATTTCGACAATTTCAAGTCTATGTTTGCTCTGGGGGTGAAAGCTGATTATTTCTACGGAGATCTGGATTATACATTTGAAGAAGGAACGATGAAAGAGAACAATGATGTTGAAGAACCTGGAAATCCAAATCTCGACGCTGAAATATATGAATGGTATATTAAGGACGGCAGAACGGAAAAAACAACTGCCGGGATAAGCGGGACTTTGCTTTCGATCCCCGTGGGTTTCGAAACTAAAATCACGGATAAGTTTACAGTCAGAGCAGGCGCTAGAAGTGTTATTCCATTGGTTTTTGATACAGAGTGGAAGACACATATAATCGATAAACAGGATTACTTGGATCCTGACAGGCCTCCTGTAAACCAGTCGGTTGTTTTTACTCCTACTGACGGTGAAGATGATGAAAGTACAAATGAGGTTAAGATCGATGCTAAATCACTGAACCTGAATTCTTATCACTTCGGTGCCAGCTATAAACTGAATGAGATGATCAATATTGACCTTCTTCATTTCGCCAAGGTCACTGAACTTGATACATGGTGGTTATCTATTGTAATAAAGTATTAGATTATTATATTATTACATGAGGAACTTCATTAAGATTTGAGAGGTGCAAGAAAAGAAATAGTATATTAATAATTTTGAGATAGATCTTTAAATGAAGACCAATATAAAAAATACTGTGAAACTGCTGGCGATGCTGTTATTTATAGCGTTTGTTGTTGCAGTTTCGTTTATACCTGCTTTTTCTCAGCAGTATGCAAGGATCACTTCAGTTGAGAATAACAGGGTGAGAATTTCCTGGGGTACCAGGGACGGAATGGTCAACGGTACGCGTCTCGATATCTATCAGATAGTGGATATCAAGCATCCGGTTACCGGAGAAAAGTATGGGACCAATGAGAAAATAGTTGGACAGGTTGAGATTGTCGACAGTTCTGAAGATCACTCTTTTGCAAGGATTCTGAATTCAACCGAACAGATCAGAATCGGAAATATTGCAAGGATATCATTCGATACCGGTACAAGAGATACAGCTATAAGACAGGAATATGAGAGAGGATCGATTACAAGCATAAATAATAAGATCGTACAGTTCAATATGGGTGGGAGTGACGGAGTCGAGGAAAACCTGCTATTTGATATATTCAGAAATATCGGAGCATCAACGCATCCAGTTACAGGTGAGAACATTCCCGCAAGAGATGTCTATATCGGAAAGCTTATTGTAACAAACATTAAAGCACGTGAGTCTACCGGGCAGATTATAGCACAGGAAAGGGATATTATTCCCGGAGACAAAGTTTTGTTATCTCTGCAGCAGGCAGGCGATCTGGAATTGTACAGACAGCAGCAACCGGTTACCGAAGAAGAGACACCTGCCAAGATGCCGGAGATAAGACAGGAAGTTTCAGATCAACCGGGTATGCTCCCTGAATCGATCTCACCGCCGGGTAATATTATCGGTACAGTCACAAGAGTATCCGATAATGATGTTTTCTTTATATGGCGCGGAGATTATGGATTTAATGCGGGCAGGATCTTCGGGATATACAGGAGAGAAACCTTGCGTCATCCTGAAACAGATGAGGTTATTGGAAATCCCCTGATCCTGATCGGGAAGACAAACCTTGTTGAATCCATTGGTGAACTCGGCAGGGGAAGGGTTTTGTCATCAGATGCTGATATACTTCCACAGGATCTTATAGGTCTGACAGAGGGAGAGACAGTACAATCAGGACAGATCGTTACACCCGAAAATACCGAGGAAGTGTTCACAAGCCAGAGAAGCGACATACTGAGACAGGCACAGGAATTAACCGATCAGGTCAAAGATCTCCAGGCAGAGATGACAGTTGTTAGGGGAGCAATTTCGAGACTCGACAGGATTGACAGAGAATTATCTGCCCAGAGAGTCATGACCCAGCAGCTTGGTGAAACTCTCAATGATATAAAAATGATACTCATTGGAGAAGGTATACCTCTTGAGGGCGCGCAGCTACAGCCTTCAGCTACCTCGATAGAAAGAATTGAATCAAGGGGGACCGGCCCGAACATACTCAGAATAAAATATACGGATGATATAGATGTAAACTTTGAAGTTGTCGATAAAAACGTGCTTGTGTCACTTGAAGTAGACACAACCGGAATGACAAGGTTTGTTACCACTGAAAAACCAGCAGAAGAAACACCTTCGAGACCTGTTGCATCTGAGCCTGTAGCAACAGATACACTTGCCACTACTGGAGAAGATACTGCCGAGACCGGTGAATTGGTTGAAGAAGGTGGTATTCCAACATGGCTGATAATAGTCATAATTGTTCTTGCTGTGGCAGCACTTGGCGGAGGAGCTTACCTGTTCCTGATCAAGAAGAAGAAAGGCGGTTCTGTGGAGATGGAAGAGGATGACTCCGGACTTGAGGGAGATGAAGAAGGCGATGAAGAGGGCGAAGTTGGCGGAGATGATGAGATCGAGGATATCGGTGAAGAAGCAGAAGATTTTCTCGCTGATGATGAGGAGGAGATTACTGCTCTCGAAGAAGATGATGATGACCTGTAGGAGTTTAATTTACTTTATATAAATGGAAAAACCGCAGTTGAAACTGCGGTTTTTTTTACATTCTTTAGTGCAAAGAGTTCAGATTATATCTTTTCAAACCTTTCTCTGTATATCACACCCCGGTCATTCAGTCCTTTCAGAAGGTATTCAACGCATTCCGTGTACCTGCCAATTTGCTCCGGCGGGATTATTCCTTTTTCTTTAAAAAGACCTTCTAATATCATCCTTGCTGTTACTGTAGCTGTATACCCGGTTGTTCTGGCCATTGAATGGGTGCGTGTTGTTTCATCATATTTATCGAGCATATTATATGTATATTTCAGTTTCTCCCCATCTTTATGACCAATTACTTCGATCCGAAGCACCGTGATATCCTTTTCACCTTCCTCAAGTTTCCATTTAGGAAAAAGCAATTTTGAGGTCAAATCTATTGGGCGGATCAAATTGCCGTTGATCTCTAATTCTTCGTAGTTAAAGAATCCTGTCTCTCTCAGCAACCACATTTTTTCGACATGCCCTGGGTATCTGAGTGTTTTCTCCTTCATATTTTTTATTTTCAGGGTATCGATCAACGTCCTGAGACCGTCACTGTTAAAGGCTTCCAGAGTTCCCACACCCTCAAAATTAATATTTTCAACATCAGTTAATGCCGGCTTGACAACCAGTTCTCCATTCTCGATGTAGCGCGCCGGCCTTATATATTCTTCTACCACATCAATAGGTGAGAAAACAGCCTTGTATTCGAATGGTTTTTCTCTTATTTCAGGCAGACCTCCAACCAGAACCAGGGCAGATTCTGTTTCATCCAGCAGGTTTTCCACATAGCCTATCAGGGTACTGCTCATACCCGGGGAAACTCCGCAGTCAACTACAGCAGTTACTTCTTTTTGTAAAGCAAGGTCATTCAGGTTCAGGGGATCCTCTGGAAAAAATGCAATATCAACAATATCCTTTCCGGCTTTTATTACTGTTTCCAGTGTCTGATAACCCATGAAACCGGGCAGCGCGTTTATAATAAGATCTTTGTCATTAATAAGTGATACAACATTTTCAACAACAGAAAGATCCTTTTGTACTGTATTGATATTTGAATGATCGGTAAGTTTCGACAGGGCATTATGATCAATATCAGATATTGTTACATTAAATCTTTGTTCATTAGCAAGGTCAATCGCCATTGGATTGCCTACTAGACCTGCACCAAGTATAATTATATTCATGATAACCTCTTTATTTTTAAACCCTGTAAATAGCAGGATTTGGAAAAAGCTAATTAGCTGATCTTTTAATGCAGTTATATAAGTTCAGCAATAGTGAATTGAATGCGAATAGGGACAGGAGTGTTATTATAAACCGGCAAACCGGTTTATGTAGTTAACCAGCAAAGAGGTATGTTTACTTGTAGTTATCATAGCATTTGAATAGATCTTATATAGAATTATACAAAAAAAGAGTAATAATGTAAATAGAAAATCATATTTTTAAACAAATAAAAAAATTGCATTTACGGTAACATTTTGCTATTATTATTTTATTATATTCAAAGCTGACTTATGACTGATATTTCCAATTCACTTAATTCCGGTGACATGATCGAATATCTTGACGGTGCTGACCTGTACTATGAGATTATAGAGAATGCCCTGATGAATGCCGAAGATGAAGTAGTTATAGCCACCGCCAACCTGAAAGATATCAGAGTCAAATACAAAAGCCGTTTCGTTTCTATAGTGAAAATATTCAATGAGCTTGTTCAGAGGGGAGTAATCATCAGGCTTCTTCATGCCAGTGATCCTTCCCGGGCATATTTTAAAAGTCTGAAAAAGACTGTTCTTGAAAAGCAGAGTTCATTTGAACGTCTTCAATGTCCAAGAGTCCATTTTAAAACGGTAATCATTGATCGGAAGCTAATGTATCTCGGCAGCGCAAACCTTACAGGAGCCGGACTGGGATTCAAAGCGGAGGAGAAGAGGAATTTCGAGATCGGCCTAAAAATAACCGGAGAAAAACTGATTGGCGAGGTTTACAAATATTTTGATCTGATCTGGAACGGCGAACTGTGTATAGAGTGCGGTAGAAGAGATGTTTGCCCCGAACCGATAAAATAGGCTAATGATATGAGAGAAACTTTAAAAAACAGTATCATAATTAGGATTATGGTAAGCCTGATCTTCATGATCTCAGTTGTTTTCACGGGTAATGATGAAATTGCTTTCACAGCCGCAAGGGATCCTGTGAGCGCCAGAAACGGGATGGTAGTCAGCACACAGAGGATTGCATCTGAAGTAGGTGTGGAAATAATGAAAAAAGGCGGGAATGCAGTTGATGCAGCTGTCGCAGTATCTTATGCACTTGCTGTCGTTCATCCATCTGCTGGGAATATTGGCGGCGGTGGTTTTTTTGTTATTTATTTTCCGGACGGAAGTTCGACAACTGTCGATTTCCGTGAGAAAGCCCCATCTAGAGCTCACAGAGACATGTATCTCGATGATAACGGCGAGCTGATTAAGGGAATGAGCGCACAGTCAATTTATGCCACCGGTGTACCCGGAACACCTAAAGGTACGCTTCTCGCTTTGGAAAAATACGGTACGATGAGCAGGGAGGAAGTGCTTGCTCCTGCTATACTGCTTGCAGAGAAGGGATTCCCGTTAACTCCTGGCCTTGCCCGGAGGTTAACCAGAAGCAGCAAAAGATTCAGCAACTTCCCTTCTACGGCGAAGATATTTACAAAATCGGAAGGTAATTATGAGCCTGAAGAAATATTCAGACAGCCTGTACTTGCAAAAACATTAGAAGAGATCGCAGATAAGGGAGCAGACGGTTTTTATAAGGGATGGGTTGCAGACCTGATTGTTGAAACAATGGAGGAATATGAGGGACTGATCACTCATGAGGACCTCGAAAACTACGATGCTGTTATCAGAGAGCCAATAAAAAGCACTTATCGCGGATATGAAATTATTTCAATGGGGCCTCCAAGTTCCGGGGGGATATGTCTGAGCCAGCTGTTGAATATCATTGAAAGATATAACGTTAAGGACCTCGGCTGGAATTCTTCTGAGCTGGTGCATCTAATGATAGAAGCTGAGAGAAGAGTGTATGCTGACAGGACTCAATATTTGGGTGATTCGGATTTCATAGACATCCCTGTCAATGATCTGCTGTCAAAATCTTATGCGCTAAAAAGGTCAAAAGAGATAAGTCCTTATTTCGCAACTCCAAGCGGTTTTGTATCACATGGTGAATTTAATAAGCCTGCCCCGGAAAGCGAGGAAACCACCCACTATTCGGTTATTGATAAGAATGGAATGTCAGTTTCAGTTACAACAACTCTGAATGGCGGATTCGGGAATGGAATCGTGGTTGAAGGAGCAGGTTTCTTTCTCAATAATGAAATGGATGATTTCAGCTCGAAGCCGGGTGAATCGAATATGTATGGACTCATCGGCAGTGAGGCAAATTCGATTCAGCCGAATAAGAGAATGTTAAGTTCTATGACCCCTACAATAATACTGAAAGATAATAAACCCTTCATGATAATAGGATCTCCGGGCGGTTCAACTATCATTACAACTGTTTTTCAGTGCATCCTTAACGTTATAGACCACGGGATGGATATCCAGGAAGCAGTCGCTGCTTCCAGATTTCATCACCAGTGGTACCCGGAGACTACAATGTATGAGAAATTCGGATTTCCTAAGGACGTATTGAGAAATCTGGAGAAGATGGGACACCGTTTCAGGCGTCGTGGAAGTATCGGTGATGCCCATGGAATATATATTAATCCAGTGACCGGGATTTATTATGGAGGCGCGGATCCAAGAATGGAAGGTGTTGCAGCAGGTTATTAAAATAATAAAATATGGATATTGATATGAGTAAAAGTTTAGATAAAATTGTAATTTTTGTTACGGCAAGCTCTCAGAATGAAGCTTACGATATAGGGAAGGCCTTAATTGAAAGAAGACTTGCAGCTTGCTGTAATATTATCCCCGGAGTCCAATCTATTTACTGGTGGGACGGAAAAGTTACCGAGGATCCCGAAATACTGCTTATGATAAAAACTAAGAAAATTGCAGAAGAAAAGGTGTTCGAGACCATAAAATCTATTCATAGCTATGATCTGCCGGAGATGATAAGCATTCCAATGCAGGGTGGATACAGAAAGTATTTTGATTGGATAGACGAAAACGTCATAATAGAATAATTTCTTCTTAAGAATGAAGGAAAAGATTGCATGTTCAACGGTGTATGGCTTCTTATAGTTGCATTTATTACGCTAGGGCTTGGCTACAGATATTACGGAAACTTTGTAAGCCGGCGCCTTGGGATCGATCCTTCGAGAGAAACACCAGCTCACACAAAGAAAGATGGGGTTGATTATGTTCCGGCTAAAGCCCCTGTTCTCCTGGGACATCATTTTGCATCGATCGCCGGAGCATCACCCATCATAGGTCCAATAGCAGCAGCGCAGTTCGGTTGGCTTCCCGTAGTATTGTGGATCCTGATTGGCGGCATATTCATGGGAGCTGTGCATGATTTTGCCTCTTTAGTTGCATCTGTCCGTCACCAGGGAAGGTCAATAGGCGAAGTGATTGAAGAAAGGATCGGCAGGGATGGTAAAAGACTATTCCTGATCTTTTCATTCTTCGCATTGATACTGGTAGTTTCCGCATTTCTGATAATAGTCGCCGGAACATTCGTTAGAGAACCAAGTGCCGGAACTTCATCGATCCTTTTCATACTTTTAGCTATTGTATTCGGTACAGTTATTCAAAGTAATAAAGTCAATCTGATCGCAGCGTCGGTTATAGGAGTAGTTTTACTTTTCCTTTGTGTCTGGCTCGGACTTCAGTTTCCGATCGAGCTTTCATTCAATACCTGGTTGACAATCCTTGTTTTTTATGTATTCATAGCCGCTACTACGCCAGTCTGGATACTTCTGCAGCCAAGAGACTACCTGAATTCATACCTTTTATATTTTCTGATGGCAGGAGGTCTTATCGGGGCATTTATAGCAAGACCGGTTGTCAAACTTGAAGCATATACTGCATTTAACCAGGAAATAGGCCTTCTTTTCCCGATATTATTCGTTACGGTGGCATGCGGCGCTATTTCGGGTTTCCATTCACTGGTTGCGTCGGGTACAACTTCAAAACAGCTGAGTTCGGAGAAAGACGCAAAAGTGGTCGGTTACGGTGGAATGCTCATGGAGAGTTCATTATCAGTTCTTGCAATACTCACCGCGGCTGTCCTTACCGCATCTCAGTATAATACTTTCGAAAATCCGGTTGTTCTCTTCTCAAACGGTGTGGGTGGATTTCTATCTCACATCGGATTGGAGAAGGCAACGGGGACAACATTTGCAGCTCTCGCAGTTTCGGCTTTTGCGCTAACATCCCTTGATACCGCAACCAGGCTCTGCAGATTCTCTTTCCAGGAATTCTTCAGCCCGAAATCCGGCGAAAAGCCCGGACTGCTGAATACTAACAGGTTTATCGGAACCGCTTTTACTGTAGCCGTGGGTGGATCGCTAGCATTTTCAGGTAAATGGAGCCTCATATGGCCGCTTTTCGGCTCGGCAAATCAGCTTCTTGCCGCTCTTGCTCTCCTGGCTGTAACCGTGTGGCTGGCATCCCGGGGAATTAAAAATGGTTTTACGATGCTGCCTATGATATTCATGTTTGCTGTAACGCTTACTGCTCTTGTCTTCCTGCTGTATAAATATATTTCGGAATCGCAGATACTTCTGGCAATTCTCAGTTTTGCGCTGATCATTGTCGCCGTAACTCTGATCTACCTTGCGTTCAGAAGATTCGGTTTCAGGAAAGCCCCGGTAAAAGCAGATTGAGATAGGTCATTTTATAAAATTATATTCGGATAATCTTCTTCCTGCAGTATTAGATTGTCGTTTCTGGTACAGCCACGAAAATAGAGCAAATCGAGAAATTTCAACACATAATTTAAATTCATTATCTGTGGGATAATCACATTATATTTTTATAGGTGAACATAATTCCATCCTTGATATTTATCGGGATTTTTTATTGCTATTTTCGATAAAAAGAATAAATTAACTTGATCGTAATTTTGATGGAATTTAACAAGTATAAAAGGAATATCTGTTGTGATTGAAAATCCGCTGCTCGAGATTAAACGTTCATTTATTGAGTTTGTTGAAAAGACATATGATGTCAGAATAGAAGATACTTATGCGATAAAACTGGAAAGTCCGCCCAAACCTGATATGGGTGATATAGGAGTCGGCTGCTTTCCCCTGTCAAAGCTTTTAAGAAAATCACCTGTCCAGATCGCCTCGGATATTGCATCATCCGGAATCAGTCTGCCGTATACAGCCTCGATGCAAACTGAGGGACCTTATCTCAACATCACTCTGGATCCTGCAGCGTTTATCAAGGATATCTGCCTGAGAGTAGAAGCTAAAGGTGATGGATACGGCAGCAGCAGTATTGGTGAAGGAAAACAGATAATGGTTGAATATTCCGCACCAAATACTAATAAACCGCAGCATCTCGGTCACGTTCGTAATAACGTCCTTGGAATGGCCGTATCTAATATTCTCGAAGCTGCAGGCTATAATGTATTAAGGGTTAATCTTGTGAATGACAGGGGAATTCATATATGCAAATCAATGCTGGCGTATGAGAGGTGGGGGAATGACAAAACACCTGAATCCGAGAACATTAAGGGCGATCATTTCGTTGGAGATTATTACGTTCTGTTCGAACAAAAGAGCAAAAAATATCCGGAACTTAGCAAAGAAGCATATGAGATGCTCCAGAGCTGGGAGAATGGGGACAAGGATGTGCTGGATCTTTGGAAAAAAATGAACAATTGGGTATTTGACGGCTTCGAAAAGACCTATGAAAGGCTCGGATGTAAATTTGATGAACTTTACCTCGAGAGCGATACATACAAACTGGGAAAACAGGTTGCCCTGGATGCTTTAGAAAAGGGACACGTACGTAAGAACGAAAAAGGGGAGATCGTTGTTGACTTGGAGGAGTTCGATATGGATGAAAAGGTCCTCCTGAGAAAAGACGGTACTTCTATTTACATTACCCAGGATCTCGGTACGACTGTCCGTAAATTCGAGGGGAGGGACCTCGAAAGATCGATCTGGGTAGTTGCCTCGGAACAGAACCTGCATTTCAAAATACTCTTTCACGTGCTCAAGAAAATAGGATATGATTGGGCAGATAGATGTTACCACCTGAATTACGGGATGGTTTATCTGCCTGAGGGTAAGATGAAATCGAGAGAAGGAAAGGTCATTGATGCCGATAACCTGATGGACCAGCTTCACGACCTCGCAATGAAAGAGGTAGAGGAGCGGTCAAGGGATATTGAGCAGGAGGAACTCGAAATGATTTCGGAATCAGTTGGCCTCGGCGCCCTAAAATATTATATTTTGAAGGTGAATCCTCAAAAGGATATAAATTTTAATCCGGAAGAATCGGTATCTTTCGACGGGGCCACCGGCCCCTACGCCCAGTATTCGTATGCAAGATTATCGAGCATCCTCAGAAGAGGAAGGGATATTTTTAAAGGTAATCCTGAGTTTGAAAAACTCGGTAACAAGGAAGAAGTGAAACTGGCGTTACTGATATCTCAATATCCGCTCATTATTAAAGAAGCCGCATTCGGGTATAACCCGGCCAGAATTACAAGTTGGATTTTCGAGATGTCAAAGGCAATCAATAAATTCCACCATGATCACTCCGTACTCAAGAACGACGATCCGGGTCTTACGGATGCCCGTGGTGAACTAGTAAAGGCGGCAAGACAGGCTCTCGGGAACAGCCTGATACTGCTCGGGATAATACCTCTACAAAGAATGTAACAGATCGGAAAAATGACTAAAAGTCAGCTTCAGGGTACAGTAACGACTCTCACATACAGGAACGAAGAGAATGGCTATACAGTAGCACGGATCAGCACTTCGGAGCAACACGGCAGGAAAGAAACTGTGATCGGTTATCTCCCTGCACTTGAGATCGGTGAATTCGGTGTATTTACCGGTGAATGGGTGAATGATAAAAGATGGGGTAAGCAGTTCTCGGCAAAGACGTTTGAATCGCAAATACCGGATAATGCA
>JANQEH010000257.1 GCA_028278455.1 bacterium
GGGAACCTGAAGGTGCGGTGGAAGATGGTGAGGAATATGACGGGGTGGTGAGCGAGATATTAGAGAAACTGAAAGAACTGAAGAATCCCGATACAGGAGATCCTGTTGTGATCGATTCTTTCAAGGGCAGGGAAATATATACCGGTAAAGAACTGGAAAATATGCCCGATATAGCGTTGATGTTCGACGGAACAGGTTTCGCAATTGACTACGAAGCGGCGCCCGGTAAGGAAATTTTCTTTATTGATCAAAGGAACTCAGGACACCACAGGCTGAATTCCATTCTCGGCAGTTTCGGGCCGGATATCGACGGGACAAAAGGCGATGAACCGGTCAGTATTTTTGATCTCTTCCCGACGGCTTTGCACATGCTCGGCCTCCCTGTACCAAAACAGGCTGACGGTAATGTTTTAACGGAATTATTCAAAAAAGACTCTGAACTGAAAAAGAATGAGATAAGGTATGTGGATGTTGAGGACGAGGCTGAATCCGACAGGGAGGATTCGGATGAGGATAAGGAAGAAGTAATGAACAGATTAAAAAATCTTGGTTATATATAGAATAATAAAATAAAGATAAGGCGCAGTATATGGACTATCTGGATGAACTCGAGAGCCAAAGTATTTACATAATAAGAGAGGCGTATCACCATTACAAGAATCTCGCTATGCTCTGGTCGATCGGCAAGGATTCGACAGCCCTGCTCTGGCTTGTTAGAAAAGCGTTTTTCGGTGAAGTTCCATTTCCCGTAATTCACATTGATACTACTTACAAGTTTCCGGAGATGTATGCCTTCCGGGATAAATATGCAAAAGAGTGGAACCTGAACCTTATAGTTGCCCGGAATGAAGAGGAGATCGCTAACGGGATGAATCCCGACAAGGGAAAACTTGCATGCTGTACGGCATTGAAAACCAATGCGTTAAAGATGGCGATCGATAAACACGGGCTCGAGGCGATCCTGCTCGGTATCAGGCGTGATGAGCACGGGATAAGGGCAAAGGAAAGATTTTTCTCTCCGAGGGATAAGGATTTTCAGTGGAATTTCTGGAGCCAGCCGCCTGAACTTTGGGATCATTACAAATCAAGGCCGGAGGATGACACACATCTGCGTGTGCATCCGATCCTCAGCTGGCGTGAACAGGATATCTGGGATTATATAAAGCGTGAAAAATTCCCGACGAATGAACTCTATTTTGCTAAAGAGGGAAAAAGATATAGAAGTCTCGGATGTACCATATGCTGTAATCCAGTTGAGTCAAACGCTGCAACGATTGACGAGGTTGTAGAAGAGCTTTCCACTACAACGACAAGGGAGAGAGCGGGAAGAGCGCAGGATAAGGAATCCACTTACATGATGGAAAAGTTAAGATCACTGGGGTATATGTAATGAAAGAAAAAGATGCAGTACATATAGTTTTTGCAGGACACGTAGACCACGGAAAGTCTTCTCTTATAGGCAGACTGCTTTACGATACAGGATCGCTTCCTCAGGATGTGATCGATGAAACGAAAAAGACAGCTGAAGAATTAGGAAAAGAATGGGAGCCTGCTTTCATTCTGGATTCTTTCCGCGAAGAGCGGGAAAAAGGTATCACCATAGATACAACCCAGGTACCTTTTCATACCGATAAGAGACGGTACGTTATCATTGATGCTCCCGGGCATGTGGAATTCACTCAAAACATGGTTACCGGCGCTTCCCAGGCTGAGGCTGCCATAATCCTGGTGGATGCAAGCCTCGGACTCCAGGAACAGTCCAGACGTCATGCCTATATCATCGGACTTCTCGGTATCAAACAGATCATCCTCGTCATGAACAAGATGGACCTTGTCGAGTACAGCCGGGATATATATAACAGGGTAGTCGATGACACGAAGAGTTTTCTTTCAGAGTTGAAATTATCACCGGAATATTTTATCCCGATCTCTGCAAAGACAGGGGAGAATATAGCATCCCGGTCTGAGAAAATGAACTGGTATACCGGTCCTACAATACTTGAAACCGTGGATATGCTGATCCCAAGCCCAAGGGACGAAGCGCTGCCGTTCTGTATGCCCCTGCAGGATACATACAAAAGCAGCGGCGATAACGTTTTTGCAGGGAGGATCGAATACGGTGCTGTCAGCAAAGGCGATAAACTTGTAGCGGTTCCCGAAAATAAAGAGGTGGCAGTAAAACAGATCAAGCTTTTCAATGAGGAAACAAATAGAAAAACAGCACCTTCAAGCATTGGGATCATTCTGGAATCGGATGAAAATTTTGTACGAGGTGATGTTCTCTGCGCACCTGACGCAGGACTGAAAGTAACCGACACTCTCGATGTCCTGGTATTCTGGATGGGTGATGAACCACTGAAAACGGGTGAGAATATCACATGGCGGCTGGCAACTCAGAGCTGCGGGTGTGAGATCGTAGAGATAAAAGAGAGGATTGATTCATCGACTCTCGAAATACTGACTGATGATAAAACCCTGCTGAAGAGGCTGGAGGTCGGGACTGTCAGGATCAAGTCCGAAAAGCCTTTTGCAGTGAAAAATTTTAACGATATGCCGGTATTCGGCAGGTTTGTATTCGAAAAAGACTACTCGATCTGTGCGGGCGGTTTGATCACAGATCTATAGGTTTGCAGCATTTATTATGTCAAAAAATAGGTGAGTAGCAACGATATTTAATAAAGATATTGGGATGACTTTCGATTTCCCTTTTTTATTTGAGTTTACCCATCAGCCATCTGACTGCCTTTGTCGGCTTTACCTCGTTGAGCAGCTCGAGATCATCTCTGGTGATCACTCTGAAAGTATAAGCCAGAATCAAGTATATTACTGTTCCTCCCGCCAGTGACCACCACAGGTTCAGATCGAGATAATAAATGATCCCGCCTGTTATCCCTGAGACAACAAACTGCCTGAACATGGTCCTGATAATGATGATAACAAATTCACGGATCGCCGGGATGAAAAGGCCGGTGATCATATATACCCCGAATGAGATCACCACCGAAACGGCAGCTCCATTGAGGCCGCATTTCGGGATCAGAATTAAAAGCAGGATGATGTTACATGTCGCGGAGACCGCTGTAACGGCGATATTATATATTTGTTTATTGCTTGCTATAATGCCGTTGACAAATCCGACAAATGCGAAAAGGAATACCTCGGACAGCAGTAATATTCGGGCCACCTCAATGGATGCAAGGTATTCATCCCTGAGGAACAGACGTACCATAATGGAAATTATTTCATCGAGCTCGATCACAAGATAAGTTACTATCGGAAAAACGATCAGGAGAAGGTATTTTATCATCACCGCGTAGACCTTCAGGAATACGTCTCTGCTTTTAACGAATTTCTGAGAAAGCACGGGAAAGATCGGCCTCGCGACAGCATAGGGGATAAAGCTCATCGATTCAGCCACAAGCAGAGCTATGGCATAAATACCGATATCATCTGTGCCTGCCAATAAACCTGTAACAATAATTAGACTGATCCGCATGTTGAGCACATTCAGGAACGAAGAAAAAAGCATCGGCCATGACTGCCCTGTAAGAAATTTCCACTGACTGAGATCGAAATTCAGCTTCGGAGCCTTATACTTGACAATATATATTATCGCCAGAAGTAAAAAACCAATGGCATCTGCGGCCACAGTCAAAAGCACCGCATCTGAAAGAGAATGACTGAAACGGATTATTGCGATAATGAATCCCAGGAAAACCAGTCTGTCCAGAACATTCAGGATCGTAGGGAACAGCATTTTAAAATCAACAACGAAGATTATCTCGAAGATCTTCCTGTATGATTTGAATCTCGATGAAACGACTACTGAGAGCAGCCCATAGAAAAACAGGTCTTTTACTGCCTGGGGATATGACGTCAGCTGAAGCACACCGTATGATAGAACTGCGATCAACACGAAAACAACAGTGCCTATCGCGAAACCTGAAAAAATATAGGAAAACAGTTTTTCCCTGTTTCTTGCCCCCTCGCGTGTTATTATATGCTGTGTACCCAGGTCGATAACCAGAGCCCAGAGGCTGAAATAGAAGAATATGGTCCGGTAATAACCCATCTCAACAACTTCCAGGATGTCCGCTAGCAGAAAGATGCAGATAACCTCGAAGATCCGGTTAAGCACACTGCCGCCGAGTATTATCGTAGAATTCTGTGCTACTTTTCTGACGTTGGACATGGATTGGTCTGGATAATGATTTATTATTCTTTATTATTTTTCTGTCATTCCAGCGAAACAGGGAATCTATTGAACTGTACAAAATAACTGGATTCCCGCTTTCGCCCCAAAAGCCGGGGCAGGCAGGGAATGACGATAAGATTAAAATATACAGGTATTCAAGAAACCTGACAATAACTTCTACTTCAATCTCTCGATCAGCAGGACGCGGTACGGGCTTTCCACTTTTGCCGTGTCGCGGTGGCATTTCAATGAGAAATCCGGAACTGACTTGCCGTCCATCAACACCTCATATATAGTTGCCCGGAAATTCTGCCGGTCAACATGATCTATCACCCTTCTCACTAATGCTTCAATATCATAGATCCTTGCATAGTTACCCGATGTTTCACCGCCGGGGAATATGGATGTAGTATCTATCACCCTTTTTGACTTCTCATCGAATTTCATGCTGTGATCGTTTATATCGGTCATCTCTATATATACCTGGTTCAGGAATATCGGCCCGATGCAGCATTTACCTCCAGCACTAAGCATCCTCTGGACTTCCAGAACGAATTGTGTGTCGGAATTCTGCTGAAAATGCTCGATCGAATGATGGACTGATATCTTATCCACACTCGAATCCGGCAGAGGGATATTGGCTGCATTGCTGTCAATGTACTCAATTGTACTTCCGAGGTGCTGCTTTAGTTCATCGGAAATACGCATATCCTGCATGTACTTCTTCGTGCAGTCCAGCCTGTTAAGATAGCTGTGTATGCCGCCTGCGGCATCGAGAAACACATCATCATCCTGCGGATCGAGAAGATGAAATGAGGTGTAGAATTCGATGAGTTTCTTGAATTTCGGTTCATGCAGCTCCGGGGGTAGATCAGGATAGTAATTTTTCACCCAGTCAAGGTATTTCCCGGTTTCTATATCGAAATATTCAAAGGAAATCCCTGCAATGGATTTGATCTCATCGGGCGAAACGGATTCGGTTAATTTGTTGATGCGTGAGTTATGTTTGTTCAGGAGAAGTAAAAGGTTGTATTTATAATTGGATAATTGAAAAAACTTCTTTAGTGAACTTGCCATGCAGGTCTCTCGGTATTAAGGTAGTTTACTCTATTCTAAAAAATAAGATAATTGAGTAAATGATAATAGTTTATTATATTGTTTACATACAAGAATAGTGGAATTCTCGACTGCTTAATATTGTTAATTCTGAATTAAAGACTGATGCAGACGGTGACGACTATTATTAAGGTATCGGGAAATCGGATTATCGTTATTAATTTTCGCTCAATTTAACAATAAATTTTTTACAAATAAAGGAAAATCATGTCAGACAAGAAAGCGGTTGTCTTCGGAATAGACGGATGCCCGGAAGAAGTAATCAGGAAATGGGTGATCGAGGAGAATAAACTTCCGAACCTGAGAAAGATCTACGAGCAGGGTGTGTTCTCAACGATATACAGTACTCTTCC
>JANQEH010000312.1 GCA_028278455.1 bacterium
GCTTATCATTCCAAGAATTTTTAAAAAGATCAGAAATCCGCCGTAGCTAAGGAAAACACGTGTCATCTCCGGAAAATTCAATGTATAGAGTTTCTTGATTATGGATAAATCATTGGATAATTTTTTATACAGGCCGTATTCTATCCTGGTCTTCTTGTCCAAACTGTGAAAGATCATGACAAAAGCCCCGGCATATGAACTCAGCATCGAACCTATAGCTGCTCCCGGGACCTCCAGTCTGGGAAATCCGAAATTTCCGAATATCAGCATATAGTTGAGTACTATATTGAGCCCGTTCATAACTATCATCGCCCTCATGTAGACTTTTGTATTCCCTATACCGTCAAAAAATCCCCTGTAGATACCTATTACAGTAAATGATAGAAACTCTATGAACCGGATTGCTACATAACTTTTTCCTACAGAATATACTGCAGGATCATCTGCCAGGAGATAGAGGATTCCCGGCCCAAAAAAATAACCCAGTATGGATCCGCTGAGCCCAATAATTGTGATGAAAACAAAAATGTTGTTGACAATATAACCGCACATATCCTTATTCCCTTCTCCGAACCGCCGGGAGATGAGTGCCTGTATACCGATATTGAAAACACCAAATGAGTATACAGTCAACATGGAAATATGCCCACCAAGGCCAACTGCTGCCAGTTCAACCGCTCCAAGCCTGCCAACCATTGCTGCATCCACAAGGCTCATAATTGTTCTCGAGATCATACCGAGAACTATCGGATAAGCCAGAAGTGCCACTTTCTTTGAGTATTCTTTGTCTAATAAAATATTCATTTATCAATAATAATTGAATGTAAACCGTTTAAAAATTAAGACTTTAACACTATTCTGCCGAATAAAAACAAAGACGTATCAAGTCAAAAAAGACTTGGAATATAGCAATTTGAAACAAAGAATGCAAGAACTGCTGTGCGGAACTTTTAAATTTCCTGTATGTGTAACCTTTACCGGTATGAGAATCGGTTTGCATTCAAACCTGTAAATCAAAACCTGCTATGAATATATCAAGCGGCTTTAAAATCAGAATATTTATATTGATAATGTCAGCAGTTGTCATCGCAGTGACAGGCTGCAGACCTTCAGTTGTAAAAAAACTCCGCCAATCGGAATATACCTATAAACAGGGACAGACATCCGGGATAGACAGGATTGTCGAGGTATTGAATCAGAATAACGAGCTATCGCGTGATGCCGCCATAACCCTGGGAAGGCTTGGAAACCCTGAAGCATTGCCTCATCTTAGCCGGGCAATTGAAAATAACAGCGTTGCTTCTAAAGAAGCGGTTATAGCAATTGGAATGATAGGTGACAAAAGGGCCGTACCGATCCTAATTCAAGTTATCAAAAATGATCACCCCGATGCTGTAGAAGCTATAGAAGTGTTAGGGAAGTTCAAAGAAAAAAGAGCAGTCCCCGTTTTAATGGAGGTGGTTGAAAAGAAGAGGCCTTATTTCATGAATGCCATTGAAGCTCTCGGTGAGATCGGCGATAGAAGCGCAGTCGACCTCCTGATGAAAGAACTGGTGGCTATCCCACAGGACGAACCTTCTGATATTAAGTTCAGAATAATAAGAGAAAAACCGGAAGAAGGCAGTCTTCCGCACGTATTGACATTCGATTTAGGTCAGAATCTTCCTCCGAAAATCGAAGTCACGGAAAAGACCATCCATCCGGAAGGCCATATTTTCTTTAGATATTCACTAAAGGATACAGAGTATGACACCCTTTCAATAAGACCCGAATTCTCTGTAAACAACGGAGGGACATGGCACCCTGCTTCTACGGAAGGCAGACTTGATAATATTACAGAACACCGGTATAACGGAAGTCTTATCTGGAGAGCAGATCTTGATAATATTCCCATGGTAGGTGAAACACGGCTTGTATTTAAACTGACCCCGATGGATAATAGTAGATCTCCCCGGCCCGGTGTACCTTCTGTAATCAATGTAGCAGTAGATACTGCAGAAATAGGGATAAAAGATGTCGATAGGGAGATCACTGGTGAAGTAGAGTTAGGCTTTCGGTATCTGAATCTTGAGAAAGCATATGTAGACAGTTTTCAATATCATTTCACGTATGATAACGGTTTATCCTGGCAGCCGGCCACTATCAGGCAGGGGCTTGGCCCGGAAGAAGCCAGTGACGATTCATTATGGGTGATCTGGTCAACAGAAACAGATCTCCCTCATCTTGACCTGGATTCCGTTAGATTAAGAATATCATCCAACAAATATAATACAATCGGTCATTTCGATATTTCTTCCCCCATGCACATCGATAATAACAATGTCCCAAGCGTCAAATTCCTTGGTTTTAATGATGCGGATCTATTCAGAGTCGGCTATGAGCTGGAAGATGATGAAGATGACAGTATCTCTTTAAACCTTTATTATTCATTCGATGAAGGAAGATCTTGGAGGCAGGCAACTGTTTCTGGAAATATAATGGACATTGAGCGGAGAGATTATACCGGGGAGATCAGGTGGTTCGCCGATTTTGACATCAATGAGCTCAGGAACAGTCCGCTGAGACTTAGATTAAGACCCTCGGACAATGATCCGGGTGTTTTTACTGATTCGGAAGATTTTTATCTGAAGGATTTTAATTTTACCAAGCTTACGCAGGGATTAAGCAGCGGAATGGTTGAGGTACAGTTTCCTGTATCTGCCACTGATACCCTGAGACCTTTAGGCCAGTTTTCACTCGACAGGGGAAGAACCTGGCGGAATGCGACTATCTCCGATGTAAGTGTTAATAGGAAACAGGATAAGAGCAGAATCACTGTAAACTGGGATATAGGCACAGACATCGCTACTCAGTTCAAACAGATTGAAGCAATTGGTATTACCTTGAACAAGATAGCCGATCCCTCTGTTGTTCCCACTCTGATCGAGCTGGCAGAGCAGAAAACCCATGGTTCACGAATAGTTAGGAAAAGAGCTATTCAAGCTTCGCGCCTGCTTGAAGAATTATCTCCCTGGGTGGTAGATGGACTTATTATGTGCCTCATGAATGAAGACAGAAACCTTCGTGAAGAATCTCTGATCAGGTTAAGAAAACTCGATATGCCCAATGTAAAACAGGCTATTGCAGACTACGAGCATTACTGGGCAAGCTTCCCGCAGTTTACAGTAGAAAGCAGGTCGGAACAGAGTGAAGATTCTGAGCAGGAGTATCAGCAATCTCTGCATTCTGTAAAAATGCCTACCCATAATGAAATGATAGAATTTATGATGATGAAGGGAATGACAAAAGAGAGAGCTGAGGAGTTCATAAAAGAACTCGATATTGTCAGGCGTCAGTCGAAGCTCAGAGAGGACTTTGAGACCGGAAGGATCTCAATGCGAGAATACCGCACAAAACTGGAAGCGATAATCCAGGAAAAGATTGAGAAGATGAAACGCGATGGATAATTGACTGAAATTATTCAAAGGTCCAGACAATCCCGAGCCTGTTTTGATTTCCAAGTACACCGTAAGAAGAAAATGCATAATCTATAATATACTTCTTATACTTAAAACCAAATCCCAGTGAAACACCTGCCAGAAAACCGTTATCGTCCCCTATCGACTGATCTTTGCCGTAAGAATTATATCCTAATCTACCAGTGAATATATCAGAGAAATAGACTTCAGCTCCGCCTAATATCTGGTCATCTCCGGTGAGGAATGACCTGTATTCCAATGTCACCATGACTGGGGCATGCGCCAGTTTTTTTGACGCACCGGCTTTTATCGAAGTCGGTAGGTCTTCCTTATTATCAATATAAGGAGAAGCTACAAATCCGAAATTCGAGAAATTCAAACCGAAATTCAGATTTTCAGAAGGGATCGTATATACTAATCCGGCGTCTCCCAGAAATACTGACGATGAATACTCCTCAATACTGGAGTATAAATATTTTGCGCTGACTCCCCAGTAGATATTTGTTGAGAACTCTCTGGCGATTCCCGCTGACATTATTATCTCATTAACGGTGAAAGTACCTGTATCATTTCCAAACTCGTCCCTTCCATTGAAATCCCCGTAATTGATAAAATGAATCCCTCCGGCATATTTTGTTGTAACATCCCATGAACCTGTATAGACAAAATTTCCAGCATTTAGATCAAGCAGATCGTTAACGTATGTAAATCCCACAGTTTTATTCGGGACTCCAATCAGGCCTGCCGGGTTGTAGAATAGTGCATACGGATCACCGGATATCATGTTGAATGAACCAGCCATACCCGATGCTCTCGCAGAAACTTCCTTCTCAAGAACAAGATATGCCGGGATTTGAGAGATAACTTTTCCGGGTATATTGATCAGGGCAGCTGTCAAAACGATAAATATTGACTTTATTATAGAATTTTTGCTCATATTGTCACCAATAAAATATTTTCTTCAGTTTGAATGTAATGAATTTTAATAACCTTGCCAATCAGAAAAATCATAATTTTTATATGCATCGCATTTTGAACACAGCAGTATCTTGTCTCTTTCTCCATTGTTCAGGAGGCTTCTGTATTTCTGATTGATCTCTCCAAGCCAGATCTCTTCTATTGTCTGCTCCTGTACATTCCCCACAATTCCCTTCTCGTAGGTATCCCAGCAGCATAAGGCAGCATTCCCGTTCACCATAAAGAACATTTCGCTTCTTATTTTGGGGCATGGCGCATTAAATGGCTCTTTCTGACCAGTCCACGGCCAATTGTATAGCTCTGTGATGGTCGCCCTGTCTGCATGCGCATTCCAGAAATTCAGATAGTCGGCCTGTTCATCCTTATTGCATTCAAGATCTATCATCCTGATCTCGACAAAGCAGCCGCTATTTTGAGACTTCTTTTCTTCAATGAATCCGAGAATATTATTTACTATCTTCTCGAGGCTTCCGCCTCTTCCGCTTTTTTCATATGACTCCTGGGTAAAACCGTCAACACTAAATCTGATATAATCCAGTCCCGAACTGATAATCCCCGGAATATCAGTAGAATTAACTATATGTCCATTGGAATTCAGTTCCACTCTTGATGTATCATCTTCCTTGATATACCGGATGATCTCAGGCATCCTTTGATCGACGAATGGTTCATTTATAAGAAAAGGCCTGTATATAATTCCTCTTCCCCGGCTTTCATCAACTATCTTTTGCCAGATCCGGTCTTCCATGAATTTTGGTCTGCGTGTCACTTCATTCTGTGGGCAGAAAACACATTCACTGTTACACAGGATAGTTGTCTCTATCTGTATGATCTCCGGAAATAAAACCATATCGTTCCTTTAGCTTATCAACAATAACGTTCGTTGCACCAAAACTCTTATATATAAGTTCTTTAGCCTTCTGACCCGACACTCTTCTGTATTTTTCATCAGTGATCAGTCTCTCTAATATAATCTCCATTTCTGTGCTGCTGCTTATTGTAAAACCTCCCCCATGCTTAATGAGTTCCATCGCTTCGAATGAATTCAGATGACGGGGGCCGAAGATTACGGGATTCTCTAAAACAGCCGGCTCCATGACGTTATGGACTCCCGTGCTGAAGCTGCCTCCTATATAGGCAATGTCAGATTGAGAATAAAGTTTTGCGAGCATCCCAATTGTATCTAATAAGACAACTTTCTCACCATATTCTCCGGTCTTAGAAATTCTGCTGTATCTTGTATGCCGTATCGAAGCAGAATTCATCTGTTCTTCGAGAGCCCTTAAATGGTGCTCTTCCGGCTCATGGGGTACCAGCACGGCTTTTAGATCTTCATATTTATTCAGCATTTTAATTAATGCAGGGATTACGTGTTTTTCATCCGGAGGCCAGATACTCCCTCCGATGAAAACCGGATCACCATCAGTTTCGAACAATCTGATTTTTTCAGACTGACGGGCTTTCTCAGCCCTGTTAAACACCTGATCGAACCGTGTATCTCCTGCGGTCATTAGCCTTTCCGGGTGCGGATAAACTAAGTGAAACCTGTCTTTATCATTATCAGAGATGGGAAACATGAAGTCGAAATTATCATATGCGCATCTATTGAATGCCCGGATAACAGGATAGAGCCTTTTTGAATTCTCCGGAAGAGTAGCATCAATCAATACAGTGGGAATATTCAGTTTTCCAGCTGCAAACAGATGATTCGGCCAGACATCGTGCTTAGAGATTATCCATAAATCCGGCTCAACATCCCTCAGAAAGGATTTTGCGGCACTGTAGCTGTCAAACGGAAGATATACTTTCAGGTCAATACAGGGGTGATCTTTAACATAATTATAGCCTGAGGGCGAAAAGAACGCAACTATAATGAATAATTCGGGATTATATTCTTTAAGCTTCGTAATAATCGGCAGTGCCTGCTCCCATTCCCCGACAGAGACACAGTGAAAGAGGATCTTTTTTCTGCCCGTCCCAGCTGAATCGATCACACCTCTGATCTTTGCAGCCTGGTTCTTACGCCCTCTTATACCTTCCCTGACTTTTCTGTTGAAAATACCCGCTAAACTGAAAGTAAGGTAAAGTAGTGGTACTGCCAGTATATTATAAAGAAGAAACCAAATCCCTGTCATTATTCCTTCCTGTAGATAGTCTCTCAGATTCCATAAGCTGTTCCGCTGCCTTGATAATTTCTTCAGTCTTGATCTCTTCCATGCATTTAAAATGCTTTTTCGGACATTTTTGCGATCCATTATGAGTGCAGGGCCTGCATGATATATCATGCTGTATTACAAAACTTTTTTCAGTAAGAGGGAAGTATCCAAGTTCTTTCGTTGTCGGGCCGTATATCCCTACAACAGGTCTTTTTTGAGCCTGTGCGAGATGCAGCATTCCTGTATCATTAGTTATTACAATACTGCTTTCCCTTAAAAGTGCGGCTGATCCGATCAGACTAATCTCACCTGCAAGATTAACCGCGCGTCCCTTCATATTCTTTATTATTGATTCACATAATTCAACATCATCACTACCGCCTAAGAGTCCTATGAACGCTTTATGCTTTTCTGCGAGCTCATCAGCTGCTTTAACATAACCCTCAGGTTTCCATCGTTTTGTGGCAAAGCCTGCCCCAGGGCATATAATTACAAGCGGCCTGTCAAAATTATAGCCTCTCCTCTCCAGCATACTCCGCATTTTTTTCTGTTCTTTTTCGGGTACGAAAACTTCTGTACCACCTCCGTCATAGACAAGTCCTAACGAATTTCCGGCAAGAAAGTATTTTTTATAGACAGGAGTTATACTATTAAACCTGTTTATCCCGAACCAAACAAGAAGCTGCCTTTTAATATAGTCTTTCTTATACCTGACCACCTGAGAAGCGCCTGAGAAACTTCTGAGATAAACACTCCGGTAATTTTTATGAAGGTCTATAATAAGGTTATAATTGTTTGATCTTATGTACTTTTTTATCTTTTTCAATCCACCGACACCACTCCGTTTATCATAAGGGATAACATCATTCAGATTGGGATTAGTGCTCATTAGTTCCGTAAATTCTTCTTTGATAACGAAGTCAATGAAAGCTTCAGGGAATTTCTTACGTAATACCCTGATAAACGGGCTCGTCAGAATTATATCTCCGATAGAACTAAGCCTGATAACCAGTATTTTTTTTTTATCCGAAGTGTTTATAGCCATTATTTATTTCTGTTTAAGACATAATCCGATAATTCCAATAAAGCTTTCTTATAAACCGAATCCGGGAATACTTCAAGCGCATTCTTTGCTTCTTTAATGATCGACTCAGCTTTGTTCTGGGAATATTCCACACCACCGTTATCAAATATAAATTGAATAACAGATTTCACATCTGAACGGTTAGCTTTCTTTTTGACTTTCCGTATCACTCTATATTTTTTTGATCTGTCAACCTGCTTCAAAGCATGGATCAGGGGAAGAGTTATCTTGCCGTTCTTGATGTCGGTGCCTTTTTTCTTACCGAAAACTTTTTCTTCTCCCTGGAAATCGAGAAGATCATCCTTTATCTGAAACGCAAGGCCAAGTTTTTCCCCGAAGCTTTCCAGAGCCGCGATCTTTTCTATATCTTTTGTAACAGTTATTCCGCCAAGCTGACAGCACGCAGATATAAGTGCTGCGGTCTTATCGCTGATGATCTGGAAATATTCTTCTTCTGTAATGTCTTTTTTCCTGCTTTTGACAAGTTGAGATATCTCTCCCTGGCTCATTCTGGCACTTGTGCTTGACAGGATTTCGATAGCTTTAAGGCTCTCAAGTTCGGATGCTGTCGTAAGTGATCGAGCCAGTATATAATCTCCCATAAGAACTGGTATTTTATTCTTCCATATCGAATTCAATGAAGGCCCGCCGCGCCTCACTGTTGCATCGTCAACTACGTCATCATGAATCAGTGTGGCGTTATGCAGCATCTCGATCAGTGCTGCTGCCTTGTAGCTTTCCGCTGTAAGCTCTCCGCATAACCTGCCCGACAACAGGACCAAAACCGGCCGGAACCATTTCCCCTTCTGCCTTACATAGTGCTTTGCTATGATATTGATGATCTTTACTTCGGATTGCAGGAGGTTGTAAAATACCTGCTTCACCTTAACAATATCCTCGTTGACAGGTTCTATGATTTCCTGAAGGTTTTTAATAACGATTTCCTTTAATTTCAGACACTAAGGTTCCTCTTCCGCCTCTTCTGTATCTTCTTTTTCCTTCTTTTTCTTTTGTACCATTTTCACAAGGTAAATACTCACTTCATACAGGATAACAAGCGGTATGGCTAACGCGATCTGCGTAAATCCATCCGGCGGTGTCAGTACTGCGCCAAGTATCAGGGCAACAAGCACGAATCCCTTGCGGTACTTCCTCATCATCTTTTCGTTGATAAGTCCGACTTTCCCGAAGAATAATGCCAGTAATGGTAATTCAAAAACTATACCAAAAACAAGCACCATCATTGTAACAAAATCTATGTATTTGTCAATTGACCATTTTGCTACAATATCTTCAATTTCGAATGCCATTAAAAAATCAAGACCATAAGGTATTATCACCAGGAAAGCGAATACTGCCCCTATGGAAAAACAAAATATTGTAAAGAATATAATAGGGAATACGAGTTTTCGTTCTTTTGGGAACAAGCCCGGGGCGATGAACTGCCAGAACTGGTATACAATAACCGGGATGCTCACTACAGCACCGGCATAGAATGAGAGTTTTATACTCACAATGAATAATTGGGTAGGTGCAAGGGAGATCAATTCCACTTCCGGAGGTTTCGGAATTTTTATGAAAGCTAAAATCTTTTCGTGGAAAAAATAAGCAATTAAACCGAATCCACCAACCGATCCGATGATCTTGAACAGCCGTATCCGTAATTCTTCAAGGTGTTCTGTAAACGGCATCTGCTTCTCTTTAGCGTCTTCTTTCTTCTCTTCGCCGTTCTCTTCCTTTTCCATGTCTTCGATTTCTGTCATTTCCTATATATTCTCTGTTAATATCAGTCTATAAGTCTTTCAGGGAGAACTGTTTCTCCGAGAAAATTCTGGTCATTCTGTTCAGGATAATCCGTCGTATAATGCAAGCCCCTGCTTTCTTTCCTCAGGAGTGCACTCTCAATTATAAGCTGCGCTACAATAGATATATTTCTCAGCTCAAGCAGCTCTTCAGTTATCGCTGTTTTCCTGTAAAACTCTCTTACTTCTCTCCTGATCATGTCTATTCTTCTCTTTGCGCGAATCAGTCTGAAATCCGATCTTACGATCCCGACATAATCCCACATAATCTTACGGATCTCATCCCTGTCATGAGCTATCAGGATCCATTCGTCCATATTGAATGTCCCTGAATCATCCCATTGCTCGATATCTTCGGGAGGAGAACTGATATTCTTAATGGAATCCTTTGCTGCTGATGCGGCTCTGTCGGCAAATACAAGCGCTTCCAGCAGTGAATTACTTGCCAGCCTGTTGGCGCCGTGTACACCTGTGTATGCTACTTCACCACAGGCAAAAAGATTTTCTATTGAGGTCTGCCCGTATAGATTGGTATAAACGCCTCCGCACATATAATGGGCTGCCGGTACGACAGGTACCAGCTCCTGAGAAATATCAAGTTTATATTCAAGGCATTTGTTATATATCTGGGGGAAATTCAGGGGTATATAGTCTCGACCTATTGGTGAGAGATCGAGGTAGACACAGCTGTCTCCCCGCTTCTTCATCTCAGCATCAATAGCCCGGGCTACCACATCTCTCGGTGCAAGCTCCAGCTTTGGATCATAATCCTCCATGAACCGTTTTCCATCCTTGTTCAGGAGTATCGCTCCCGCTCCCCGGACTGCTTCGGAAATCAGGAATGCAGCTGCGTCGGGATGGAAAAGAGTCGTAGGATGAAATTGCATGAACTCAAGGTTTGCAAGTTTCGCCCTTGCCCGGTAAGCCATCGCAAGGCCATCACCTGATGCGATCCTCGGATTTGTCGTATGCAGATATACCTGGCCTGCTCCGCCGGTTGAAAGAAGTGTTATTTTTGCAGAAAAAATTTTTACTTTTCCATTCTGCTCATCATAAACATAAGCGCCGTAGCATGTAATTCCGTCTGATGAGGATTTCGAGCTGACCTGGTGCTCTGTAAGCAGGTCTATTGAAACATGATTTTCAAATATTTTTATATTCTTGTGGTTATGTGCAGCGCTCGTCAGTATTCTTTCGACTTCATTTCCCGTATAGTCTTTTGCGTGGACTATCCTTTTTCTTGAATGTGCCCCCTCTTTTCCAAGATCGAATTTCGCGCTGTCCGGGCTCAGGGTGAATTCAGCTCCGAATTTAACAAGGTCATTTATACATCTAGGTCCCTCTTTGACCATAGTTCTGACTGCATCCTCTTTGCAGATTCCCCGCCCTGCCTCAAGAGTATCCCTGATATGAAGATCGAAAGAATCATCTTCTCCGAAAACCGAGGCAATTCCTCCCTGGGCATAATTGGTATTCGATTCAACATCTTCCTTTTTAGTAACAATCGCAACAGTCCCGTAGTTTGCCGCTTTTAAAGCATAGGTCAAACCGGCAACCCCGCTTCCTATAACCAGAAAATCAACATTAATGCGTGACAAATCATTTTCCTTCTAATTTGATGCTTTTAATGCTTCAGTTTTATCTTTTTCCTCATTTAGTACCACATATATAAGCCCACCGAAGATCAAGGTTCCGCCTAGATAGAAATACCAGACGGGTACTTCTCCGAAGATTATATATGCAAGAATCGCTGCGCCAACAGGTTCACCCAGAAATCCAAGATTTACCACATAAGCTTTAAAATACTTTAAGGTGTAGAGAAACAATGAATGCCCACCTATCGTCGGTATAACAGCCAGTGCAGCAAACAGTATATATACTTTGCCTGAATAATCGAAGAAACCAACACCATTTACCAGGCAGATGATCCAGAGAAATAATGCTGCAAATCCATAAACAAGAACAAGATATGGCGTCAGTGATATTCCGGCTCTGACTTTTCTGCCGCAAACCAGGTAAACAGCAAGAAACACAGCTCCGGCAACTGCATACATATCTCCCCTGAACAACTCAGGATTTGTCGAAATATCCCCCCAACCTATGATCACCGCACCAGCAAGCGAGATAATCACTGCAATAAACGAGAGAAATTTTGCGCTTTCCCTGAATAGTATATATGATAATAAAAGAGCGAACAGCGGAGCAGAATCAACAAGAATAACAGAATTTGCAATCGTAGTATACTCAAGTGAAGTGATATACGACGCAAAATGCAAAGCTAAGAAGAGACCTGCCGCTGCTGTTGTTATCAACGTGGATCTTTCACACTTTTTTACTTCATCTATTGTTTTCCCGGCCTGAAATGCAAATATCAACAGGGAAGCCAGGAACACCCTGTAGAATGCTATTATCAGTGCGGGAGCATCAGTAAACCGGATAATTATTGAAGCTGATGATACAAAAAGCATCCCGGCCGCAATAGCCGTATAAGGATTAAAGGGCGCCTTCTGTTCTTGACCGGAGATTATTATACTAAAGCTCCTTTTGCTCCTTATAAACAGATCCCGTAACCGGCACTAAAGGGCACATTCCTTGATCTGGATCATACAGATAGCATTTCACATAACTCTCGAAAGGAATCAATCCATCTTCATCCGGGAGACAGTCAATATCAAGGTCTTTACATGGTATTTCGATCTTATCCTGCAATTCCTCAGATAGGTCGATCACATTGTCTATATTAAATTTTGGTCCCTGCACTTTATAATCTTTACTCTATTACCCGATTTTTGTGTTATTGCCCCGGTCAAGCAAGCTATCAGTAATTTCCGTATTTTCCAGGTAAACACTCTGACTCGGAAACGCCATACTCATACCGATTTCTTCAACTATCTGCATTATTTTCAAGTTGACATCCTGTCTCATTTCGAGATATTCCTGCCAAACTGTTGTATTTGTGAAGCAATAGACAAATAATTCCAGCGCACTGTCGCCAAAATCCGTAAAATATACAAAAATCACATCTTTATGGATGCCCGGATGATTCTCCAGCATATCTTTCAGTTTTGTCACACAATCTTTTAACTGTCGGCTGCTGCTGCTGTAAGTTACACCCAGTTTATATTTTATCCGCCGTTTCTTCATCCGCGACCAATTGGTAATCGCTGAATTTGCGAGAATAGAGTTCGGGACGGTGACCATAGCATTAGCAAAAGTCCTGACTTGAGTACTCCTCAGCCTTATATCCTCGACTGTTCCTTCAAGTGAGGGTGTTTCGATCCAATCGCCTACAACGAACGGCCTGTCGAGAAGTATTGTAATACTTCCGAAAAGGTTTGCCACCGTATCTTTTGCGGCAAGAGCAAACGCAAGGCCACCAAGGCCAAGTCCGGCAACCAATCCGGCTATGTCATATCCCCATTCCCTTACAAGGATCATAGCTCCGAGTACAATTACGAGTACCCTCAATGCTTTTCCAATGAACATCATGATCTGGTCATCAAGGCCTGATTCTGTCTTTGCCGTTAGTGCCTGAAAAAAATTTGTCATCAGGTCTGTAGCCCTGTATGCCGTCCAGATTACTGCTATAGCAAACAGCGACCTGATGAATTTCCCGATCATTTCGGCAGCATTTTCGGGCAGTTGAAGAACCTGGAAAGCCGCCCAGATTCCAACGACGACAAAGAAATACTTAAGTGGGGGTTCTATAACGTCAAGGAGCTTATTGTCAAGCGTAAATTTAGTTTTTGAGGTGAATCTCCTAAGAGCGCCGATACCGAATTTTGTAAAGAGTTGTCTGAATATATATACAAGCAGGAATACAAGAATAGCAACCGCTATCCTGCCGAGTCCCACATTCATAAAAGAGTAGTCCAGGAATTCCTTGAACTGCTGCCAGATATCCATCAATTTCTCCGCTCAGTTAAACCAGTAATATAATAAATATCTGTTAAATTAATCAACACAATAATTTGCGTTATTGCCTCCATAGTTATTGTCATTTGACCTTTCTTAATTTTACCACTGATTCTATATGCGCAGTATGCGGGAACATATCTACCGGTACGACATATTCAATAAGATACTGATCCTTCATCTCCTTCAGGTCTCTCGCTAAAGTCGAGGGATTACATGAGACATATATTATTCTGTCCGGTTTCATTACTAATACCCTGTCAATCGTCTTTTTGTCCATACCTCCCCTGGGAGGATCAGCAATAATGACATCAGGCCTGCCATATTTTTTATAAAGTTCTTCAGGGTATTTGATCAGAACTCTGACTTTGCCGGCGATGAAACTACAGTTACGGACATTATTTTTTTCTGTGTTTTCGATAGCAGCTTTTACCGAGTTCTCTACGATTTCCATTCCCAATACAGAAGAAACATGTTTTGATACATATAGCGGGATGGTGCCAATCCCTGAATACAGGTCATATATGATGTTATTTTCTTGAAATTCACCTGCTTTCAGAACTTCGTTATACAGGTTTTCGACCTGTTTTGAATTTGTCTGGAAAAAGGTACTGCTGTCTACTCTGAATGAGTAATCACCTATTCTCTCGTTAATAGCTCCATCACCCTCTATGGTTCTGCTATCTTCCCAAACTGCAGCTTGTGACTTTCCCGAATGGATCGAGTGAACTATCGTCTCTACCCCGGGAAATTCTGACATTATTTTAGCAGACAATTCATCTATCAAACCGTTTTCTTTTTTGTGGCATTGATTGGTTATAATGTTCAGAAGGATCTTTTTTTCACTCTTTGAATCCCTTATAATCAAGTATCTCCAGAATCCTTTATTCCTTTGAATATCCATTGCCGGCAGACCGCTTTCCAAAGCAAAGTCTCTTACAAGATTCACTATTTCGGAACTCGCCTCTGACTGAAGGTAGCATTCACTTATATTTAAAACTGTATCATATCTTCCCGGAAGATGCAGACCGAGACCAACTGTACCTGATTCTATAGTTTTCTCAGGCAGCTTCAAGACTTTTGAGGCAAATGAGAACTCCATCTTATTCCGGTAATAAAACCTGTCCGGAGACGCCAGAGTATCTTTTATTCTTAAATCCGTAAAACCACCAATTTGTCTTAAATTGTTCTCGATCCAGAGTCTCTTGTATTTTAGTTGTTCTTCATATTCCATGTTTTGGATCGAACACCCACCGCAAATATTGAAGAAACTGCATTTCGGATCAATATAGTTATCTGAATTTTTTATAATCTCGATAATTCTTGCTTCGAACCAGTCCTTTTTCCTTTTATAGGGAATTACTTTAACTATCTGTCCGGGTAGAGCCTTCTGGACGAAAACAACTTTGCCATCTATCCTCCCAACACCTTTTCCCCCAAAGGCAAGATCTGTAATTTCCACTTCAAATGAATTATCTTTTCTTTCAGTCTTTGTCATCTGGGATTCCGCAATTAATTAAGGGCACTTTCAAAGGTGCCCCTCAATATTAATAATTTTTCATCTTTCAGAATATATCAGCTGCTTATTTTTCCCTTATTGCAGCTTTAATTGTATCCACATCTATACCGTAGTCATTGATTTTTCTATGAAGAGTTGCCCTTCCTATCTCCAGTTTTTTCGCGGCAGTTGAGATATTCCCACTATTAGATCTGAGAGCCTGCTCAATTGCCTGTTTCTCGGCCTGTTTAAGAGACAGAACTTTACCTGCAGTATCAGAATTATCGAAAACCGATTCCTCCCCTTCATCTTCCCTGACCACATTTTTTCTCCCGGTTTTTCCAAGATGACTGAATTCATCAATTGTCAGTACTTTTCCGGGAGCCCTCAGGATAGCACGCTCCATTACATTCTCAAGCTCCCTGATGTTTCCTGGCCAACTATATTCCTGCAGCAGCCTAATAGCTCTTTCAGTTATACTGAGAATTTCTTTATTATTCTTTCTGCCGAGAACCTCGTTAAAATAATATGCGAGGAGAGGTATATCTTCCGCGCGGTCCCTTAATGGTGGAAGCTCGATAGGATATACATTTATCCTGTAGAACAGATCTTCTCTGAAATTCCCGTTATTCACCTCTTCTTCGAGCTTCTTGTTGGTTGCCGTTATGATTCTGACATCTACCTTGATAGTCTTATTACCTCCTACTCTTTCGAATTCCTGCTCTTCAAGAACACGAAGTATCTTAGACTGTGTAAACAGCGACATTTCACCGATTTCATCAAGAAATACAGTGCCTTTATCAGCCAGCTCAAATTTTCCCGTACGCTGACTTATCGCTCCGGAAAATGCTCCTTTTTCATGGCCGAACAATTCAGATTCAAGTAGATTTTCCGGAATTGCGGCGCAATTTATAACAACAAGCTGCCTGTTTTTTCTAAGGCTGTTTCGGTGTATCGCTCTGGCGATCAGTTCTTTACCGGTCCCACTCTCCCCATTTATAAATACAGTAACGTCACTGTTGGTAATATTCTTCATCTCATGGAAGACATTCCACATTTCTTCACAATCACCGATAATATTATCCAGCCCGAAATCCTGTTTGAGCTTCTTCCTTAATTCGGCCACATGAACATGATAAGCCTGGGAAAACAGAAAATTGTTTATCTTGATCTTGAATTCTTCAATTTCAACAGGTTTTTCCAGAAAGTCAACAGCACCAGAGTCTATAATAGTCTTTTTAATCGATTGAGTTATTTCTTCAACAATCACGATCACGGGAATTGTCTGGTTTGCCTTATGGACAAGCTTAATCAATTCCTCCCCGGAAATCAGAGGCATTTCGTAATCGATAAATACCATGTCATACGGCTGTAATCGAAGCATTTGCAGAGCTTCATAAGCTCCCTTCTGGTATACCATCTCAACCGGGAGGTTCATCCGTGTCTTACGGACTTGCCTAATAAATGCTTCTTCGCTGGTAATAACAAGTATGCTTTTCTTGTCTTTATTTCCCGCCATTAACCGGATTCCTGGGTTGAGTGAAGAACTTCCTCTATAGAAGTCAGGCCGTTGACGGCTTTTATTATACCATCCTGCCTTAATGATTTCATACCACTTTTCAAAGCTGAGTTTCTTATCTGGACCGGTGATCCTTTCTCAAGGATCATGTCTCTGATTGTGTCATTCATTGTCAGAATCTCAAATATCGCTAACCTTCCTTTATAACCCGTATCCTTGCAAGTTCGGCATCCCTGACCCTTATAAAACGTATAATCCTTACCCGGCTGAAGCCTCAGCTGTTTTACCATTGCCTCAGTCGCAGTATAGGAAGTCTTACACTTAGTGCATATCCTTCTGATAAGCCTCTGAGCAACTACAGCATTAATTGAAGACGACACCAGGAAGGGCTCGACACCCATTTCGATCAGTCTGTTTATAGATCCCGGAGCATCATTTGTATGAAGAGTACTCAACACAAGGTGGCCTGTCAGAGCTGCCTGGACGGCAACTGTAGCTGTCTCTGAATCACGAATTTCACCGACCATTATTATATCAGGATCCTGACGCAGGATTGACCTCAATCCAGCGGCAAATGTCATACCGATTTTTGAAATTACCTGGGACTGCCTTATTATGGGCAGCCTGTATTCTATCGGATCTTCGATCGTCACAATATTTTTTTCCATGTCATTGATCGAATGTAAAGCAGAATATAGTGTGGTTGTTTTACCGCTTCCTGTCGGCCCGGTAACAAGTATTATCCCATTCGGGCTTCCAAGTGCTTTCGTGAACTGCTCCTGGGCATTTTGAGTAAAACCAAGATCATCAACATTTACGATAAGATTTGATTTATCAAGTATTCTCATGACTATATTCTCACCATGAGCAGTAGGTATAGTGGAAACACGGATATCAATATCCTTCTCATCTACACGCATCTGAAATCTGCCGTCCTGCGGAAGCCTTCTCTCTGCAATATTCAATTCGGACATGATTTTAATCCTCGAAATCACGGCATTCTGGATCTTCTTTGGCTGCTTGAACATTTCCCTGAGAACTCCGTCAATCCTGAATCGAACCCTTAACAGGTCCTCTTCAGGCTCAATATGAATATCGCTAACGCCTTCTTTAAGTGCTTGAGTAAAAATAAGATTCACTAACCTGATGATGGGGGCTTCATTTGGGCTTACATCCGCAGAAATAACTTCAGGAATATCAAAAGAATCCTCAGCTTCATCTTCCTCTTCCATAGATTTCACTACTTCGTCGATCTTTCCCCCTGACCCGTAATAGAGATCGAGAGCCGCTGAGAGATCTTCTTCCGTGCATACCACAGGTTCAACTTCCTTACCCATTTTCTGACTTAATTCATCGATTGTAAAAACATCCAATGGATCGATCATCCCTACGCTCACAGTTTCATCCAGAGAGAATAATGGTATAAGCTTCTTAGTTCTTGCGTAGTTTTCATCTATCTGAGAAACAAGTTCTCTGTCAACATGATAGCTCGTCAGGGAAATATGCGGTATCTCCAGCTGTTCGCTTAAGGCGAACATTATTTTCTCCTGTGTAGTTATACCGAGAAGTGTTAGTGCTTTTCCAAGCTGTATACCTTTCTGTTTTTGTAGCTGAAGCCCCTTCTTGAGCTGTTCATCTGTAATAGCGCCGGCGGTTACTAAAAGGTCCCCTATTCTCTGTCTAACACCCTTTTTCATCATAGATGATCACCTATATAATAGAATTATTCTTTACTACCTTAAGCCTACCCATGTAAGATAAATGTCCGCAATAATATCGCCGTAAAAAAGTGCAGTCAAAGATCCCATTACAAGGTAGGGGCCGAAAGGTATCTCACCTGCAGGTTTATCTCCATGAATGATCTTCAAAGTAATCCCGATAAATGCTGCAAATATAAATGAGGCAAATAGTCCTACCACAGTATTCTGCGGACCGAGGAAAAGCCCCATCATGAAGGAAAATTTTATATCTCCGCCGCCCATACTTTCCTTTTTAAACATAAACTTTCCAACAAGAGCTGTAAAAATTAGAAAACCCGCTCCTGCAGCCGCTCCCGATATAAAATCCACCCATCCCAGATGTCGTCCTGTCAACTGTATTATTAGTACTGCAGCAACTCCGAGAATTACTATCGGATCAGGAATTATTCCATGATCAATATCTATAAAAAATACGGTAATTCCAATGTAAATAAAAATCAGTGCTGCAGCAGATGTGAGTGTATATCCCGAGTCTATAATCACGAAAAGTGTAAGTGTACCTGAGATAAATTCTATTATTGGATATCTTATGCTTATCTTAGAACTGCAGCCTCTGCATTTTCCTCTAAGAAAAATATAACTTATTATCGGGATATTTTCCAGTGGTTTAATTTTTCTATCGCATTGAGGGCAGAATGACGGAGGAGAAATAATAGACAGTTTCTGTGGCAATCTATAGATACATACATTTAGAAAACTGCCGATAGCGGCTCCGAGTACAAAAAACCAGAATAAAATAAATGCTTCCATATTTAAACAACAGATTTATGCAGTGGTTAGCGTATGGATCGAATCAAGCAGTTCCTCATCATCAAATGGTTTTGTGATATACAGATCACCGCCAACTGCCTTACCCATCTGCTTATCATGTTCTTCAGCTTTTGCAGTCAGAAAAATGATCGGAATATGCTTGAAATTATCGTCATACTTCAGAAATCTTGCAACTTTGAAGCCATTGAGTTTCGGGATCATGGTATCCAATATGATCAGATCAGGATTCTTTGTCCTCGCTATACTCAATCCGGATAATCCATCTCCTGCCGTGATCACCTCGAATCCTGCAGAACTGATCCTTTTCTTAAGAGACTCTAAAAGCTCTGACTCATCATCTATCAGCAATACTGTTTTTTCAGCCACTTTTCACCTCGCTAATTTCATCCTTTCGCTTTAAGGGAATTCTGAAATTAAATGTAGTCCCTTTTTCAGGCTCGCTAACCAGATCGATCTCGCCTTCATGCAAGTCAATAAATTCCTTGACTATCGACAGCCCCAGCCCTGATCCCTCCTCTCTCTCGAATTGTTTGTTCTCGATCCGGTAAAAACGCGCAAATATACTATCCTGAACATCTTTCGGGATACCTCTGCCCTGGTCTTTGACAGACAATAAAAGTGTGTTATCCCTTATAACCGCCCCGAGAGTTACGGTGGTATTATCCTCTGAAAACTTATATGAATTCTCAAGACAATTAAAAAGCACCTGAATCAGGGCATCTTTATCGGCATATATCTCAGGCAAATCATCCTTAAATTCTCTTTTGAGTTTTATATTTTTCTGATTCAGTCTTACTTGCATTGAGTTGTAAACACCTTCCATCATTTTCTGGAGACTGAAAGTACTTTTTTTCAAAGTTATTATTCCTGCTTCCATTCTTGTCAGGTTTAGAATATTGTCTATTAATCTCAGCAGTCTCTCAATATTATTTGACATAATACCGAGGTATTCATCTTGCTCTTCCGTCACCGGGCCTGCAATCTTGTCCTTCAATATCGACACAAACTCTTTAACTACTGCTGCAGGTGTTCTGAGTTCATGCGATACATTTGAGATGAATTCACTCTTCAGCCGGTTGAGTTCCCTGTCTTTGGTTACATCCCTGAGGACCATCAGAATTCCCTGTATTGTATCCTCGGGATCCCCAATTCGAGTGATATGCGCATCAAAAACGAATGTAGAACCGTCTTTTTTCTGCAAGTCAATTTCTTTAAAGAAAGGTCTACTTGATTTGTCCAGAGTATCATACAGGTCTTCAAGTTCAAAATTCAGGACGGTTTCGATCAGGCTTTTATCAATTTCAACTTCATTTTCAAAGAATGTACTCATTGCAGAAGGATTTACAAGGATCCATCCCTGTTTTTCATCAATAACGATAATACTGTCCGGGATCTCCTCGATCAGTTTCTGCATTCGTCCTTTTTGGGAGTTTATTACATCTTGAAGCCCTGAAAAGACCTCGCTGCTCTGCTCAGCGATCTTCCGGATGAACTCCATATCCTCATTTGAAAAATCGATGTCTGAAAGCCTGTTTATATTGAGGACTCCATAGATCTCTTTTTCGTCTTTCAACATTACATTATAACAATGCTGGACTTCACAGTCAATTTCTATAGGCTCCTCAATAAGATCAACATTGAATTCCGTCTCCATTTCGGGGACAATATCGGATGTGTTTACTTTCAAGAATGACTTCAGCTCTGTTTCCAGCCATTTCTTTATTTGGTCGTTAATAACAATATTTGAGTTGATTCTGATCACGTTTCTTTTTATGCCGTATACCGAGCAGAAGTCATTATTCACTGCTTCTTTCAGTGAATTCAGGACGCTGTTATGGACTTCCGATATATCGAAATTATATGAAAGATTCTTTGTCAGGTCATATAATACCGATAATTCAGCAAGGTTCTTTCTAAGGATCTCCCTGTCTTTTATTATCTGCTGATGAAGCTTTATATTCTCTCTTCCAAGCTGCTGTTTTTGAAGATAGGCTCTAACCTTCTTCAGTAAATAAACGATATCGAATGGTTTTGTGATAAACTCATCGGCCCCGAGGTTTACAGATTCAATTGCAGATTCGACTGTGGCCTTTCCGGTCATCATAATGACAACGATATCATCATATTTATCTTTAGCGGATTTCAAAACATCAAGTCCGTCAACTTCCGGCATCATGATGTCTGTCAGCACGAGATCATACCGTTTCTCCTCCAAAAGTTTTATAGCTTCGGCACCACAATCGGCTAGGTCTATATCCTCATAGTCCATCATCAGTGCCTGGTTCAGCAGACCGAGGATAGCAGTTTCATCATCTACTATTAATATTTTTTCTTTGTTCAGCATATCATATTCGAGATACTTATATTCCGGAGTCGTTTCTTGCACCCCAACCCAGTTTGTTACTTAAGACTTTAAAGAATGTATGGTCCTTAAAATGAATCAGCTTTAGCTGATCCGGTATCCTTCTGATTATAACTCTATCACCAATTTTCAGTTCACAGCATGACTCCCCGTCTGCCTGAAGTACTATTTTTTCAGGGCCTGAGACGACTTCAAGTGTAACCTCAAAATCTCCCGGGATTACCATCGGTCTCATAGATAAAGTGTGGGGACATATGGGTGTTACAAGTATATTATCAATTGTCGGATAGAAGATCGGCCCTCCTGCTGATAAAGAATATGCTGTTGAACCCGTAGCGGTTGATAAGATCAATCCATTCGCAACATACGTATGAACATAATCAGAGTCAATTGTAAGTCCCAACTTCATTATCCTTGTATGTTCACCCTTATCTATGACTATATCATTAACGGCATAATTGGATCTTCCTCCTGAATCTAATTTCTCTGCAATCAGCATCGCTCTATTCTCAATTAAATAATTGCCGTTCAGGATATCATCAATCCTGTCTGAAAGCTCTTCCGGCCTCATCTCAGTCAGGAAGCCCAGGTGCCCCATGTTCACGCCAAGAATCGGAATATCGATACCTATTAACTCCCTTGAGACGTATAGAAGCGAACCGTCTCCCCCGTAAGTCAGTATTATATCACTTTTTTGTCCAAGTTCTTTGAGATCAAAAAGTTTATTTTTGTCAATCCCAATTTCACCAAACCTGGTATCAAGAAACCAGGATATTCCTTTATCTTCAAGAAAATCCACTGCTTTCTCAATAACTTCTCCTATATCATCTCTTTTAATATTTCCTGTTATTCCAATTACCACGACTACTCCGGTTTTACTATTCAGGCAAGATTGTCAGCTGGAAATCTCCATCACTGTTCTTTACAATCTTCTGGATCTCATTTTCTGCGCTTTTCAGCTTTTCTTTGCAAAACCTGGCGATTTCCACACCTTCCTGGAACATCTTTATCGTATCCTCTATAGGAACGTCTCCCTGCTCGAGATCATCCACTATTGTCTCCAGTCTTTTCAGGGCATCTTCAAAGTTTTTCTTATCCATTCTCAATTCTTTATTGTTTATTAGTGACTTTTTCGATTCTTCCTACAGCTTTGCCTCTGTAAAACTCGATAATTGTCAGATCACCATTTTTTAGCTGTGAGCTGTTTTTGACGATCCTGCCATCCGCTTCCTTATAGACAATGCTGTAGCCTCTTTTCAGAACAGCTTCCGGTGCAAGCGATTCAAGTCTCTTCATGAGCTGTTCAACATAATCGAGATTTCTCCCTATTCTCTCCTGATAGACTTTATCAAGGCTCAGATTGAGAGTATCAATCCTGAGTTTATAATTATTGAGTCTTTCGAGGGGGGAATAAAAAGCTCTTGAACTCTCGATATATCTGATTTTTTCATTAAGATACAAAATACTATTCAGGATTGATGCATAAATATTTTTTACTTTCGACTTCACTGCTTCAAAAACATCCTCAGCATTCTGCACAACGATCTCTCCTGCCGCCGAAGGGGTAGGTGCTCTCACATCCGCGACAAAATCTGCTATTGTATAGTCTATTTCATGCCCTACAGCAGAGATGACCGGTATCCCGGATCTGAATATCGCCCTGGCGACAGGCTCTTCGTTAAATGCCCAAAGATCTTCCAGTGAACCACCGCCTCTTCCGACTATTAATACATCAATTTCACCATATTCATTGAATTCATCTATTGCTGATGCAATATCTTCAGCTGCACCTTCACCCTGTACCAACGCAGGTCTTATAATTATCTTTACACCAGGAAATCTTCTTTGAATAACGCTTTTCAGGTCCCTGATCGCAGCGCCCGTAGGAGATGTGACAATTCCTATCTTTTCGGGGAAAACCGGGATAGGTTTTTTATGAATACTGTCAAACAGCCCCTCTTCCTTCAATTCGGCTTTTAACTTCTCAAATGCTATTTGGAGATCTCCCACACCGAGTGGCTGGATCATGTCTATATCTACCTGATATCTTCCCCCTTTTTCAAAGACAATAATCTTTCCGGAGGCAAGAATCTTCATGCCGTTCTGAGGTATGAAATTCAGCCCGTGTGTTTTTCCGCGCCACATAACGGCATTTATCTGGGCGAGTTCATCTTTCAGAGAAAAATAAAAATGCCCGGAAGAATGCCGGGTAAAATTCGATACTTCCCCCTGGATAAGGACACTTTCAAATGTGCCTTCAAGGACAAGTTTTATCTGACGGGTGATCTCTGATACTGTATAGGTCTTCTCAGTTTCCATGACGAAACTGTTAAAATGGTGATCTGAATATTTAAACAACAATTTGAGTTCATCTTCAGGATATCTATAAAAAAAGTTCATGGTCAGGGAAATGACCATGAACTTTTCAGACTAATGATTTTTCTTTTTATGACGATCTTTTCTCAAACGTTTCTTACGTTTATGAGTTGCAATCTTGTGTCGTTTTCGCTTCTTTCCACTGGGCAAAACTAACACCTCCTGATTAATATTTATTCATTTAAGCTATCATCGACTCTTATGGGCATTATCCACCAGATTTTTTAATTCTTTTGAAGGTTTGAAAGTAGGAACAAATTTATTCGGGATATCCACTTTTTCTCCGGTTCTCGGATTCCTTGCTGTTCTGGGCCTTTTTTCCCGAACTTTAAAAGTCCCGAATCCGCGAATCTCTATACCTTTACCTTCTTTAAGAGCATCCTTAATGGTCTCAATAAAACCGTTTACAACAGCTTCTGTTTCAACTTTTGTTAAACCAGTTGCATCAGCAATGACATTGACCAAATCAGCTTTAGTCACATGCCCTCCTTTACTCATAAGAGTAATCTGTTTAAGTTCACTTTTTCAGATAATTATTACCTAAGACGCAATTTAATACAAAATTTTGCGAAATGTATAAATCTTTAATTGACGTAAATTGCCGGAAATAATTGTAAGAGTTATACTTACAGGAACTTCAATAATAATGATTTAATTTAAAAAAGTCAAATGAAAAAAACGGCAGTTTAACGCGATCTGGATTTATAGGCATTAGCCGTAACCGGGATTTTCAGAATATCACCAGGATCGATCCTGGATGTTCTCAGCCTGTTAGCGGCTTTTATTGCTCCCACGGTAGTTTTAAACTTTCTTGAGATATCCCAGAGTGTATCATTCCTTTTTACTGTATAATATACCAGAGATGTATTTCCATCCTCAGATTCTTCGATTGTAATACTCATAAATATCTTTATCTTGTTCCCCGGATAGATGACACTCCTTTTTGTCAGGTTATTCCATTTATAAATATCATTGAGAGAAACGTCATAGAGTTTGCTGATTCTTGATAATGTTTCGCCTCTACGTACGGTATGAAAAAACTCATCAATATTCGTTTTTGTCGATCCCGAACCGGCCTTCTCCGGTGCTGCAACTGTACCGGAAGGTCCCGGATCACTTGCCGGGCTGACTGATATTGGAGCATGTACAGGATCAGCAGTACCCTGCGGCATCCATACGATCACTTCCTGTCCCGGATAAATCCTTGACCTCCTTGAAAGCCCGTTCCATTTCAGGAGATCGTTCAGCGAAACACCGTAAGCCTGCGAAATATCCCAAATAGTATCACCTTTCCTGATCTTGTAAGACTGTTTCTGCATTTTATCGAAATTCTTCGGGATGATCTTAGTTCTTACCGGGGCAACATTTTTCGTTGCATATAAAGTACCCACATTCCTGCTTGGATTCGGGATCTGCAATGTCTGCCCAATCTGCAGGCGCCTAGCATTTCTGATACCATTAACGTTCATCAGCTTTGTAACAGAAACACCATACCACTTTGCAATCTCAGAAAGTGTATCGCCTGACCTTACCCTGTGCTGGTAAAAAGTAACGAGCTGATCTTTCGGTACCTTGGGAAATTCAGACATAAACCTGTCCTTTGATCCAACCGGAAGTTTCAGTCTGTATTCATCTCTGTTCAGCGGAGTACACCAGTTCCTGAGCTCGGGATTAAGGTTTTTAATACTATTTTCACTGACACCTGCAGCTTTGGCGATCACATCTATACTTGCAGGTCTTCTAATTATTACTTCGTCGAAATCGAGCGGTTTTGCTGTTGAGGGTTTGAATCCGTATGCAACCGGATTTTTCATAATCTGAATACATGCAAAGATCGAGGGTATAAAATTCCTTGTTTCCCTTGGGAGGCTTCTCAGTTTCCAGTAGTCTCTTGTCTTATCCCTGGCTATAGATCTTTTCATCCTTTTTGGTGAAACATTATAATTTGCCATCGCAAGGAGCCAGTCCCCATCCCAGTTCTTATGCAAATCCTGAAGGTGACGGAGCGCAGCGTCTGTAGCCTTAATTGGATTGAATCTCTCATCAACAAATGCGTCTCTTTTCAAACCGTATGCTCTTCCTGTAACAGATACAAATTGCCACATGCCAGCAGCATGAGCACGTGAATATGCCCTTGGATTATAACCGCTTTCTATCATTGCCATATAAGCAAGTTCTTCAGGCATTCCCTTTTCCTTTAGTTTTTGCTTGATCATCGGAAGGTATATGCCAGATCTATCTATATATCTCTGTATAACATCATGCAGTTTAGTCTGGTAGTGGTGTATCCTGTTCAGCACTTTTGTATTAAGCACAAAGGGAAAGGAGCTGGATGGTGTGTAAGCCGGTTCCGCTACTTCACTGACACCGGTCTCTTTCTCGGGATCAATATCCTCAAGAAGGATTTCCATTGAAGTTTCGTTAATCTCGACACCTTCCTGCTTGAGAAACTCCCTGTAATTATTCCTGATTCTTGATACAATTCCTATGTATTCAACTGAATCATCTTCATTATCTTCCTCATATTCCGTAATCAGATCAAGCGCTTCTTCAAACACCTGTTGAGCGGCAATATAATTATCCTGTTCGATATATCTTCCGGCATCGAAATTCATCCTGGTTAGAATCTGAACGATCTCTGTATATGAGTCGTATTCCGGGTTCAGATCACGTACAGTTATTTCCTTGATCTGAGCTGTCTCAGCTGCAGGATCTGATGGTTCCGGTACAGGTGAATTCTGAGTCGGCGGGACTTTTGAAAGCCTGGGGGTACATCCAAAAACGGAAAACAATAAACAAAGCACTAAAACTGAATATCTTAAATGCATATGCTTCTCCGGTTTAATCCGAGTTCTCGCCCATTATATGATCGGCAAACCTGACTGCATGCTTTGATCAGAAACACAATAACACAAGCAGCTTAACTATCTTTTTTCCTTTATACGAGCTGCTTTGCCTGTCAACTTCCTGAGGTAATACAGTTTTGCTCTACGTACTCGTCCGCGAGATATCAGCTTGATCTTCGTGATCATCGGTGATTTCAGCGGGAATATTCTTTCCACACCTATACCTTCGGAAATCTTTCGTACTGTAAATGTTCTGGTCTCAGCCGCACTGCTGAATTTTATTACGATCCCTCTAAAGATCTGTATACGTTCTTTATCACCTTCAATGACTCTTACGTGGACTTCAACTGTATCTCCAACGTTAAATTTCGGGTGATCGATCTCTTCTTTTTTAGGTTCTTTTACTGCTGCCTCACTCATTCTTTTTGCCCTCTATCTCTATTAAGTACTTCTCAAACAGGTCCTTTCTTACAGACTCTGTTTTTTCTTCAGATTTTCTTAACCGCCATTCAGCGATGTCTTTATGTCTGCCGCTTAGCAGGATTTCCGGAACTTCCTTTCCATTCCAGTCTGCAGGCCTCGTATAGGACGGATAACCAAGCAAACCCGAACTGAATGAATCCGTACCCGGAGAAAGCGAATTGCCGAGAACACCGGCAACAAGCCTTGAAACACCATCTATCAACACAAGAGCAGGTATCTCACCGCCGGAAAGTACATAATCACCTATCGATATTTCTTCATCGATCCATGAATCAAGCACTCTCTGATCAACACCCTTATACCTGCCACAAAGAACAACCAGATTATCAAGCTCTTTAAGCTCTTCGAGTTTTTTTTGATCGAGTGGACCACCCATTGGAGACATATAGACGAACCTGGATTTCTTCTCACCTTTCTTCACCGGCAGAGATTTTAAAGCCTTATCAATAGGCTCCGGAATCATCACCATACCACTGCCGCCTCCAAAAGGATAATCGTCTAAATGCTTATGCCGCCCTTCCGCAAAGTCCCGTAAATTGATCACATCGACCTGAACCAACTCCTTTTCCTGTGCTCTTTTCAGGATAGTCTCCTGCAAGGGTCCTTCGAATATCACAGGAAAAGCAGTTATCACATAAAAGTGCATAAAAACACATCTATAAGTGTAAATATCATAAACACTAAAAACAACAAAAAAAATCATAAATCTCAGTCAAACAATCCTTCTATAGGCTCTATTATTATCAGCCTTTTCTCGAGATCGATATCTATAACGATCTCTTTAACCAACGGAACAAGATAATCCTTATTATTCCAATAAACCTGCAAAAGATCATTTGCAGGATTATTAATCACTTCTCTTACCTCCCCGTACTCTTTCCTTTCATCATCTAATATCCTGCAACCTATTAGATCAAAAACATAAAAACTGTTTTCAGAGAGCTCCTTCAACGATCCTTCGGGAATACATAGTTCTTTCCCTATCAATTCCTCGGCAGTATTTCTGTCTTCTATCTCTTTCAGCCCTACCCTGAAATTACTCTTAACCTTTTGGACACTGGATACGGTCAATATCCTTTCATAATCACTGCCTGTAATAAAAACTTCAGCACCTGTACCGAAATTATCCGAATTCCCGGAATAAGCCTTTACGATCACCTGTCCTTTCAGACCATGGACTTTTAATATCTTACCTAAATGTATCAGTCCCAATTCAACACCAGCTTTTAATCTGAAGAACGAATACTAAAAAACTAACTCCTATTCAAGAATTTCGAGAACAGCGCGCTTACCGGATTTAGCAGAGGCTGCACCCAGTAGAGTTCTGATCGATTTTGCAGTTTGGCCGCGTTTTCCGATTACTTTACCAAGGTCACCTTCACCGACACGAAGCTCATAAACAGTAGTGCGTTCACCTTCAACTTCAGTTACCTTGACGTTATCCGGATTATCAACTAAATGCTTGGCGATAAACTCGACAAATTCTCTCATTCCACTCTCCTTGTTTGATTCCCGTTGAGCCCTTAAATATCTATTCAATTTCCGTTCTAGAACGTTTTATCTTTTTACCAGGGAATAACGACCAATATTAGAGAATCCGTTACATTGCCATACAAAAATAATTAGAATATACGATACTTATCATATTAAGTTCGGAATTACATATCCGAATTATTCTTTAGTTTCTTCTGCCGGTTTTTCCGGAGCAGGTTCTTCCTTGGTTTCTTCCTTCCCGGATTCCGGTTCTTCTGCTTTTGCTTCTTCGGGTTTCTCATCTTCCTCAGGCTCTTCAGCTGCAGGAGCAGATTCTTCGGCTGCTTCTACTTTCTCAGGAACCTCTTCGGCTGCGGCCGGCGTTTCTTCTGCTGGTGGAGTTTCCGCAGTTTCTTCTTCTACAGGAGCAGTTTCTTCGACAGTTGCCGCTTCTTCTATTGGCGCCTCAGCGGCTTTCGCTTTTTCAGCTTTCTTCTTCTCTGCCTTTGCCTGTTTGTTTTTCAGTTTCAGTTCCTGAAGCATTTCAAACTTCTGAAGCTCTTCCTTTATAATATCTTCAGATTTCCCATTTTTAATCAGGTCGAACTCTAGCATAATACCCTGCGAAGAAAGTAGTCTTTTTACTGTAGTTGAAGGAATCGCGCCTTTACCCAGCCAACCGAGAGCTTTTTCCCGCTTTATCTCAAGAGTAATTGGTTCTGAAAGAGGATCGTAATACCCAATGAACTCTATATTACGCCCATCACGGGGAAACCTGCTGTCAGCTACTGCTATCCTGTAAAAAGGACGCTTTTTTCTACCGAATCTCGCTAATCGAATTTTCGTTGCCACTCTTTTACAAATTCCTTTCTTTATGTGATCTATTTTCTATTATAATTCTCTCATTATAATTTGTAAACGCAGGCAGCTACCTGCAGCTACATTATACTGTCTTTATTAATCAGAAACCGAAATTCATACCCTTCATACCCTTCTTACCAAAACCCTGGCGGGACATTTTCTTGATCATCTTCTGCATCTGAAAGAACTGTTTCAGCAGCCTGTTGACATCCTGCACTGCCGTTCCGCTTCCTTTTGCTATCCGCTGTCTCCTGCTACCATTTATGATCTTCGGGCTCGATCTTTCATGTAATGTCATTGAACTAATGATAGCCTCCGTTCTCTTCAGCGCTCCTTCATCCATCTTCAAACCTTTTACGGGCAGTTTATTCATACCCGGGATGAACTCAAGAAGATTCTCAAGAGGCCCCATATTCTTAAGCTGCTGCAGCTGCTCCAGGAAATCCTCGAAAGTGAATTCCGCACTCCTGAGCCGTTCCTCGAGTTTTGCAGCCTTTTCCTCGTCTATTGCTTCCTGGGCTTTCTCAACAAGCGTAATAACATCCCCCATACCCAGGATCCGGGATGCCATCCTTTCAGGATGAAATGGTTCGAGATCTTCGACTTTTTCACCGACAGATATGAACCTGATAGGTTTACCTGTCACTTTACTTATCGAAAGCGCTGCACCACCTTTGGCATCACCATCCAGTTTTGTAAGAACAACTCCGGAAAAATCGAGACGCTCAAGAAAAACCGAAGCTGTGTTCACCGCATCCTGCCCTGTCATACCGTCTGCAACAAAAAGTATTTCGTGCGGCATGGCCTTTGCTTTAAGCGCTGAAAGCTCCTGCATCATCGTTTCGTCGATATGCAGCCTGCCTGCAGTATCGAGGATCAGAACATCCCCGCTAACCCTCCTGCACTCCTCAAGTGATGCATTCGCTATCTTTACAGGATCTGTCTCCTCCATTCCAAGTATCGGGATAGCAAGAGACTTACCGAGAACTTCCAGCTGTTTTCTTGCAGCCGGCCTGTAAACATCGGCAGACGCCAGAAAAGGTGATCTGCCTTTCTTTTTCAAATAACGCGCTAATTTAGCACAAAAAGTGGTCTTACCCGACCCCTGCAAACCGACAACCATTACAACTGTCGGAGGAGTTGGCTCCATCTTAATGTCCTTAAACGGCTCTCCAAGAAGCCCCGTCAATTCATCATTGATAATCTTGACGATAAGCTGGGCGGGGGTAATACTTCTGAGAACCTCCTGCCCGAGGGCCTTTTCCTGAACCGAAGCGATAAAATCTTTGGCAACCTTGTAATTAACATCGGCTTCCAGCAGAACACGCCGGATGGAGCGCATAGTTTCGGCGATGTTCTTCTCGGTTATCTTCCCTTCACCGCGCAGCTTCTTCAGTACAGATTCAAGTTTTAACGTCAGCTCATTAAGCATTATCGAAAATCACCGCTTCAATTCCGGTTATCCTAAAGCCTTTTAATTTAAGTAATATCTTTATCAAATACAAATATTTTTTCAGTTTACACGCACACTGAACCGACTACAGTCTAATAAAGTAAATTTTTGCCCAAATACCAACAAAAATCTATTAAAAACAAATATTTATTTTATGTAAACATCTAATAAAGCCCACGGTTATTCAAAGAATTTTTTTAGGATATTTCGAATTTTTGTTAAGATCACATGAGGGGTTTGGGCAAGTGATGTGTATTATTTATGACTAACCGGGAATAACAATGTATAAACACCTGATATTTTCAGCACTTTTTTAATTGAACAGCATCTTCTATTTACTGAATCTGAAAGATGACTCTGAATCGATAATCAGAACAAAGTTGAAAGATATTCCATATATACAAATAGAAGTTCTTTCTTGAAAAAATTTATTGCGGTTATAGTGCCAGTCTCAAATAACGGCTTTTTTGGAGATCAAAATGGGAGTTTTAAGGTCATCTGTGATCGTCTTCATATTCCTTGTTTATCATTCAGCCATTTCGCAGACATCATATGACAGCAACTTCAACGGGATTGATCCGTCAATTCGTTCTTCTTCGGGTGTTATTGGTATAACCACTCAACCTGAGCAGTATTGGAACACAGAGCTTATAGGCAAATGGAGTACAGGTCCATGTGATGTTGTTAAGGTTCATGAAAACTTTCTCCTCCTGAAGAAAGGCTGCTTCCTGGAGATAAATGATATTACTGATCCGGCTAATCCTGTATATATCAGCAAAGTATGCAGTGGTGGCAATATACTGGATATCGATGCTGCGGGAAACTTTGTCTATATAGTTATAAAAGAAGGATTCGAGATTATAGACATTAGTGATGTTTACTTTCCTGCGATAGTCGGCAGGATTGATATTCTCTATGGTGATCTTAAAGATGTTTTTATCTCCGGAAATACTGTATACCTGGCTGATTCCAATAATGGATTGTTATTTGTTGACATAAGCGATCCCAGGGAACCGGTTGTTACCGAAACTCTTTATACGGGTACAAGATATTATGGTGTTGTAGCTGCAAAGGATGTGATTTTTATCGCAGATATTGATACCGGTCTAAGAGTATACATACGTGACACAAACAATGATCTAATCCAGTGCGGGGTTATTTTCGGTGAAGGTCTCGCAAAGAAGTTATATATTAACGACAGAAGATTATTCATGGTTGGAGTAGATAAATTATTTATCCTGGATATTACACATCCGTCAAATCCAGTCCCGGATTGTGAGATTGATATCCAGTGGATAGAAGATATAGCATTTGACGATCAATTTCTATATATACTGAGTTTCACTTCATTAAGCACAGCGATGCTGACGGACCCTGAAAATATAAAAACTCTAGATTTCAGAACCACCTTAAATTTACCGAGATATCAGAACAGAGATATAGATGTTTACAAAGGTATTGCCTATTGCGGTAACGATGTTTACGGCCTAAGGCTGCTCAATGTTGAAAATCCTTTTTCACCTTCCTTCCATAAGTTTATATTAAGCGGAGGGGGATTTAACGGTATTGCGGTAAATGATTCTTTTATCGTTCTCGAGAATAGTAGCCTGGGATTGTGTGTTTTCGATAAAAAGTATTCCTCTAATCCTAAATTATTGGGTACCGCTAGCACATCAGGCTTCGCCAGGGATATAAATATCGTGGGAAACCATGTCTACCTGGTAGATAATTATGGATTGCACCTGATCGATATAACTGATCCAGCGAATCCTCTTGAGATCAACAGCTTTAAATACCAGAAGAATGATTATCCCAGTCCACAGGAAGTGATAATAGATGGAAATTATGCTTATTATGTCAACGGGCCCGAAGGTGTTTCCATATTAGATATCAGCAATCCCTTGTCTTTGTATATTTGCAGTACTATTTATAACCGGCAATTTATCACAATTGAGAGTATTGATATAATTGATAATTACATCTACCTATTGGATAATCACCGGGGATTATTCATTTATGATATCACCGACGTAAACAATCCAGTTTTCAGAAAGCACATAGACATTGGTGGTCTTAAATATAAAATATCAATAAACCGGGAGAATGCCTTTATTACCGGTGATGATGGTATCTTAATATATAATCTTGGTGACAGGGAGAATCCTGTTCTTGCTGGAAAATATAACCATAAAATGGGAAATATGATTATCCGGGGAAATGTTGGATTTTTTGAAAATTGGAATAATGGTGTTAGGATTCTCGATCTGAGTGATCCCGCAAATCCTTTTGAATGCGGTTATTTCATGACAATCAATAGTGTTGATGATTTAGCAGTTGATAGAGATTTTATATATGCAGTTGATAGTTTTTTTGGCCTGTATATTGTCAAGAATGATTATATCACAACTGAAATAATCGAATCTCCGGATCAATTACCTTTTGAATCCAGGCTCCACCAGAACCACCCCAATCCTTTCAATCCGGTAACAACGATAAAGTATTGTCTCCCTGAGAACACCACTGTCAATATTACTATCTACGATATTCTTGGAAGAAAGGTAAATGAACTGGTAAACGGCTTCAAGCCTGTCGGAACGTATGAGATCCGGTGGAACGGGACAAACGAAATCGGTCACAAAGTAGCGTCAGGGATCTATTTCTACCGGATTAAGACTGACAGATTTTCAAAGGTCAGAAGAATGACTCTGATAAGGTAGTGTAGTCTTCCCTGTATAGAAAATCCCTATATATCACTTTGTTAAGTAGGACTATTATATACCCCCTATTCCTTATTTATAAGGAGAATTCTTTTTATTTTCAATTCTTATTATGATAATATTATTTCCGTAAATTTTCGGGAATATTGAACAGACCTTTATTGTATAAAAATTGATCCGATAGTATAAAGGAAATTATTGACTTAGATAAAAAATTTGATTTTATTACCGGGAAATCATCATTCAGGAGAAAAAATGCAGAAAAGAATCGGAATTCTGGGTGGAATAAGCCATGAATCCACAATAGAATATTACAATCTCTTCCACCAACTTTCTTTTAAGCGTCATAAAAATTATTATTACCCGGAAATCGTGATTTACAGCCTCGATTTTCAGAAATTCACCGATCTTGAGGATGGTGATGATAAATCAGCATATATAAACTATATTCTAACCGGGATAAATGCTCTCGATAAAGCAGGAGCAGATTTTGCGTTGATGGCTGCTAACTCCCCTCATTCGGTCTTTCCTGAGGTAGAATCCGGAGCTGATATCCCTATTGTTAGCATTGTAGATGCCGCTATCATGGAAGCGCAGAAGAAGGGATTCAAAGATTTGCTTCTTCTAGGGATCGAACACACTATGAAATCATCATTTTATCAGGAGGCGGGGAAAAAACACGATATAAACATAACGGTGCCGTCAGAAGATGATATGGATGTAGTAAATACTATTATCTTTAACGAGCTGGTACTTGGAAATATACTTCAATCAAGCAGGAAAATATTGAAAAAGATAATTGCGAAGCATGACGTAGACGCCGTTATACTTGGCTGTACGGAACTCCCTCTTATCCTAAAACCCGAAGAATCAGAGATACCGCTGTTAAGCACAACTCAACTTCATGTTGAGGCATCCCTCGATTTTGCATTGGGGGGATAGAATTCTTAAATTAACATTATTCGAATAAAAACACTATACAGCGTATAAAACAAATACAAATTTTACACCATTACCGGTAGCCGCAGGCTTCAGCCTGCGGCTTCTGTGAATATTCTATCAAGATTATCATTCACTTCCATATCTTCATCGGATCATCGATGCGTGGAGGGATTTCGGTAAAGAACGGTTCACCGTATTTACATCCGATCATCTTTCCATAGAATTTAGCGCGGACGTGAAGGTGGTCTCTGAATTCCGGCCTGCTCAGCGGAGTTTCCGGCTCGGTTGAATTTTCCCTGTAAAGTTGAGAGGAAAAAGCATTCGCCGCCTCCATCCGTTTTTCAAAATAGTCTGTCACATCAACGATCAAGGAAGGCTCAAATACACCCCTGCACATATAATACATCAGTCCATACGGACGGTGAAATTCTATTTCGGGCTGAACATTTCTCAGTCCTGCCAGAAAGAATGAGTCTTTGACCAGATCTGCAGCCTGTACATGATCCGGATGATTATCCTGCCTGTGATTTGCAAGGACCAGACGAGGTTTAAACTCTCTTATTGTCTTGACGACAGTATTCCTGTTCTGCTCATTATTCATTAACCTGCCGTCTCCCAGATCGAGGTTGATACGGTACTTTAATCCAAGGATATCGCTGGCTTTCCCGGCTTCTTCTTCTCTTAGTCTCCTGTTCCCTCGGGTTCCAAGCTCCCCGGCCGTCAGATCAACAATTGCAGTTGTATATCCAAAGTCTTTTAGCTTCAGCATTGTGCCTCCGCATGTCATCTCTATATCATCAGGGTGCGGGGCAAATGCCAGTACATCTACTTTTTTTTCTTCCATCTCAGATTTCTTTTATATGGTGTTTATCGGTATCTGTTGTAACTATTTCTTTTATAAATTCAGGAAATTCTCTTCCGTATCGCATAAGGTAATTGAGCATTGAAAATACCCTTTCCTGAGGTTTACCTCCCGGTAATATCGTTGCGGAGACTCTTCTGATCTTTTCATGAGCCTGTTTATCCGAATTCTTAAGGGCATTCATCACCTTTTCCCTTATCTTCTCAACCTGAAACTTAATTTTGTTTCCCTGGGATTCTACCATGTTTTCAAGGGAATTGTCAATCTTACCCGCCAGTTCCTTAATATTATCAAGATTTGTTTGGAGCTCGATTTCTGTTCTCTCGAATACACCGTCATAATCGGAGGTGTCTTTGGCTGCAAATATCCTGTCGGTAATCTCTTTATCAGTATTTTCCAAGAAATCGATTATTTGAAAATCGAGCCTGTCAATATTTTTTTTGGTCTTTTTATCAACAATGGTCCCGCTCCATCGAGGAAATACCAGGGGCATATTCATACCAAGGATTCCGTATAGTGATTTCAATTGTCCCATATAGGCCAACTCCGACGGTCCGGCAACATATGCTATTGTCGGCAAAACAAAATCCTGAAAAAGAGGTCTGGATAGCACATCCCCGCTCAAACCCGGGAAACTGCGTTCTACAAAATCATGGATATTGGTTCCTGTCTCTTCTTCAGAAAGTCTCTTTCTATGATCTCCATCAAAATAAAAAAGTCTTATCAGACCGTTTCTAAGTCCTACCTGTGGGTTATACTCCTTTATTTTTAGCTCATCATAACTGCGATTTAAAACTGTCTCGATTTCATTTTTCCTGGAAATCAAATCTTCAAATAAGGGTTTTGCATGCTTCTTAATACGGGGATCAGATGGATCAATGAAAAGAATGGGGATATCAGGAAAAAATGTTCTAAAGAATTCTTTAAACGCAACTGCCAGACTCGTACCTTCTTTATAAATCCTTTTTAAAATTCCAAGTGTTTCTACAGCATTTTCTGTTTCGCCGAAAATTCCGGCCAACTCCTCAAAAACTTTTCTGAATTCTTGATTAATAGCTCTTTGTGAGACCGGGAGAAGATCTGTTTCAATGCTGTCGTCATATTCCATATTTCTGATCTCACCGGATGGAGAGAATACTGAAAATTTTCTAACCTCATCGAAATCATGATCATCCACCTCGATCCAGAATACAGGTACAGCTGGAATCCCGTATTTCTCACCGAGTTCTTCTGCAAGCCTCACCGCAGTCAGAGCCTTGTAGACTGTGTACAACGGACCAAGAAAAAGTCCTGCCTGCTGGCCTGTTACAACAGTGACGGTTGACGGATCAGAGAGCTTTTCAAGCAGAGGTTTTAGAATATCTGGATCTCCGGAGTCAAGATTCTGAGTACCAAGTATTTCAACAAGCATGGTCCGGCTGTAATCATTTTTTTGAAGTTTTTCGTAAAGTGCATTGTAAGAAACAGATTTTTTCGGATCACCGGCATAAAATCCCTCTACCTTTGGAAAATCATTTAAATAATCGTTAAAGAGCCCACTGCCACTGGTAAACACACTATAACTTTTTTTATTCATTACTGTTTCTTTCCAATGATAATCACCCTTGGAGACTCATTAATTAGATCTGTCCCGTTATAATCTCCGAACTCCCGGATAATTTCGAAGCCGATCTTCCAGAACATTGCCCTGAGTTCTTCAATACTAAAAAGCCGCACAGATTCATTATAGCCCTTCTGAACTCCTCCTTTATTGATCAGGATCTCTTTTTCTATTCTTCCGGTCTCAATGTCATATCTTCTTTTCTGAATTACCTTTATACCGTTAGATACGGATTCATCATAAGGCTGCAGTTTTTCTAATGTTGACTCTTTGTTCATAAAATCCAGAACAAACCAACCGCTTTCAGTCAGTGACTTATATACTGCCCCGATCACCCTGGTATTTTCTTCGTCTTTTCTGAAATACCCAAATGAAGTGAACATATTAACCACACCGTCAAAATGATTGACGAATCTGATATCCCTCATATCCCTTATATGGTAGTCAATTCTCAGTCCGTTTTTCGCTGTATTTTTATGGGCTGTCTTAATAAGATCCTCCGATAGATCGATTCCTGTCACTTCATAACCAACCTTTGCCAATTCTATTGAATATCTCCCCGCTCCACAACAAAGATCGAGAATTTTATGACCTTTCTTTAATTTCAGTATACTTTGAAGTGTTTTAATAAACTTAACCGATTCTTCTTCATCTCTATGATTATAGAGGGTGATGTAGTCGTCACCAAACCATTCTTCATACCAGGCAGCCATAATCAATTTCCATTTACAATTAATTCTTCACTCATTCGTAAGTAATTATTATTAAATAAGTAATATAACAAATGTATTGCTTCTTATGACTTTTTGCAACATATTTCTTCCATTATGTTTTCAGGTATGAATTAACAAAAAAATCCATTGATTTATTCCATAAGAATTATTTTTAGCGTAATTATGAACTTTTCTATACCTGGTTTGTATAATTTTAAGTTCAATATTGTCAGGAAGGTAATTAAGGGTAAATGAAAATCTGTAAAGACGAGGAACTGATAAAGAATTGCGCATTGGGAGATACAGGCGCTTTTGATCTTTTATTTAAAAAATACGCTAAACCCCTTACGCATTTTATTTATAATATTATATATGATAAAGAAAGAGCCGAAGATATTTTTCAGGATACATTCCTGAAAGTATTTGAGAATTCTGATAAGTTTAATGACAAATTCAGATTCTCTACCTGGATATACAGGATTGCTCTTAACCTCAGCATAAATGAATTAAAAAGAATCAACAGGCAGAATAAAATCTGGATCAATCCTTCCAGAGATGTGTTCAAAAAACCTGAAACCGATTACCTTGTTAATTATTCGGATAATATCGATCCGCAGGATATACTGCAGAAAAAAGAATCGGAAGATCAGTTGAAAAGCGCGATTGAAAAACTACCGGGAACAAAAAAACTGGCTTTTATCCTCAAATTCTACCAGCATAAGAATTACGAAGAAATTGCAAAGATTATGGAATGTTCTGTCGGGACAGTCAAGTCCAGGATACATTATGCAGTTGAAAAACTCCAAATTTTAGTAGGTGAATAGTATGAACAAAAATGAATGCAATATTCCACGGGAAAGAATAATAGATTTCCTCTTGGAAGAACTCAGTTATGAAGACACGATCGCAATGGATACTCATATCCGGGAATGTGAGTCCTGCAGATCAGAGTCTGACTCATTACTAAAGCTTTTCAGAAAGATCGAAGGCAGGCAAGAACCGGTAAGTTCAGACACTTACCTTCAGCTGAAAAAGAAGATCTGCACTGGAACTTCAGAGAAGAGCAAAAGAAATACTATTGAGTTTAGACGTAAACAAACGTTCTCCTTCATTATTTCAGCAGCCGCGGTTATCCTTTTCACCATCCTTATCAGCAATCAAATGGCTTTATTCAGCCCTTTCATTTCGGAAGATCTGGAAAATATGTTCTATAGTGACACAAGTATTACTGAATACAGCGTGAATAAACATATTGATGACACACTAATAATAATAGACAAGAAAAAGTATTTCAAAAAAGTTGATGTGTTTCCAACGGAATTCAATAATATTGAGCACCTGATCTCTCCATCGGATGTTATGTCGATCCACAAGGTTCGCCATGCAGATTTCATAACCCCACCGGTCGAATTATTCAAGTCTATATTTGCAGATAAAAAGATTATTGCCCGGTCTCATCGAAAAAAGCCGCCTAAACATAAGGTTTATAATCTCCCCTCCGATAGAAGTATTAGGTATTTAACCTGATAAATATTATATTTAGCATTTAATATTCATCGATTAAAAAACGGGAAATCGGTTTGAAGAAAATAAAAGAGTTAATACTCAGAGATATAGAACTCTCGGTCGGCGGAGCTGTTACATTTATCACCGCCCTTATTATATACCTGATCACAATTGCACCGGCGGTTTCTTTCTGGGATTGCGGCGAATTCATTGCATGCTCTGTAACACTCGGAATACCTCATCCACCCGGGGCTCCTCTATTTCTTTTGATGGGGAAAATATTCTCGATGATCCCGTTCAGTACTGATATTGCCTACAGGGTAAACCTGCTGTCTGTATTTACGAGTGTTGTCACTGTCTTTCTCCTTTATCTCATAATTGTCCAGCTAATAAGGAGTTTTGCAGGGAAACCTGTCGAGAAAATGGATAAATTCATTGCATATGCTGCGGCTGCAACCGGAGCATTATGCTACGCATTTACCGATTCATTCTGGTTCAATGCTGTCGAAGCGGAAGTATATGCACTTAGCACGCTTTTTACTGCAGCCGTGGTTTGGCTCACACTAAAATGGGCTGAAGACCGGGAAGAACAAAGGTCACTGATAAGCCTGCTGATTATCGCCTACCTTCTCGGATTGTCTTATGGTGTGCATTTACTAAGTTTCCTTGTTGTCCCGTCGATTATGCTTCTGATACTCTTCTATAAACCTAAACTGCTTCTGAACTGGAAATTCTGGTCATTCGCTGTGGTTCTTTTTGTAATCGGCGCCTCTACATACTATATGATCTATGTAAGGTCTCATCTTCATCCATTTATAAACGAGAACGATCCTTCAAACCTGGGGATCTGGTATTACCTCAAAAGAGAGCAATACGGATCTCAGAGCCTGATTGGCACATTATTCAACAGGGCTTCAGACTTCTGGGAGTACCAAATCAAATTCATGTATCTGCGCTATTTTGGCTGGAATTTTATCGGCAAGGGAACTACCTTCGATACCATGGGCTTCATACAGGAAAATTATTCGACAATAGGCCTTCTCGGTCTCCCGTTTATAACGGGATTATTTGGATTTGGTTACCACTTCAAAAAAGATTGGAAGAAAGCGCTTATAGTATTAGTGTTCTTTATCTTCAGCGGCATTATGCTTGTGATCTACCTTAACCAGAAAGCTCCTCAGCCCAGAGAAAGAGACTACGTATATATCGGAAGTTTCATGGCATTTTCAATGTGGATCGGCCTCGGCTGTTACGGATTGATGAAAATCGTCAAAGAATGGCTAAAAGGAGGTGTTCTGCAGAAGGCAGGAATTTATATGACAGCGGCAGTTTTATTTATAATCAATCCTGTAAATCAATTTCAGCACAATTTTGAAGAACATGACAGATCAGGTAATTATCTGGCATGGGATTATTCTTATAACCTTTTAAACAGTTGTGAACCAAACGCAATCCTATTTACTAATGGCGATAATGACACATTTCCGCTGTGGTATCTGCAGGAGGTAGAAGGTATCAGAAAAGATGTAAGGGTTGTATGCCTCAGCCTTCTAAACACGAACTGGTTCATCTACCAGTTAAAGCATTATGAACCCAAGATCAACATAAATCTATCTGATGAGCAGATCTGGAATATTAAACCTCAGGCATGGAGGAAAAATACGGTTGTGCAGGTACCGCTTCACCCCAGTATTCTCCAGATGCACTATGCCGAATACGGAAAACCTGTCCCGGCAAAAACTGACAGCATAATGGTGTTCACAGTTCCCCATACAATGACAGTCGGAGAACAGACCGGACTACAAGTAAAGGATATGATGGTTCTTCATATTTTCAGCCAGAATATAGGCCAGAGGCCAATATATTTTGCACTGACGGTTGCGAACAGCAATATGATCGGGATCAGGCAATATCTGAGGCAGGACGGTCTTGTCTGGAAGATCACACCGGTAAAGAATCCTGAACTGAACGAAAGAATTCTTTTTCAGAATGTCATGGAGAAGTACCAATACAGGGGATTAAAGGATAAGGATGTATTTATTAATTATGGTTCTACTAAACTGATGGTGAATTATAGAAATCCGTTCGACAGACTTTCAAATTACTACCATAACAAGGGACAAAGAGCAAAAGTTCTCGAGGTCTTGAATAAACATATTGAGGAAGTCCCTCTTTTCAGGATGAATGTCCATAATCCAGCATATGTTGAACAAATTGGAAGATTCTTCTACTGGGCAGGACAGAGAGAGATATTTCGCGAATTGATGCTTGATATGCTTGACTGGGGCCCATCGATCAGCAAGGAAAAGAGACTTGAATTCGCAAATCTTCTATACACTGCATATCGGGACACACAAAATGCTCAGATCGCTTATGAACGTCTGATCGAGGCGCATCCGCAGGATAACCAGGTTCTCAGTATTGTATTGGGATTTTATGAAGCTACCGGGCAGTATCAGGAGGCGGTTGACCTTCTGAATACATGGGTTCCCGGACATCCGAATGACAAGAACGCTGCGAATAAGCTAAAAGAATTGCAGGACAGCCTTCGCGCCCAACAGGGTAAGTAATCCGCTACCCGGATTTTTTAATGAAGATTATAGCGATGTCGTCTGATTGTTCTGCACCGCGTGCAAATATACTTATCTCGTTCAGCAGTTTGTTGCAGCACTCTTTTGATCCAATATTATTCTGACTCCTCATAAACTCAAGTAGTCTTTCTTCACCGTATTCTTCGCGGTCGCTGTTCATTGCCTCCGTGATCCCGTCAGTATAAAGCATCAAATAGTCATTATCCTTCAGTTTGATCTTCTCTTCAACAATAACCTTATCAAAGATCTTTCCGCTGTCAAGCCCAAGACCGATCCCCTCAGGTGCTTTATACATAACCGTATGTGATTCACCTGATCCGTATAGTACCGGGTTATGACCTGCTCTTGAATACACAAACTCACCGGTCTTCTTATTTAAAATACCGTAAATCATGGTAGCGAATACTTTCCTGTCAACGTTCATGAACAGCCGGGAATTCAACACCTTCAGGATCTCCTTCGGAGATTTGTAGAAAGTGCTCAAAGAAACAATCATTCCCTTGATCTCTGCCATATAGAACGCTGCCGAGGTTCCCTTTCCAACTACATCGGCAACCACTATGCCGATCTTGTTCTCATCGATCGGAACAAAATCGAAATAATCTCCGCCCGTTTCTTTCGCAGGTATACACGTTCCATAGATATCATACCCGTCTATTGCCGGATCTCTTTGCGGCAGAAGCTGTTCCTGCACCTTCTGGGCAATCTCGATCTCTTTCTTATACCTTTCCTGCTCAGTCAGATCGGCATAAAGAAGTGCATTTTCCACGGGTAGGTAAGTGTGTTTTACAAGGTTAACAATGAACTTCTTCTCTTCGATATTTACTGTATCGTCACCCTTTTCCTTCCCAAGATAGATCACACCCATGCATTTGGCCTGGCGGATCATAAAAACTACCCAGAAAACACTTTTCTCCTCGAGTTCCTCTACGAAGGGCCTGATCGAAGGAGTTTCGTTCGCAATTATCTTAAGGCCGTTTAACGAAAAGGAAACTTCTTCTTTCTTGATATGCACATTGAGAGCTTCTCTAAGTGATTCATGGAATTCATCTGTAAACTGAAGTTTGAATTTGTGCTGGTAAATATCCGAAAATGATCCGTCATCGTTGCTCTTTATATAGAGTGCTCCCCGGGTTATGCTGAACCTCGATTGCAGCCTTCCAAGAAGGGTTATAAATATTTTCTCAAGTGTAAATACGGTACCAAGATCTTTCTCGAATTGTTCAAAGAACTCCTTACCCCTGAGCTCGCGAACCATCGTATTGAAAGACCTGGCAAGTGTACCGATTTCATCCTTGGTTTCTACAAGCATATCCATTTTACCCTGGGGCAGGGTTTCCATGGCATTACTCAATTTCTTCAAAGGACTCGCAACAGTATTTGCAAGGAACAGCGATGTTACAAAACCAATCACGAGAAATACGATCACCAGTGAGATTGTCCGTGTTCTCAGCTGTCCGAGACGGTTATTCAGGTTAATCTTGGAATAACCCATTTGCACAACACCTGTTCTTTCCTCTCCTACCCTAATATCTTCGGAGACATTTCCAAGATCGATCAGTGAACCCTCATCGATAGTCCCTGTCATCAGCCGGAGAACGGCATCTCTTTCCAGCGAATCTGTAACTGCGATTCCATCAGGATACTCGACAAGGTCTTCATTTATCACATAGGCGACAAGGTTGTCATCCGTATCAAATATCGAAATATATACAATGTCATCTATCGCCTTGTAGAGATTATCTATATTTTCCTGGTAATAAATCCAGCTCTCTTCCCATTCATATGGGCTCATCGATGCTATAGTAGCTGCTATCTGCTGCATCCGCTCATCAAGCTCGAGCTCACGCGCCTCAAAATCACGGTTCATATTATAATAGCTGATTGTTCCCATGATCAACACGATCTGGAAAATAACCAGTCCTACTATCTTGGTCCTGAGCTTGAATTGAAAGAGTTTTTTAAATTTCTTACCCACAATCTCACAATTTTTTTATGATTACCATAGTCAGGTCGTCATCCTGGTGTTTTTTCTTAGAGAACTGGATAACTTTATCGGTTATCCTATTTATTATCTGTTCCGCAGGTTTGTTCTTATGACGGCGAATTGTCTCAACTATCCTGTCAATACCGAATTCCTCTTCCCGGTTGTTAAATGCTTCAGATACTCCATCTGTATATAGTACGACTATATCACCTGAACCAAGTTCAATTTTGCCTGCCGTGTAATCTATTTCGGGAACATACCCGAGAAGCGGACCTCCTTTGTTCAGTTCCTTAAGTTCTCCACTCTTTCTGACAAGAAGAGGAGAATTGTGTCCGGCATTTGTATAATTGAATGTATTTTTCCTTGTGTTCAGTATACCGTAAAAGAATGTCGCAAATTTATTTGTCTCGGTTTGTTCATATAAAGATGTATTCAGATAGTTAATTACTTTCTGGGGCATTTCGCTTTTACGCACATGCCCTCTGAAAGTCGAATACAGAGCTGCCATCAGCATTGCCCCCGGTACACCCTTACCGGACACATCGCCTATTGCTACACCTACAAGATCATTAGAGAGATTTATAAAATCATAAAGGTCACCGCCTATTGCCAGACTGGATACATTGCTGGCAGCGAAATCAAAGCCTTCGATTCGCGGCTCACTCTGCGGGAGCAGTGCTTTCTGAACCCCCTTTGCGATAGCCATCTCCCTCTTGATTTCTTTTATCTCCAAAGTCTTATAAAAGAGCTTGGAATTCTGCAGAACAACAGCGGCCTGAGCCGCAAATGTTTTAAGCAGATCGATATGATGATGATTGAAAAAATGGGTCCTGTTGCTCTCAAGATTTATTGCCCCGAGAACCTTATCTCCATACTTGATCGGAACAGATAATTCTGATCGGGTTCTGTCCCGGGCAGAGATATATCTTGTATCTTTTCTCACATCATGCACATTGACAATCTTTTTATGTTTTATAGACCATCCGATTATACCCTTACCGACTTTCAGGGAAATTTTCTCAAACCTGTCCCTCCGGTAACCTCTCATAGTTTTGTAATTTATTTTCCTCGCCGGCATTTGCACCAGAAATATTCCGGCTGCATCATAATCGATTACATCATAAAGAGAATCTATGATCGAATCAAGTACCGACTGGAGGTCTTTTAATTCGCTAATCTTTTTTCCTATATCCAGGATAACATTCTTTTCCCATACCTCCTGCTTTCTCAACTGCTCAAGAAAAGATATCTCCAACATGTAAGACAGGTCTTTCGAGACTTCCTGGAATTCGTCATTGATCCTTTCTATTTTGTCATTATATACGTCAAAAACAATGCCCCCAAGGCAATCTCTTCCCGCCCAGAAGGGAATAATATCGGTAAAACCATTGTCCTTCAGGTTATTCAGCAGATCTGATGAAAACCAGTTCCATTTATCGAGTTCGATTCGTTCCGAAATGCCTGAAGTTATATTATAATTCATGTTTTTCTTCTGTACAGATTCATACTGAAATATCAGTTCTTTCAGAGATGATTTCCTCAAACCCGAATACTTAACCTTTGTATAACAGTCTTCATTATCACATCTGTAAAACAGGATGACTTTTTTCGATCCGTAATTATGCTTAATCCAGCTGCAGAGTTTATCAACCCTGCCTTTAAAGCTCTTAGTCCTTGAGAATATATCTAAGTATTCGTTCTTCTGCATTTTCTATATTGGCCGTATTTTATTCATCATCCAGTAGTTTCAATATCACGAGCGTCAGGTCATCACTCTGGGGATATCCGTCCGCGAAATCATATACAGCAGTAATAATTGAGCTTTCTATAATTGAAGCGGGGCTTTTATACTCTTTCTCAATGACTTCCATTAATCTTGTCTCTTCGAATTCCTCCTCTTCATGATTCAGAGCTTCAGTAACTCCATCAGTATACATTATTACAGTATCACCGGGATTCAGTTTTACCAGGCCCTTTTTGTAAGTAAGATCAGGAAGCATTCCCAGTATAAGACCTCCCTCATCGAGATATTTCAGACTGCCATCCCGATTAATGACAACCGGGTGATTATGTCCCGCATTGCAGTATTCAAGCTCACCCGTTGATTTATCGAATCTTGAATAAAAGAAAGTAATAAATTTATCAGAAGCCGTATTATCGTAGATTATGTCATTAACCTTGGCAGTCAACACTGCCGAATCCTCAATTTCTCCTGCGAGAGCCCTGATACTTGCCTGCAAATTAGCCATCAATAACGAAGCAGGCACTCCTTTCCCGGACACATCTGCAATTACTGTAACAAGTATATCATTATCAAGCTTGATGAAATCATAATAATCACCGCCGACATATTTACTAGGTATGTTAACAGCCTCAAGTTCAAGGTTGTCAAATTCTGGAAACCTTTTTGGAAGAAGATTGTTTTGTATTTCGGTGGCTACAGCAAGTTCTTCTTCCATTTTCTGTTTTTCTACTGTTTCTTTAAATAATCTCGCATTCTCAAGGGATATCATAGCCTGGTTCGCAAGCGTGTTCAGAAATTCCCGGTCAAATTCCGAATAGGGACTTTTATTTATCCTGTCTCCCAGGCAGATAACGCCTTTAGTTTCATCCTGAATCATCATTGGGACCAGCAGGTTGATATTATTCTCGATAAAGCATTCTCTGATCTCATCATCCGTTTCAGCATCAACTTCATAAGGGATTCTCAGTTCTTTGAACAATGAATATATATCGGGAACATCCTGCGGACAATCCGGCAGATCTCTTAATCCTTTACTATCTTTAAGTTCAAATCTGTCCTCGCTCTTCAGATAAATAGCATACTTGTTAATAAGCATCTGACCCATAAGGGCAAATCCAAGCAGTTTCAGTATTTTGGCAGCATCCAAAGTTGAATTCAATTCCGTACCAATTTCAAATAAGGTGTTCAGCCCCTGATTTGTCTGGTCAAGTTTTCTGTTGACACTATCAATTTCCTGAAACATTACACTGTTCGAAATGGCAGTTGCGGAAATATTTGATAATGACAGCAGGTAATCTATCTCTTTCTCAGAATAATCAAGGCCGGATAATTTCCCCCCAAATACCAGTGCGCCTAAAATCTTATTGCTTGAATTGATCGGGATTATCAGTTTCAGATTCTGCTGTTTCAAAAAATCTATATATGGTTTTGTATTATTTTCGACTTCATTTAAAAACAACGGCAAAAAAACCGGATGGTTAGGTATATCTTCAATCTGGAAAGTTTTACCGAAAAATTCATGAGGCAGTCCCTTCAAAGCCTCGATCGAATAATAATTCGAGCCCTTATCAAGAAGGACGAGCCCTTTATTTATCATCATCCTGCCCATTGGTGTAAGGAGGATGTTGTTAAGTACCGATTGGAGGTTAAGAGTAGAGCTCAGAAGTTTAGATATTTCAAAAAGGCTTGATAGCTCCATCAACCTTTCATCGATCTCTTTCAATTTTACTTTTTTATCTATATCAGTCAATTTTATATCTGCTATTTGAACTTCGTTAAAGTAACCTGGTTTTTCTTATTAGGATGGATATTAAACTCGACCTGATCCATTAATTCCTTCATCATGTGGATGCCTAAACCGCCGACTTCCCTTTTCTCGAGATAGGTTTTGATATCAGGCGTCCCAAGTTCAGTAGGATTAAATCCTTTTCCCTGATCCTGAACCCTTACTACAAACTTCTTATCGTCGAATTCGATATTTATATCTATTTTATAATCCGAACCGCTTGGATATGCATGCTTTACAACATTTGAGCAAGCTTCATCAACAGCTAATTCTATCTTGTTGATATTATCCTCATCGAATCCGGCTTTCCCAGCAAGATTCGAGACAAAATCCCTGATTTTAACTAGATTAGATGTCTTGCTGTCGAATTGCAGTTTCTTCTTTATCTTATTTAAAGTCATTATAATGATTCTCTATTTTAAATATTTAATTAACCTGACTTCATTCTTCTGATCGGGATGTATATCGAAGGAAACTTCATCCATAAGTTTTTGCATAAGAAAAATTCCGTATCCGCTTGATTCTCTTTCCCTGATCCTTTTGTCGATACTGTTAGTCTTAAAAGATTCCGGATCGAATCCTGAACCATGATCCACTATCGAGATAGTTATTCTCTTACTGGATACATTAACCGTTATCCTGACATTCTCCTTCTCATTGAAACTGTAAGCATGTTTTATAACGTTAGTACATGCCTCGTCAACAGCGAGTTCAATACTGCCCGCGATTTCACCAGACAGGCCGTTTTTCTCGGCGATTTTGAATATAAAATCTCTGATTATCTCAAGATTATCAGTCTGGCTGGGTATTTTCAATGTATATTTTCGAGAGGTCATTTTGTTTCCTCTTTTAAGACTTAATCCCTTTGTGATTAGGCTTTCTGGTATTTATCAACTGCCTCATTCTCATCCTCATAGATCTCGTAGAGATTGGGAAATCCAAGAAGATCAAAAACCTTATATACCTTTGATGTCATATTTGAAAGTTTTAGATCTCCGCCTTTTGATCTTATATCTTCTATAAATCCCATAAAAACACCAAGTCCCGCGCTGCTTATGTAAGTAAGATCACAGAGATTCACGATGATTTTAAATCTTTCTTCATCGACAAGATTCTGGATCGCTTCTTCGAACTGCGGAGCTGTATGTGCATCAAGAAAACCTTTCACGTAAAGGCATGAGATATTTTCCTTATCGCGTCTTTCAACTTCAAAACCTGACATTAATACCTCCTTTGAATATGAATTCCTAATAATTACTACGAATTTTTATTTAATAAGTTATAACAATCAAACCAGTGTATAAATAATAAATCACTGTTTTTCGGCTTCATTTTCTTTCATCTTTACGACGATCATTGTTACGTCATCCAGTTTGCCGCCGCTGCTGAACAGATCGATCTTATTCAGGATCGCATCAATATAAGATCCCTTGCTTTCCCTTTTACATGTATATAACAATTCCTGAAGCCTGTTCTCTCCAAATTCTTCATTATTTATATCAAAAACTTCCGTAACACCGTCTGTATATAGATAAAAAACCGAACCGGGTTTAAATTCTATCGTTTCTTCCTTGATGATATTATTGAAAACATCACCCTTATCCAGGCCTAAACCAAGTCCTGGGGGTTGGAAGAAATTCCATATATCCTCATCAGGATCATAATATCCAAGAGGAGAATGACCGGCACGAGAGTATTTCAATTCTCCTTTTTTCAGATCGATCACTGCCGCAATCATTGTAATGAATGATTTCCTGTCGATATTTCCGTACAGGGTTTCATTCACCTTTATCATCAGATCCCTCGGCGACGGATACAATTTTGCAAGGGACTGAATGAATCCCTTGATCTCTGCCATATATAACGCGGCCGAAATGCTTTTCCCTGATACATCAGCAATAAATATCCCCCATTTATTATCATCGAGTTTAATGAAATCGTAATAATCACCGCCGACTTCATTTGCAGGGATAGATATTGCCTCCACTTCAATTTCGTCCGAAAGAACCGGGATCTCTTTTGGCAGCAGTTTCAGTTGGATCTCCCTGGCAACATCAAGCTCCTGCTGTAGTCTCTGCCTTTCCATCCTCTGTTCAAGAAGGGCTATGTTTTCTATAGCAATAACCGTTTGATTTGCGAATGCCTGGATCATCTCCCGGTCTTCCTCATCAAATCCGAATTCAGACTCCTTCCAGGCGTATATTATCCCGGCAACGTTATTATTCTCTTCTAATAATGGCATAGCCAGAAGCGATCCGCCGATCAACCTGATCTCATTACCTAAAGCCGGAGTTTTTACCTGAAGCAGCTGGTGGAGCACGAGCGGTTTCTTTGTTTTGATAATCCAATTATTGATAGTTGAAAATTTATCTCTTTTGATCTTTTCAAGTATCTCCTTGGGGACCTGCGAAAATGCTCCGAGCCTGAAACCATTCTTTCCCGGATCATTCATAAGAAGCCACGATGAATTCGCTCCGACAACTTCAAGGGTTTTATCCGTTATCATATTCAGGAATTTTTCGGGGTTCATTGAGGTCGAGATAGCATTCGAAACCTGAAAGAGAGACGTTAACTGGCGTACTTTCCTGTCGAAAATTCCCGCAGTGGGGAGGTGCAGCACCAGGCTTATTATGCCCATCATACAATATATTAGAAAAAACAACCGGATTATACTGAAGAATACTCCGGAAGAATGAGAGTAAGTTAAAAGTGTTATTTGAAGGTTCTGTCCTGGTAGTTCTTCTACAAGAATCATAAATAAAGTTATAAGGATCCCTGTAAAAAGTGTTATAATCTTCTGTTTCTTATTAAGGTAATTCACCCAGGAATTCCTGTAGGAATTCGTAACCATTAAAAAGATAATGAGGATCCCTACAGCAATAGTAAAATATTCAAACAGATATTCAGGATCAGTAATACCTGTGGAAAAAGGATTGATTTTCGTGATACTGCTCATAACCAGGAAAGACAGGATGATTACATATAGAAACCAGAAACTTAACCTTGTTCTTTTTTTCTGATTTATAAGTATCATTCCATATAATTGGATATACAGGAGTGATGCCAGAAGTAGGGTGCAGTATACAAGGGCTGAAACCGCTATGACATTAATTGGTTCACTCCCTGACTCTATCATTTCATAATAATCTGCGGTAATTATATCAGGCATAAATATATTCATTGCCAGCGAGAACAGGATAAAAATCCCGGAGGTCCATCCAATGACCGCCAGCCTTTTTTGCGTTGATAATGTCTGAAATCTCGGAAGTCCGAAAAGCATTAGGATAATGAGATTAATCCCGAATATAATCAACAGATTACTGACAATTGAGTCAGCAAGGGGAAGGTTGTTTTCAAGCAGCAGCCGTGATATCGACAATCCGGCAATAATCAGCGCGAAAGATAAGACACCGAGTACAATTATTCTTTTCGGAACTGTCATTATTCCTGTAAAATACCCCTGTTTTTTCAAACTATTTTTTGTACTGAGATCTGCTTCTATTGTTCCGGTCTTTCCTGGAATATCCGTTTAACCAAGAAATGTATTAAAAATTATGTACATACACAACTTTAATTTTCAATATCAATCCTGACCGGTAAGTAACATAGATTTTAGATTTAAACAGTTGAAAATTAATTATTTATGAACAATACACTCCTAAAATAAAAATCCCCCATGATACAGGGGGATAAAAAGTATTGAACAATTCGGATACATCGTGATAATCAAGTCATCTCTTTCTGGATTTCTCTTTATCAATGCCCTTGATAGTCTTTACAAAATCTTCTTTAGCTTCAAATTTCCGGTAAACCGATGCAAATCGTACATATGCCACATCATCCAGTACCTTAAGCTCATTCATTACAAGCTCACCGATAAGGTCTGCAGGTATTTCCTTGTAATGCTCAGACTGCAGTCTCTCGATGATCGAATCAACAGCTTCCTGGATTTTTTCAAATGGTATCGGCCGTTTTGAACAGGCGCGGATTATCCCCTCTTCCAATTTTTTTCTGTCGAAGTCTTCCCGGGTGCCGTCTCTTTTAACTACCTTATAGGTAATGCTTTCAATGTACTCGTAAGTCGTATATCTCCCGCCGCAGCCTGTGCATTCTCTTCTTCGCCTGATCGCCTCACCATCCCTCACAGACCTGGAATCGATCACTTTATCGTCACCACTATGACAGTATGGACACTTCATAAATACATTTCCCTAAAATATATAAAGCGGAAATTCATCACAGAATTTTTTTACTTCACTTCTTGTTTCGGAATACACATCTTCATTACCGATATTTGCGATAACCCTGCTTATCAGTTGTCCGATCCTTTTCATTTCAGATTCTTTCATACCTCTGGTTGTCAGTGCCGGGGTGCCTATTCTGATCCCGCTGGTTACCATAGGTGAGTTCTGATCGAACGGCACCATATTCTTATTTACGGTAATACCTGAATCTTCCAGGGCATCCTCTGCATCCTTACCGGTAACACCCTTGTTCGTCAGATCGACCAGCATAAGGTGGTTGTCTGTACCTCCGGACACAAGATTAAATCCTTCGTCCATCAGCGATCCCGCCAGGGCAGCAGCGTTATCAATTATTTGCCTGCAGTATACTTTATAATCATCTTGTAATGCCTCATGGAAAGCTACAGCCTTGGCAGCTATAATGTGCATCAAAGGCCCTCCCTGTGTTCCCGGGAATACACGGCTTGAGATTGCCCCCCTTAGCTTTCTCTCTTTACCGGACCAGGGATCGATGATCTTCTTATCTGCAAATTTTTCACCGGCCATGATCATACCTCCACGGGGGCCTCTTAGCGTTTTATGCGTAGTGGTAGTAACAATATCGCAATAAGGTATCGGTGATGGATGAAGCCCAACAGCACATAATCCTGCAATATGAGCAATATCTGCCATTAAGAAAGCTCCGACGCTGTCAGCAATTTCCCTGAACTTAGGAAAATCCAGTTCCCTCGGATGAGCGCTGTATCCCGCAAGTATAAGCTGGGGTTTTACCTTTTTTGCAAGGTCTGCAAGCTTATCGTAATCGATCCTGCCTGTATCTTTTTCCACACCATAGGAGACTATCTGATATAATTTTCCGGAAAAATTAACCGGGCTTCCATGAGTAAGATGTCCGCCATGGGCAAGGTCCATCCCAAGTATCGTATCTCCTACTTTAAGAACTGAAAAAAAAGCTGCCATATTTGCCTGTGCCCCTGCATGAGGCTGAACATTCACATATGCAGCATCGAATAGTTCCTTTGCCCTGTTTCGGGCAAGATCCTCTGCAATATCAACCTGCTCACATCCTCCATAATATCTTTTGCCCGGATATCCTTCAGCATATTTATTTGTCATTACGTTACCTGCAGCTTCAAGAACTGCTTTACTGACAAAATTCTCAGACGCTATCAGTTCGAGAGTCGAGTTCAGTCTGTCAATTTCTCCGGTAACAGTACCGAATATTTCAGGATCAGTTTCTTTAAGATTATTGAACATAACAACACCCGGTGTTAAATAATTTTTGTAGGTTAATTAGATATGAACAGAAAAGTCTTATGGATAAAGAAAGGGCCGGATCATTTTCCGTTTAGTTCATGAATTTTATTTATCCTGCGTTCGTGCCTTCCGCCTTCAAACTCGGCCTCCAGCCAATTATTCATGATCTCTTTTGCTGTTTCCTTCCCGGTCAGCCTTCCCGCCATAACCAGGATATTTGCATTATTATGCTGCCTGCTAAGTTTTGCCTGTTCCGGCGTCATGCAGAGGGCAGCTCGGATATTAATCACTTTATTTGCAACAATAGACATCCCGATCCCGGCACCGCAAATAAGTATACCTTTATCATAGGCGCCAGATGATACTCCCTGAGCCACCTTCATGCCGTAATCGGGATAGTC
>JANQEH010000006.1 GCA_028278455.1 bacterium
GGAATTCACATTTCGATATAGATATTCTGTGTTCTTTTTCAAGTGTAAAACCTATTGCCGGGTATGATATTTCTGTAAAAACTCATGTATCAGTATGGCATCCTGCTCTGTACACATATATCCTTGCCTCTGATAAAGGCCGTGTAAAGGAAATTGAAAAAACTCTGCCGGATTTCGCAGTTAAAATGTACGGTACATGGGCACGGGAGGAAATTATATTCGAGCTCCAGCCGCTGCAGGATATACATTTGAGATCGCACTTGAAGGAAGAGATCAGCGCTAACAGCGATATTGCTTATGTCTACATCATTTCAGGTATCGCCTTTCTGGTTCTAGTCATCGCCTGTATAAATTTTATGAACCTGTCGACATCAAGATCCGCCGCCCGCGCGAAAGAGGTGGGTGTCCGAAAAGTAATGGGAGCGCAGAAGAAACAGCTTATCGGGCAGTTCATTTTCGAATCAACAGCTTTCAGTTTTTTATCACTTGTAGTTGCTGCAGCGTTTGTAGAGGTGTTTCTTCCTGTATTCAATAAATTTACAGGCAAGGATCTTTCGCTTGAGCTTCTAACCAATCCTGAAGTTCTAACAGGATTTCTCCTCCTGATAATTTTCGTTGGATTATTCTCCGGTAGCTACCCGGCATTTTATATGTCCGCCTTCAGGCCTGTAAGAGTTTTCAGGGGCATGAATTTCTTCCGTAACAGTGGTTCATTATTAAGGAAGATACTTATATCCCTGCAGTTTGCAATAACTGTTATACTGATAATCGGTACCTTTGTTATCAGGGATCAAATGGGTTTCATTAGAAATAAACGGCTTGGTCTGAATAAAGACCAGGTTTTGCTAATTAATATTAATGATGCCTCGATCCAGAAAAAATATGAGCTATTCAGGAATGAACTGGGTTTAAATACAAATATAAATTCCGTATCATTTTCTACAGAGTTACCTTTCATGGATACTCCTGCTGAATGGGTATACAGGACGGCTCAGACTCCCCGTGGTGATTTTCCAACGATGTTTATGAACGGTGTGGATTATGATTTCATCAAATCAATGAATATTGAATTGCTCGAAGGCAGGGATTTCAAGAAAGAAATTTCAACAGACCTAAAATCCGGATATATCCTCAATGAAGCAGCTGTAAAAGAGCTGGGATGGGAAGAACCTGTAGGTATGGAATTCGGGAGAGATCCGATTAAATACCAGCATCTGGCTGTAAAGGAACTTGGTAAGGTTATTGGTGTTGTCAGGGATTTTCATTTCACTTCACTGCATAATGCAATAGATCCCCTTGCTTTATTTGTCGATCCGCATGCGTATCTTCCATATAGATATATAATCGTCAAGACTAAAGCTGAAAATATAAGTGACACAATAGAATTCATCGAGAATAAATGGGACGAACTGGCTCCATACCTCCCCCTTGAGTATTCCTTCCTTGATGATGGATTTATGAGGCAGTACAGATCAGAGGAGAAACTTGGTAACACTTTCGGTTACTTCACTTTCCTTGCGATAATCGTAGCCTGTATGGGATTATTCGGTTTGATCTCTTACACTGTCGAACAACGTTCCAAGGAAATCGGAGTTAGAAAAGTGCTCGGAGCACGAGTAACTAATGTAGTTACCCTGCTGTCGAAAGAATTTCTGAAGATCGTGTTGATCTCCAATGCTATAGCATGGCCTGCTGCTTTCTATGCAGCTAACAGATGGCTGGAACAGTTTGCTTATAAGACAGACATTACAATAACGGTATTTTTATTTTCCTCCCTGGCTGCAGTTCTTATCTCGATGATCACCGTCAGCATCCAGACCATTAGGGCAGCAAACACAGATCCTGTAAACTCCCTCAGAAATGAGTGATATGATAGTCTCATGATAAAAATAAACCGTTAATTAACTTCGATCCTGAAACTATTACATTGTTTCTTCGTATATTTCCTAAAATTTAAGTATTATTTTTTTAATTATTATACCTACATTTTAAGAATTATTAACCGGAGATGTTATGAAGATCCTCTCAAGGTCTGAGGAATTGCTTTTGTTGACGGTTTACAGGCTCAAGAGCGAAGCATATACTTTCAATATCAGGGGAAATCTTAAGGAGATAACCGGTAAGGCTTCAGGATACGGCGCTTTATATGTGTTATTGGAGAGATTGGTCGAGAAAGGATATCTAAAAGCTTACATGTCGGATCCTACTCCGGAAAGGGGAGGTAAGAGAAAAAGGATATATACAATTACCACAGAGGCAGTAGAAGTTCTCAATGATATCAGGAAGGTTGAGCGTTTGGCATGGGACGGTATTGGAGAGTTGAAGATTGATAAATAAGGCAAGAAAGAAGTCAATAACACCCCCTGAACCGGGTGCAACAATCTTCAGGTTGCTGTATTCTGATGAATTCAGTTCTACTCTGATAAGTGACATTGAGGATGAATACCGAATCATTTATGCAGAAAAAAACAAGTATGCATCTTATATCTGGTATCATCATCAATTAATCATAGCACTTCTATCCGTATTTACCGATTCATTTTACAGGAGCGCCATAATGTTAAAGAATTATTTCAAGATCGCATTAAGGAATCTGAGAAGAAACAAAGTGTATTCATTTATTAATATTTTCGGGCTTGCTATAGGAATAACCAGCAGTCTATTGATATCCATATATATTTTTGATGAAATAAGCTACGACAGATTTCATGAAAAAGCAGACCGTATCTATAGAATTTGCATGGATTTCACTGGGGATGGGGATTTCAGGATTCATCAGCTGGGGACACCCAGGATTTTAGCAACCACTATCAGAGAAAAATATCCCGATGTAGAGACAATTGCACAATTATACTATTTCAAATGGACATTGACAAAATGTGGAGAGAAGGCTTTTAAAAATGAGACTATTCTTTATACAGAACCGGATTTTTTCAAGGTGTTTTCCTTTCCTTTGATCAAGGGAGATCCTGAAGTGGTCCTGTCTGAACCAAACTCAGCCGTTATTACGCGGACCGCCGCGGAAAAATATTTTGGTGAAGAGGATCCTGTAGGAAAACGTCTTTCGATACTTTTCAATATGAGAGTGGAATTTGATGTAACAATAACCGGTATAGTGGAAGATGTACCTGAGAACTCACATATAGATTTCAATTTACTTGTTTCGATCAATACAATTGAAGACAGTGAAAGATGGAATGCAGTCATGTCGAACAATTGGTACAGCGATCAATGTGTTTCATACGTGACGTTGCGGGAAGGTGTTACTTTGGATCGCGGAGAAGAAATGCTAATGGAGATAATGCATAGTGTTGTTCCCGAAGGAAATCATCCGGTATGGACCCTGCAGCCTTTAAAGGATATTCATCTGCATACGGATCTGGCTACAGGTTATGGAACGAATGGAAATGCAATATATATATACCTGTTTTCCGTTATAGCTGTCCTTATTATAATAATAGCATGTATAAATTTTGTTAATTTATCAACTGCAATATCCTATTCAAGAGCAAGAGAAATCGGTATAAGAAAAGTTGCGGGTTCACTTAGAAGGGATATTATAAAGCAATTCCTTGGTGAAGCAGTAATGATTTGTTCAATATCCCTGATTCTTGCTTTGCTGCTTACTGAATTTCTTTTACCGTTTTTTTCAAACCTTGTGGGCAGTCAATTAGAACTGTTATATTTCCAGCAATGGTATGTTATACCCGGATTGATAGGTTTTGTTCTTTTATCGGGATTCTTTGCCGGAATATATCCAGCTTTCTTCTTATCTGCATTCGGAATTACTGAGGTACTAAAAAATACTTTATCAAAGAGAGGCAAGAAAGGACTTTTTAATCTCAGGAACGGCTTGATTACTTTTCAATTCCTTATAACTGCATTTCTGATAATAGGCACTATGATAGTATATAAACAGCTGGATCATTTTCAGAATAACAGGCTTGGATTTGACAAAGACAGGATTTTGATAATACATCAGACTGATGCGTTGGATAAACAGGTTCCTGTTCTAAAAGAGAATCTTCGTAGAAGTCCGGATATAGAATATTTATCAAGTTCAACATTTCTGCCGGGATATGGTTTCTGGAATTTTGGAGTAAGGGTTGGACCGCAGCTTATAGAAGGAAAGAACAATACACTCGATATGACTGTTTGTGATCACGATTACCTGAAAACCTTCAACATGCAAATGGCAGAAGGGAGGTTTTTTTCAAGAGATATTTCTACAGATACTGCGGCTATTGTAATCAACGAAAAAACAGTAGAATATTTTGAATTAAAGAATCCAATAGGGAAAAGAATAACTGTTTGGGGATTCAACAGAAAGACTTTTGAAATAATCGGAGTAATAAGGGATTTTCACTATAAGTCAATGCATTTACCAATTCGAAGAATGGGAATGACACTCTCCGGTACTCACCCTCACTGGATTGACCAGTATGTTTCAATCAAACTTAAATCGGAAAATATTTCAAAAACACTTGATTTTATCAATAATACCTGGGATGAAGTATCTCCCGGATTGAAATTGGAGTATACCTTTTTTGATGAGGACTATGACAGATTATATAAAGCTGAAAGCCTCACAGGTAACGTAATCGCATTATTTTCCTGCCTGGCAATACTTATATCAATTATAGGTTTATTTGGATTAACAGCATATATTGCAGAACAAAAAACCAAAGAGATAGGTGTCAGAAAAGTGCTGGGCGCAAATGCGATCTCAATAGTCAATCTTATGGTGAAAGAATACATCTTTCTAATATGCATAGCAAACTTAATCGCATGGCCTGCAGCATTTTATGCCGCAAATAGGTGGCTTGAGCAGTTCGCTTATAAGACAGATATTAATATAACAGTTTTTATAATATCTTCATTTGTGGTGGTTCTGATCTCGATTATTGCCGTATGCTTTCAGACGATAAGGGCAGCCAATACCGATCCTGTAAACTCCCTTAGGAACGAATAAAATCAGTAGTAAATATCAACGTAATGTTGCTGGTTGGTGATTATCCTTAATAAATAAGACAAATAGTTCTTGACATAAAAGTGCATTATCCTTATTTTATAAGGGATATTAAAACAGGAGAAATTATGAAGCTGTTATCCAGAGCCGAAGAATTAGTCCTGCTCGCAATATGGCGGCTGCAGGATAATGCTTATTGTGTGCCAATCAGAGAGCAGGTTCAGGATGTTTCCGGTAAAGAATGGACATTTGGCGCAATTTATATACCTCTACACCGTTTGGAAAAGAAGGGATTTGTGGATTCCTTTATGGGGAATGCTACTGCCGAAAGAGGTGGAAGAAGCAAGAGGTACTACAAAGTAAAGAAGAGGGGGCTTCAGGCGCTCGCCGAGATTAAAAAAGTTGAAAAAGCAATGTGGGACGGAATACCGGAGTTTTCTATTGAATAAACCTAAAAAACCTCCAAAATTCGCTGAATATCTCCTGAGATGGATACTTCCTGATTATACTGACAAAGATTCTCTAGGAGATTATGAAGAAGTTTTCAATACTATAGCCGACCAGAGGGGATATAAAAGCGCTTTGCTCTGGTATCTCAGGCAGATCCTGAAGACCATTCCTGATGTAACGCATGAAAAACTTATAAGTAAAATCAGCATGATCAAGAATTATCTACAGATCGCCATAAGGAGTTTTAATAGGCATAAAATATATTCTTCTATAAATATTTTCGGTTTAATAATGGGAATAACGTCATTCATTTTGTTATCCCTTTACATAAGATTCGAGCTGGACTATGATAAATTTCACGCCAGATCAGAAAATATTTACAGAATCGCAACCGAAGACCAGGCTTATCTTTACAGAAATTCGTACAAAATGGCTCAGACACATCCTGCGCTGACGTTAAAATTGAAACAGGAATTTCCGGAAATAATTTCTGCTGCAAGATTCTGGATCAATGATGATATCAGAGTTAGCATTAATGGAGATAGCTTCTACGAGAAAGACTTTTTATATATAAACCGTGATTTTTTTGAAGTTTTTTCTTTCGACATGGCCACCGGCAGCAAAGAAAGCATATTTATCGATCCATCATCGATCATCATTTCCGAATCAATCGCGGAAAAATACTTTCCCGGTAAAAATCCTGTCGGCTTAATTATAAACTTTGAAGGTACGAAAGATTTCCACATCACAGGGATACTGAAAAATGTCCCTCAAAATTCACATTTTAATATAGATTTTCTTGTTTCAGAGGAGAATCAGAGGATTATCTTTGATAGAGATATCGAAACCTGGAGGGCAATTGGATGTTATGCATATATTCATCTTGATAATAACACCATTTTAGATGAATTAGAGGAGAGGATATCGGAATTACCGGGAAAATATTTCTATGAAGATGATACACAGCGCAAGCGAAGAAATATATCATACTCGCTCCAACCCATAACATCAATCCACCTCAGGTCAGACCTGAACTTTGAGATAGAGAATAACGGTGATATCAGGATGATCTACATCTTCTCGACAATATCTATTTTAATACTGGCAATTGCCTGTATTAATTATGTGAATTTAGCAACAGCCATCTCGTCTGTAAGGGGGAAAGAAGTAGGGATAAGAAAAGTAGTCGGAGCAACGAGGAACCAGCTGATTAAACAGATCCTTTTTGAAACGTCTATATATGTTGTAATATCATTTCTTTTGTCTGCAGTCATTGCAAAATTGATATTGCCTTATTACAGCAGTATTCTGGAAAAAGATATAATGATCAGTTTCAATGAAAGTCTGGTTCTCCTGCCGGGTATGATTATCCTGATAGTGGTTCTAATACTTTTGGCGGGTTCATATCCTGCAATCTTCATATCATCTTTCAACCCGGGTATCATACTCAAAAAGGGATTAAGCTGGAATTCCGGCAGATCCGTGCTCAGGAGTTCGCTTGTAATTATTCAATTTACCTGCTCAATTATATTAGTTCTAAGCGTACTGGTAATTGGGTACCAGATGGAATATTTAAATAATAAGGATACAGGGTATATACGTGATAGAATTATTACGGTAGGAATCAGGGATGAAACTCTAATCGACAGAATTTCCGTTTTAAAGGATGAACTTTCTGAAGACCACAGGATAGTATCAGTTTCGGCATCAACCCGTTTACCATGCAACATAGACTGGCAATACAGGATCCACTATCCGGGGATGCCTGATGATCTATTTATGTCAATGAATTTCTGCATAGTTGATAATGATTTCATTGATCTTTACGGATTGGAATTAGTAGAAGGCAGAAAGTTTTCCGATGACCACCCCTCAGATAAGCAAGGTGCATTTATCCTTAATGAATCTGCAATGAAAGCTCTTAACTGGGATCCAAAAGGAGAATATGAATTTGATTTTTATTTAGATGGAGAATTCAAAACAGGAAAGATCGTAGGTGTATTGAAAGATTTCCATTTTCTTTCAATGTATGAACAAATTCAACCTTTGTATCTGTATTCTGGTATAGGATTGGAGTCATTCACTCCAAGGTTCATTTCAATAAAGATCAGTGATGGACCTATTGATGAAATTCTTGATCTAATAAGTGCAAAGTTCCTTGATTTATCACCGGATTATCCTTTTGAATATAGTATTATTGATGATGCATATCAAAGTGCCTATAGAACAGATAAACAGCTGGGCGCTATATTAAGGATTTTTACGATAATATCAGTTGTAATAGCCGGTATGGGGCTTTTAGGACTGGCGATTTTTACTACAGAGCAGAAATTCAAGGAGATCGGGATAAGGAAAATTCTGGGAGCTTCTGCCGGTAAAATTATGCTGCTTTTAGCCGGTGAATTTACTATATGGATTCTTATATCAAATATAATTGCGCTTCCAGCAGGGTACTATCTGATGAATAAATGGCTTGGAAACTTTGCATACAAAATTGAACTAAACATGCTGATATTTATCTCTGCTGCAATAATGATCTTAACGGTTGCTTTAGTCACTATAAGTTTTCAAACATTAAAAGCTTCAACAGCAAATCCGTTAGATACTCTCAGTTCGGAGTGATAACTTATTTTCTGATGCTTACATAATATTGTCTGTTTCTATTTGTATCTGCTTTTAACAAAAAATAAAATAGTCTGAAACAATAAACACTAAAATTTAGTATAAATAGTCATATTTATAAATACTAAATTTTAGTGTTTATCATTTACAGGAGATATTATGAAGGTGTTAACAAGATCCGAGGAGATACTTCTGCTGGCTATCTGGCATCTTGGGGAGAATGCATACGGGGTAACAATCAGGGAGAAAGTCAAAGAAATGGCTGATATGTCAATTGCATTCGGAGCACTTTATGTTCAGCTGGATATACTGGTCAAGAAGGGTTATGCTAAGAAATTTCTTGGAGAGCCTACTCCGGAACGGGGTGGCAAAAGAAAAAAATATTATACTTTGACCGAGAACGGAAAGCTATCACTTCAGACAGCCCGGGATTTGAACAGTTCTATCTGGGAAGGTATACCTGATGTAGCTTTCAAACAAACGGAACAATAATTATGAATACCCCTAAAATCGCAGGAATATTGTTAAGATTACTTATCCAGCGGGAAGATAAATCTCCACTGTCAGGAGATATGGAAGAAGTATATCATGATCTGCAACACAGGAATGGAAAATTCCAGGCCTGGATTTGGTTCTGGGGGCAGGTTCTGGTATCACTCAGGACAGTTATATGGTATTCAGCTTTACGGAGTATATCAATGTTTAGAAACTATCTTAAGATCGCTTTCAGAAATGCACGGAAACAGGGCTTGTTTACTGCGATAAATGTTTCCGGTCTCTCTGCAGGTCTGGCATGCTGCATACTAATTTTATTATGGCTTCAGGATGAAATAGGATATGACAGGTTTCATAAGAATTTTAAAAATATTTACAGGGTGATTCAGGAAAACAGGTCTTCCAATGAGAGCATCACAATGTCCACAGCGCCATTTGCCTCAGTGCCGTCATTCCATGAAGATTTTCATGAAATCCTATACTCTACAAGGTTCAGGGGAGGATTCAGTAATTGGAGAATCAACTACGGAGAGAAGACGTTTTATAACGATAATCTCTGTGTAGCGGATCCGGAGTTTTTCAAGATCTTTTCATTCGATTTCATTAAAGGTAACGGCGAAGGGGCACTGAAGAGTAAGAATTCAATTGTTATAACCGCTGAAACCGCTGAAAAGTATTTCGGTAATGATGATCCGCTGGGAAAAATTCTTCTGATCGGTGATGATGAACAGCCTATGGAAATCTCGGGAGTGTTAGAGAATATCCCTGCCAGATCGCATCTGCAGTTCGATATCATCTTCAATATAGCAAATGCGGCAGATTGGTGGAGGGCCGATCTGGCTTCCTGGAAGGACTCGCGCACAAGCGTTTATATTCTGACAGATGAAAATGCCGATCCGTCAGGTCTTGACAAAAAAATCGAAAACTTTGTTAAGGATCACGATCCTCAGACATATTATTACCTTTCGCTTCAACCTTTGAGTGATATTCATCTAAGATCTGTTTTAACCTGGGATTTCGATAATTACATGAAAGGAAATATACGGTACATATATTTATTCTCAACAATAGCCATAGGTGTTCTTCTGATCGCCGGTATTAACTTTATGAATCTATCTACAGCAAGGTCAGCGAAAAGAGCAAAGGAAGTTGGTATGCGGAAAGTTCACGGTGCATATAAGATAGACCTTGTCAAGCAGTTCTTTGTAGAGTCCTCTCTTCTGTCGGTTATTTCACTGATCCTGTCATTCTTCCTTGTTTTCACAGCCTTACCTGTTTTTAACGGTTTGTCAGGTAAAACACTGAATTTTTCAGCTATTGCTGAACCCGGGATACTGATAAGTCTGCTATCCCTTATGGTAATTACAGGTTTAATCTCGGGAATCTATCCATCGTTATATCTTTCATCCTTTCAACCGGTTAATGTTTTAAAGGGAATAACTCCGGGCAATATCCGGTTTGGAGCAAACCTGAGGAAAACCCTTGTGGTCCTGCAGTTCGGCCTGTCTATCATCCTGATCTTTGCAACAGGTGTTATTTACAGTCAGCTCAATTTCGTAATAAATAAACCTCTCGGTTTCGACAAGAAAAATATATTGAGCCTTGATTCCATAGGCGGTTTCAGGAATGATCCGGAGACTGTTAAACAGGAACTTCTCAATGTTCCCGGAGTGAGGAAAGTTTCATGGAGCATTATACCAAACGGGTATATTGAACCAACTACGGATATTTCCTGGGAGGGAAAAGATCCTGAAGAGAAAGTAATAATGTACCGGTGTATCGGAGATTATGATTATCTCGAGACATTCGGACTTAAAATGGCAGAAGGGAGATTCTTTTCTAAGGATATTTTATCCGAAAGGACTAATTATATTCTGAACGAGTCTGCAGTAAAAGCGATCGGTATGAAGTCTCCCGTCGGTAAACCGTTTACCTTCAGAGACAGTGAAGGGATCATTATCGGAGTAGTTAAGGATTTTCACCAGGGTTCGCTCCACTCGAAGATCAAACCGATATTAATGACCTATTCTGAACGCTTCTTTTCTGTACATATCAAAATCAGCCGGGAGAATTCCTCCGTTATTCTTGAGAATATTGAAGAAATCTGGGAGAAATTCGTCCCCGGAAGACCTTTCAAATACAGATTTATTGAAGATATAGTTGATGGATTTTACAGGTCAGAGGAAAAAACCGGTAATATAATAAAATATTTCACTTTTTTAACTTTGATTCTTTCCTGTCTCGGTTTATTCGGGCTTGCATCATTTTCAGCCGAGCAGAGAATACGGGAGGTGGGAATTCGGAAATCACTGGGCGCTACAGATATAAGTATCATAAAACTGCTTACAACTGATTTTGTCAAATGGATTGGTATCGCTGTTATATTCTCCTGCCCACCGGCAGTCTATATTATGGGTAGATGGCTGAATAACTTCGCCTATAGAACAGATGTAGGATTAACTATGATAATTTTTACCATTCTCTCGGTACTGTTTATCGCGATCCTGACAGTCAGTTTTCAATCATTCAGGACAGCCCGTTCAAAACCTGTGGATTCACTGAAATATGAATAATAAGAAGACTAAAATTCCCTGTATTGGGATAAAAATAATATCATCCTTAACTAAGCTGGATGACAGGTCATCTTTGAAGGGAGACCTTGAAGAGGTGTATCTACGATTGCGAAATGAAAAGGGGGCAATATATGCACGATTATGGTTCTGGATGCAGGTATTTCATTCATTGCCCCAAATATTGGGATATTCAATGAGCAGGAGCTGTGGAATGTTCAATAATTATCTAAAAACCTCATTCAGAAACATTAGAAGGAATAAAATCTATTCATTAATCAACCTGTCAAGTTTGACCATTGGTCTTGCAGGCTGTGTGCTTATGCTTTTATGGGTACAGGATGAACTGGGATATGACGGGTATCACAAGAATGCAGATAATATATTCCGGATAATTAAAAAGACAACAAATCCGAACGGAGTATCGCTTGAGGCATTTACGCCTGTACCGCTCGGCCCCTCCCTTGAAGCGAGCTTTCCGGAGGTTATTAATTCAACGAGATTTTTCAATCTCGAGGAGGGAGGCTGGCTTCTAAAAAATGAAGACAGATCATTCGATAACGACAGACTTGGCACAGCGGATCCATCAGTTTTCGAAATGCTCGATTTCAAATTTGTCAGTGGAGATCCAAATACTGTTTTTAATGATATTTACTCTATGGTTATTACGCAGGATTTAGCATTCAAGTACTTTGGAGATGAGGATCCCCTGGGAAAATCTATTATAGTCCATAGACGTCCTTTCAAGATCACAGGGATTATTGAAAACATACCGGGAAATTCACATTTACAGTTCGACTTCATTTTCCCGATGTCATTCTGGGCAGATGCATGGGGTATGGATCTGAATAACTGGAAAGATACAGGCTGGTATAATTTTATCCAATTAAGGGACGGTACGGATGTTTATGAATTCACAGAGAAAATAAAGAACTTCATAAAAGATAATGATCCAGAGCTAAATTCAGAAATATTTCTGCAGCCGATTAAAAGAATACATCTCGAACCACAATATGCCCAGGGATTCATGGGAATCAGCGATATGAAGTATGTTTACATATTTTCTACTACAGCCATACTGATATTACTGATAGCCTGCATCAATTTTATGAATCTTGCGACGGCACGTTCAGCGAGACGTGCGCAGGAGATAGGAATGAGAAAAGTGGCCGGTGCGTTCAGGTCGAATCTCATTATGCAGTTCATCGGAGAATCTCTGCTTTTTGCCGCTATTGCCGCAATTATTGCAGCAGTAGTTTCCTTTGTAACAATTCCGGTTTTAAATCAGCTTTCAGGCAAGGATCTTGATCCGGGAGGTCTGACAGAACCGGCAGCATTAACAGGTTTTGTATTAATAACTATCATTACCGGAATCATCGCAGGCAGTTATCCGGCATTGATGCTTTCAGCCTGCAACCCTGTTAAAGTGTTGAAAGGCGGATCGGTAAGATCCGGGAGTCGAGGAACTTCGTTTAGAAAGGCACTGGTTACTGTACAGTTTACTTTTACTATAATACTGATTATAGGATCGCTTGTGATCTTCCGGCAGATGGACTATATAAATAATAAAGACATTGGATTCAAGAGAGACAACATACTTTCTTTTATAGGCCGCCTTAATCTAGGTAGAGACTTCAGAAATATCAGAAATGAATTCTTGCAGTTTCCGGGTATTATCAACGTGTCAAAATCAATAAGACCGGTTGGATTGGGACAGGGTACATCGGATGTTAATTGGGAGGGAAAAAGCTCGGAAGAGGAGATTCAGTTCTATTTTTCCAATGTAGACGAATTCTATCTTGAAACGTTCGGGATAGAGCTTATAGAAGGAAGATATTTCAGTGGAGAAATGATCTCTGATACTGCAAATTACGTTCTCAATCAAAAGGCTGTTAGCATGATGGGGATGGTTTCTCCCATTGGAAAAAAATTCTCATATCAGGGCAGAGATGGGACAATAATAGGAATAATGAAAGACTATCATCTTGGTTCGCTCCATACTGAGGTCGTGCCGGTCTTCCACAGGATCTCGCAGACTGTTTTTCCTCTCATAAATGTTAAATACGATCCTCAGAATATTGAGGCGACTATCGGATTTCTGGAGGACACTTGGAAAAAATATGTTAAAGACTACCCTTTTACCTACACGTTTCTTGACGATCAAATAGATAAGTTCTACATTTCTGACCGGCTAACCGGAGAAGTTTTTAAATACTTCACGTTATTCGCAATTTTTATTTCATGCCTCGGATTGTACGGAATGGCTTCATATACTGTAGAGCTCAAAACAAAAGAGATCGGAGTTAGGAAGGTTCTGGGCGCTTCGGTGCAGTCACTTGTAATGTGTATCTCAAAAGAATTCATAATCCTGCTTTCCGCTGCTGTGGCAATTTCAATTCCTGCAGCATGGCTGCTGTCGACAAAATGGCTGGAGAACTTTGCATACAGGACGGAGATCGGTATTGAAGTATATATTTATTCGATTGTCGCAGCAGCTTCTATTGTTTTTACTGCTGTAAGTTTCCAGGCTGGTAAAGCCGCTGGTATAAATCCCGTTGACTCTTTGAAATACGAATAATTCTGTCATTCATTTCAGATTAATACAAAGTCAAAAATAATGTGGAACATTTGTTCTGAATTTCAGTAAATATATATATACTGAATTTCAGAATAAATAATATCATATATTTAATCCTGTAAATCCGGGATATTGAATGAAGAAAAAGGACCATGAAGTTCCCCAATTAGCAGAAAAGCTCCTTAAGACCTTTGCCCGTTCAGAAAATGAAGTAGCTCTACTAGGAGATTTCGAGGAAGAGTTTCTTCATAAACTTGAGAGCAAGGGGATTTTTAAGGCATGTATCTGGTATTGGTTGAATACAATAATATCTCTACCCAGATTCATCTCACACTCTTTTTTCCGGAATTTAGGTTTATTTGAGAGCTATTTAAAGATAGCATTTAGGAATATCCTGAAACAGAAAGCCTTTTCAATTATTAATATAATGGGACTTGCGGTTGGTATGGCCTGCTGCCTTCTCATTACTCTTTGGGTGTTCGACGAATTGAGTTTTGACAGGTTTCACAAAAACATTGACTCTATCTACCGGGTAGAAGCGGATGTCGATCATGGAGGAAGGATTTTTCATACATTTTCAACGCCTCATCAGTTTGTTCCACTGGTAAAAGAAACAACTCCGGAAATAATAGCCGCAACCCGCTGTACAAGATTCGGAGGGATCCAGATAAAGAGAGAATTTAAATCATTTTTTGAAAGAGACGTGATTGCAGCTGATCCCGATTTCTTTCGGGTATTCACGTTTCCGCTTATAGCAGGTGATCCTGAAGCTGCATTGATCGATCCAAAGTCTATAGTTATATCTGAAAGTGCTGCAGAAAAATATTTCGGAGAAGAAAAAAATATTATAGGGATGATACTTTCAGTTGAGAGTAAATATGATTTCATTGTAACCGGTGTTATAAAGGATATACCTGATAATTCGAGCATCAGTCCTGATATAGTTATACCGTTCAATTTCGTTAGAGATAATCTTGCGAGAATGCCAACCCGCTGGGTAAACGCGGTTTCGAATTATGTTATGGTCAAAGACGGTTTGTATCCTGAAACAGCCGGGAAGAAAATAACAGAGCTAATCCGGCAAAACGGTGATGTTGAAACCGGATCGACATATCTCCTTAATCCGGTTAAAAAGATACACCTGCATACTTATACAGGATATGATAGAACAATGGGGAATGTTCAGTTTGTTTATATTTTTTCACTGATCGCTGTTATAGTTCTATCTAATGCCTGCATAAATTACATGAGTCTTACTAAAGCTCGATCGACAGGAAGGATCAAGGAGATTGTTATGAGAAAGGTTGCCGGCGCTTTCAAGATCAATCTAATTAAACAATTCATGTTTGAATCACTTCTGATCACTGCATTGGGAATCATTATCGCTTTGGGGATCGTAGTCATTGCGCTTCCTGAATTTAATTCCTTTACAGGAAAGAACATTAGATATAATATACTTTTATCTCCGGAATTAATCCTCAGTATACTGAGTATTTTGCTTCTGACCGGTTTGATCTCAGGCAGTTATCCTGCATTATATCTTTCATCTTTTTCTCCCGAAAAAATATTGAAACACACTGGTTCGCGGAATGGCCGGAATAGCGGAATCCGTAAAATGCTGATTGTAGTTCAGTTTGTTCTTTCTCTTACCTTAATTATCGGAACAATAGTGGTATACCGCCAGGTCGATTACTTGATAAACCGGGAAACAGGATATAATCGGGAAGCTTTGTTATGCATACCGATGCGGCAGGAATTAAAACAGAGTTATGAGACAATAAAAAACGAGTTTAT
>JANQEH010000026.1 GCA_028278455.1 bacterium
TATCTCCATGACCGACTGTAGGCACCGGCATTTGAGGTCCGGCCAGAACTTCCGGGGCTTCTGCTACTTCTTCAGCTCCACCTTCGAGTATGCCTTCGAGTTCGAAATTGCCTTCACCGACTTCCTGCTCGAGTCCGGCAAGTTCTTCAGCAGTGATCTCCTGAGGTGTTTCTTCAGTCTCTGTTGCAGTTTCTTCACCTTCAGCAGCTTCGCCAGCTTCTTCACCGGATTCAGCTTCGCCTTCTGCTGCGCTACCGAGTATAGACTCGACAGAACTTGCTGTGAAGACAAGGCTGACCTCTTTAGGATCACCTTCCGCGATCGCCATCTGCATTTTACCGGTTATCATATCCGGTTTTGCGAACTGGTCCTCGCTTAATTCGGTATACTGACCTTCTATGGCCTCGAAACCTAGTTCACCGCCCAGGTCGTCTTTCAGATTGGTGGAGATAGAACCGAGGATCTGATTTACAGTCTCCTTCATAGCATCAACATGCTCTTCCTCGCTGAATTCCGGTTCTTCCTCTTCCATCATCATCATTAGAGAACCAACCATGGCGGCTATCTCTTTGGGGATGAGAAGATGGAACACTCCATCAGGATCGCTTTTCAGTTTAAAAGTAACATCAACAACAGCTTCAGTATAAACTGATGAGAGATTTCCGAAATCGAAATCCTCTGTACCCTGAAAGTCAATAGTAACATCCTTATTCACTACTGTTCCAATGATCTCTTTGGCCTCGGAAATAATCTTCTCAGAATGAGAAGTTATATATTCCATTACTTCCGGTGATGCGGCCATAATTTACTCCTTTTTAATTGAACCGTTTTGACTTAACCTAATTCTCTGTCACTAATATCATCTTCCGTGACAGACCTGACCAATTTAATGGCTTTTTTCTTTCCGCTGATTCCAGGCCTGCCGAGAAACTTTTTGTTACCCCCAATGGTAACTTCAAGCAGATCTTCAACTCTTTTGTCAAGACGGATCACGTCCCCGAGATTAAGACTAGTCAGGTCATGAACCGAGACATCTACATGCCCCAAGTATGCGATCAAAGGAAGTGTCGTATATCTCAAACGATCATTGATTACACTGACTTCCTCTTCGGATGATTCCTTTTTAGACATCGAAATGAAATGCTGTACGTTCAGCTTGGAAATGATGTCTTCAAGAATCAAATATGGAAAACATATATTCATAAGGCTGGATGTATCCTGGATCTTTACTTCGAGTGAGATTGTTATCACTGTCTCACCGGGAGGTGCGATCTGGACCACATCCGGATTGCTCTCAAATCCTTCAAGAATAAAGGTCAGGGGAGCAACCTGCTGCCAGGCGGTGGAAAGATTCTCCATCGCCTTTTCGATTATCTTTTTCATGATAGTCTGTTCTATCGTGGTGATTGGCCTTGCCTCTTCAGAAGCCTGACCTTTACCCCCGAACAGGCGGTCAACGATGAACAACACCAGGTTAGGACTTATTTCGAGTATTGCTACACCATTCAATTCTTCGACTCTGAATATGTAAATACAACTTGGATCTGAAATAGACAGTATAAACTCTGAATACTGCAGCTGATCAACGGAAATAAGGTTGATATCAACAATAGTCCTTAGACGGACTGCAAGATACGCATTGAAAGTCTTCGCAAATGTCTCGTGTATTGTCTGAAGAGTCCTTAGCTGATCTTTTGAAACACGGTTAGGGTGCTTGAAGTCATATACATTTGCCGCTTTACCCTCACCATATTCTTCCTCATCATCGCCCCCTAAATCCTCATCGGGGATTCCGCCCTCTTCAGATACGCTCGACAACAGCGCATCGATCTCATTCTGTGATAATATTTCCGCCATATTCTTACCTTATTGAGTTACTATCCTTATAAAAGTCTGTACAACACCGTTATTTTCCGGATCCGGCAGATGTTTATTCACTTCCATTGTTATCATTTTTTTCAGAGAATCCTGGAATGCAGGACTCAGCAACGTTGTAAATTCGTGATTCCTTATTATTTTCGCTACTATATCATCCAGCTGCCCGGTGCGTTTTGCCAGCTCTGCAGCTCCCCCGCCGTTAGTTTCAAATGTAACGTCTACGACCAGATTTCTAACTCTTAGTTTGGTCTCGTCCCACATCGATATAGTCTGAGCTTCGAGAACATGTTCCACCCCGTAATCCGTTCTTACCAGGTCGACAGGTTCTTCTACAACTTCTTCTTCCTCAGGCGGTTCTCCGAAAAATGTCGGCATTATAAAACCGAATACAGCTACTACTGCGACTACTACGAGGACAACCGCAATAATGATGAGCTTGAGAGGGCTGCCCTTTTTGGAAGACTTCGATGGTTCACCAACTTCGTCCTCCATACCTTCCTGTTCAAGTTCATCTTCCATACTTCTTATCTCCTGTTAAGATTGATAATCTATCTATTTCTCTTGTTGATAAAATTTCTTACTTTTTCCGGAATATCCCTTCCACCCCGGTCATACTGCAGAAACAGCTCTATCCTTCTGTTCTTAGACTTTCCCTCTGCTGTCGCGTTCGATGCAATCGGATGAAACTCACCCATACCCATCGGGATCATTTTACTTTCGTCTATTCCACCCTGATCCGAGAAGAAATGCAGAACTTCTAACGCTCTTGCAGAAGACAGTTCCCAGTTAGACGGGAATTCCCTGGTCCTGATCTGGTCAGAATCTGTATGCCCCTCGATTATCATAGTATTGGGCCACCCCTGGGTCAGATTCGCTATCTGCATCAAAATTGGAAGAATATCCGGTTTTAATCTCGCCTGCCCGGACTGGAATAGAACCGAATCAGTCAGAGTTATATGAATTCCTTCATCGGTTACTTCCAGCTTGATCGCTTCAGAGATATCCATTTCAGCAGAAGCTTCCTGCAGTTCCGTTATCGATTCCTGTATTTCCGATTCCTGCAGATTGGATAGCTGGGGAATAGGGATCTCCTGCGGAATTACGACAGATTGTTCATGCGGTAGTACTCCTAAAGCACCTTTCAAAGAACCTATCGCCCTGCGGAATTTCGCTTCCTGCATTGACGAGAAAGATAAAAGCAGAACAAAGAAAGTCAGCAACAGGGTCATCATGTCCCCATATGTGTTCATGTAAGCCGGCGCCCCTTTGGGCGGACATTCTTCGCACTTGTCTTTCGGCATAATTAATCTTCCTTGAGTACTCGTTCAGCCGGAGCTATGAACGAATTCAATTTCTGTTCAACGATCCTCGGGTTATCCCCTGACTGGATCGATAAGATTCCCTGTATCATTAACTGCCTGACTAAAAGCTCAGCCTTTGATTTTTCCTTTAGCTTGATCGCAACCGGCGAAAATAAAAGGTTCGCCATACACGATCCGTAAAAAGTTGTTATAAGTGCAACTGCCATACCGGGTCCGAGAGCATCGGGATCGTCAAGATTCGCAAGCATAAGAACTAGACCTATAAGAGTACCGATCATTCCCCACGCAGGGGAAAAATCGGCAAAAGTCTGTACCTGTCCCGCTCCCTTTTTATGACGTTCTTCAAGATAAAACAGTTCCGTTTCCATTATGTCTTTCAACAGTTCAGGCTCAGTTCCGTCAACCGCCAGTTGAATACCGTTCTTCAGAAATGTATCCTGAACTTCTTCCATTTGTTTTTCAAGTGCAAGGATACCTTCTCTTCTTGCTCTCTCCGCAAACTTGACGAGAAGCCCTATTGTCTCCTGAGGAGATTCTTCCTTTGTAAAAAAGGCATTCATGAAGATAGACGTCAGGTTAATCAGCTCTTTTATTTGAGAACTGATTATTACTGCCGCGAATGTACCACCCACAGTGATCATAACAGACATAGGATCAAAAAATAACATAAGCGATCCACCCATCAGGATCGTTATGAGTATGAACATCACACCTAAACCCAGACCAATTACAGTTGCTATATCCATTTAATAACCTCGTTGAACAATTTCCTTATTGTCTTTTTCCGTTATATAAAAGAATTACCGGATCTCGTACTATTCTGTGTCAGTATTTCTATTATAGAACTCCAGTTCTTCTTCTGTTAACGGCTTGTATTTCTTTTCAGGAAAGCAAAGTCTTCTGTACTCGATCACTTTTGTAATGACTTCATTTATGCTTTCTGAAATAATGACTTTCTTTCCTGAAGAAGTGGTAACAATCGTATCGGGCGTAGACTCTATAAATTCTATCATCTCTGCATTTACGACTATTTTCTTGTTGTTTATACGCGTCAATTCTATCATTAATACGCCCTTTAATTTTACACAAGCCGTTCAGTTGCAAGTTTCCTGCCAAACAATAATATTTTGTTGAAAATTTAAAGTTCTGCTTCCGGTCAGTCGAATGGAATGCCTTGTTCAAGATTCTCGTAAATCACGATACCACTATAATTTATACATAAAATTATCTGAGACAAGTAAAAAAATCCCTGAAATAAAAACTCCAGGGATTTTTTTCATGTTATTATCAGGTCACTGAAGATAATATACTTCAGATATAAACCGTTACCTGTTTGATCAGTTACATGGGAAAAAATTTCCCATGCAACATCAAATCAGGTTAGCATTATTACGTTTTGAGATTTACTATTTCAGTCAGGATCTGATCAGTTACCGTTATGATCCTTGAAGATGCCTGAAATCCTCTCTGTGCAACGATCATATTTGTGAATTCCTGAGCAAGGTCAACATTCGACTGTTCAAGTGCACCGGGAACTATCTTACTCTGGATACTTGTTCCTGCATTACCAACGATAGGTACACCTGAGTTCGATGACTGCTGATATGTATTGTCACCGAGTCTCAGCAAACCACCCGGATTATTGAACGTTGCTATTGATAGCTGCGCCAGGAGAAGGTTGTTACCGTTAGTAAACTGTCCTTCTACCCTGCCCTGTTCATCGATGGAAACTGCGCTTAACTCACCAAGCCCGTAACCGTCCTGGTCTCTTGCTACAAGCGATGAATCCGTACCTAACTGTGTTATACCGTCAAATGCTCCTACAGTACCGACATCGATCTCGTTAGTTACAGGGTTTAGAGCACCCGTTTTCGGTTCGAATGAAAATGACGTTGCCGCCCCGTCAAATACAAAACTTGCGAGTGATCCATCGGTCTTGAATGTAATAACACCTGTCGAACCACCGGAAGGAGATGCGGGTTCAGCCATATCAAGCTCCCATGTCCATCTGTTCTCTATCTTAGCATCTTTTGTAAAAGTAAGTGTCTGAACATGTCTCTGTCCGAGTGAGTCAAAAACAGTTGCTGAAGCAGACGCTGTAACATTACTTGCTTCCTGAAGTTCGGTATAGTTATTAGGAGTACTATCGTATATTGCATTGAAGTTACTTACATCAGCAGATGCGGCATTTGCAGCAGTTATATTGACTGTTGTCAACTCGTTATCTGTACCTCCATCACCAAGAATTACCAATTTACCATCACTGTCGATCTCTACAGATCCGGTAGTAATATCAAATGCACGCCTGACCTGCTCAACATATGATCCTACGTTTGTGGATGAATCGACATCAAGGGTAGTGTTGGTAGTAATTACGTTTCCACCTACACGGCCAGCGATTGTTATAGTACTTCCATCGTCGAGCCCAAGGTCGATACCGGATGAATTCCTCAAGTTTGTCAGGAGGTCTTCATCCCTCGCAACGTGTGAAAACTGGTTTGTTGATCCAACAGTATCTGTTGTATCAGTCGTTACATCCAAATTTGCAGATTCAAGAGCTCTCTGCAGGTTTGAGTTCGTACTGGTAATCGTCAGCGCTTTACTTACATCTGTTCGCGTGAACTGCAAAGAGCCATCGGTCTGGAAATCTACTTGAAGAGTTCCTAATCCACTAGTGCCGAAAATTGCATTAATACCATCTGCAAGATCCTGCATTGAGTTGAAGTCAAAATTACTTGCGGTGTTGGTTGCAACATATGTGAAAGAATAAGCATCATCATCGTCAACAAGGCCATCACTGTTTCTGTCATAACCATCATTAACAGTAACGGTTGTAGTATTTGCTGCGATACCTTCAAGTACTGTGGTTACACCTGTTGAAGAGTTATATCCAAGCATATTCTGGATGTTTGAATTACTTCCCGCAGCCGTTGTACCAGCTACCTCTTTAGCATAGATAGCAGCTGACTGAAGTTGTGTTCCCTTAGGTTTTTCACCTGCATTTAAGTTACCGGTGTATGAAACTCTTGAAGTCGCATTCGCAGGTGCTTTCTGACCGAAAGGAAGATTGATATCACCAATTGCAGTACCTACAGGCAGGTTACCGAGAGCATCGGCAACAATACCCTGCACCGTCTGTCCGTTAGTCGGGTTATTAAGCTTACCCTCAGAACTAAATTGAAATGCGCCTGAACGGGTATAGCTAAGGTTACCCGATCCGTCATCCATTATAAAGAAGCCATCTCCCTGGATGGCAAGGTCAGTTGTCTGACCAGATGCTTCCAGAGCTCCCTGGGTATGGACAACATCGATACTGCTTATTGAAGTACCGACACCGATCTGCATCGGATTGATACCACCCGAGGATCCGGGGGGTCTACTTGCACCCTGAAGCAGGAATGCGAAGGTCTCTTCGAAAGTTATCCGGCTGTATTTATAACCAAAAGTGTTGACGTTAGCTATGTTGTTAGCAATAACGTCCATGTACACACCGTGGTTCTTCAAGCCAGACACACCGGAGAAAAGTGCCCTCGAAATAGCCATGTAATACCTCCGTTTTTTGTTGTTAAACTTTTGTCCCCGCATCAATCGGTCAGCGGGGCAGGGCTTCCTTTCGAAGGGCCAGCCCTGTATTTTCTTTTCTATTTATAATTATTTTTATTCAAGCACATTTACATGATCACAGTACTGTCAATATTTGTGATAACATTATCTTTTAATTGAGTATTAGCCATTGCCGTAACAACTGTCTTATTCTTAACACTCACCACAAATGCCAGGTCATTCATCAGGACCAGTGATTCTCTGCTTCCCTTCTCTTCAGCCTTTGAGACTGCGCTGTTAAGTTTTGAAACATCGTCTGTACTCAAGGCAATATTTCTTTCATGTAACCGGTTTGCCGCATGTGCGGAGAATTTAATCCCGGTCTGGCCTTCCAGTGATGTCCGAAGATAATCCTGAAAGTTAGTAGTGTATTGCCCGGATGAATCCGACGATCTAACCTGAACATTGCCTTGAATGTTCTTCAGTTGTTGTAGTTGAATGGCATTCATACTTCTACCTGTTTGATCCTTCAAATTGAATGGTATTAATCATCTCCCTGCATAATCTCCTGAACATCGCTCAAAGGTATCTCAACTCCGTTTACAAGAAAATAAGCTAATCCATCTTTAAACCTGACTGATTCTATTGTTCCTTCAGTTCTTACATGCTCTGCTACATTCACTCCTGTTGAACCTTCAGCATACACTTCAAAATAATATGTTCCATCTGCAACCTGGTTTCCGTGACTATCAGATCCATCCCACTGAAAAGTGTGTTCACCCTCCGGAAGTGTACCCAGATTCTTTTCATATATTGTTGTTCCAACACTAGTAACAACTTTCACAGTAACATCATCAGCTGCCTCGGTGAGGTTAAAATTTAAATTATCAGGACTGAATTCTTTGTGACTGAATTTATTTGTTACTGCCATGATCTTTTTGCCAATCATATTTGCCGCAAATGAATTACTCATTGACTGCGTCAATAATAAATTTGTATCAATAGAGGTTTGAAGAGTATCATTAATATTTGTCAGTTGTTCTAATGATGAAAACTGCGCAAGCTGAGTTGAAAAATCCTGATTCTCTACAGGATTCATCGGATCCTGGTATTGAAGCTGAGTTACCAAAAGAAGTAAAAAATCGTCCTTATCCATAATGTCATCCTGATGCTCAGCCCATTTAATACCGTCTCCGCCGTTTCCGGCTGCTAACAAATCATTCAATGATGATGATACTGGTTCGATTGCCATAGTTATTCTCCTTATTGCCTTTTTTTAAGCTACAAGCTCTATTGTATTATAACCAAACTCTCTCATTTTCTCTGTTTCGACCGTCTCATCTGCAGGTATATCACCTTCTCTTCCAATACTATTTGTGTTTTCACCTGTTTTCTGAGTTCCGAAACGCTCTGATTGGGTCCAGGGCGATTGGTCTAACTGGTGCTGTTGATCACTCTGGACAAAAACATCTAATTTCTGAATATCGACTCCCTTATCCGCAATTGATTCCCTGAGCTGAGGCAGATTGTCCTGGATGAGAGCTTTTGCTTCATGAGTTTCTACTCTCACCGTACCGTTAAGCTGATGATCCTCAACGCTAAGTTTCATTGACATTCTGCCCAGATGCTTCGGTTCAAGCTGGATCTTCATCTCAGACTGTTCTTTATTGACGGTAAATTTCGCCATCTTTGTAATTTTGTCTGCAAGTTTCTCGATATCCCAGACTTTCACGATATGATCAGCTTTTGGTTTTTCGGCCTCGCTTAATCTTGCCTCGAATGGTTTTTCTGCCGACATGGCCTTTTCACCCTGTAATTCCAGGTTCTTGCTGTTATTGAATTCTCTTTGGCCTCGCTCATTCTCTTTAAAACTGCCAAATGAATTCTGCTGGTTATTTTGAAATGTTTCTTCACCGGCCCTCTGCGATACGAACCGGTCAGCTGAGTTAAGGTCTTCGCTGATCTTAAAACCTGCGCTGTCAGATGAAAGTTGCTTATCATTCTTTACTTCTTTTACCGGGGTATCAGATACATAAACACCCTGTGTTTTTAGACTCTGTTGGGAGGCCTTGTCAGACTCGAGGGTAACCTCGATCCTGCCGGGAAGCATGTTTGTCTTATCGTCATTTTCTCCGGTATATCGTCCGGATGCTTCGCTAGTTGTCACCGATATATCTGAATTCTCAGATTTAGACCCGGATTCTGTGTTGCTTGTCATAGTTTCCGGGCCATTAAGCGCTGATGTTTTAGTGCTTTCTGTCATATGTATAGAAGAAAAGGAATCCCGGCTTGAGCCCTTGACCTGGAGATCTTTATAAACCTGTGTTGTATTCTGCTTAACAGCATTTGCTTCTTCAACAGGTAGTTTTCCGGCATCTGATGAATTCTGTTTAACAGGAATCCTGAGCATTAAAGATCTTTCCTTCTGAACACCGGTATTCTCATTCTCGATATCTATTTCATTACCAATGCTCTTGACTGTTGACAGGATCTTCTCTGTTCCGGTGTTATTCTCATCCTGAACAGGAATATCAAACTTGAGCTCTGCATTGAAACGGTTCTCGGACTTTTGTGTATCAAAAAAACTGTTCGTTTTACCTGCTGCTTCAGGAGTAAATTGAACAGGCTTTCCGGTCTCAGACTCAATACTTCTCTTGAATGCATCAAAGTTCTCATTTGACATGCTTAGAACAGCCTTTTCTGATCCGGATTCAGTCTTGATCATTACAGGAATTTCAATTCTGCCGGCTTTTACTTCGGACATTTTCACTTCATTCAGATCTAAACTGATACTGACGCCGTTTGTTTTACTGATTTCCTGAGCTCTATTCGATGATGAAGGTAGTATTTCGAGTTTATTGCCGCTGACTTTTATGTTGTTCTCAGAGAGATCCAGTTCTTTGCTAAAAGTCTGATATCCAGTTCTTATAGTTGGCTTACCATTCCCATTCTCAATGGTGCTGTTATTTTCAAAATTGAGCGTATTCCGGTCTTTGATGTATCCGCTCTCAGCCTCGAGTTCATATGATAATCCCAAACTCTGAGATGCATTAATAGTCGTCAATTTTTGATCGTTGAAATCGTTTTTTAAAGGCACATAATATTCACCGTTCTTACCGGAACTCTCAAATGATTTTATCTGTAGGTCTGAAAGAGATCTATTGTTGCTTGATTCAATTGCTTTTATCGTCAGATTGATATCTTTTAGGTCAGTTTTAATTTCTTCGATTATGTTTTCCGTTAGTGCTTTTTGAGAAGCAGACTCACCGTTCTGAATACCCCTTAAAGCATTTAAAAGTCTGTCGATAATATCATTCTTACCTGAAGATGAAGTGTTATTAACAGGATTGCTCAGAGTGATCTCAAAGTCAATCCCGGCAGTTTCATGTTGCTTTCCGGATTTTAAAAAGGCTTCAGAATCGAATCTTTCAATGAAATGATCCCGAATGGCCTGCAAAAGTGGGTTATTCCTGAAATCGTTGATGACAGAGTCAAAGGTTCCGTTATTCTGTTCCGGTGCGATTATAGTCGGCTGCTGAGGGATTATGATATTCTCTTTATTCAGATTGACCGTGATCTCGGGAGCTTTTAGATTATCAACAGCACTTACTGTTAGGGGGACCTCGAATCTGAAATTCTGACTGGAATCATCATCTTTTTCTATTCCCTCAACCTGGATATTTTCTGAAACCTGCTGTACCTCTACTGCTGTTTCAACTTCTGTCAGACTTTCCAAATAGGCTAGAAAACTATTCTTCAATCCATCTGTGGAAAAAGAAATACTCAGGTTATAATTCTCAGTTTTATCATTATTTTCAGTCAGCCCAAAGCTTAAATCTACCGGGGCATCTTTACCTATTAGATCAAGAATTGAATTAAATGGAAGCTCATCCTGAATGACCAATTCATTATTCAATTTATTCAATAATTGTAGGATCTCATTAATTTCATCATTTTCCGAAGGCACTGCCGCAGTGTCATCAATCGAATAGAATTTCATTAGCTCGTTCAATACTCCAGCAAGAAACTCTTCGCCACTTGCGGGTGCTCTATCCGTAATTGATCTAAGGACGGTTGGTTTCACGTTATTATCAAATGATGCAGCTGCCTCAGTATCTGCCTTAGTTTTGCCATTTACAGTTCTAATGACAGAACCTAGTCTATCCGGATCATCTGAATTCCCGTTTTGTGTTTCCTGTCCGTTTACACGGATATTGTTCTTCAACTCCGCATTCAGGATACTTCCAAGTTCATTCAGATCTATAATAAAATTACCTGTATCTTCAACCGTCTGAGTATTCCCGGCTTTATTATTGGCAAGAAGTTTTGCAGGAATAATGATAGAATCACCAACAATCTTCATATCATCTTCAGAAGGCAGCTGGAGTTCTATTAACAGATCCCTGTTTTCAGAAGCAATATTATTTAACTCTTCAGGTAGATCCATCGATGCAAGGATACCAGAGAGATCCAGTCCTGCCGCAACACAGGTAGCAGTATCAGATTTTATATCAGTGGTTTTACTGTGAATAGGATTATCTTCAGTAGATTCATTACTCGAAAACTCGCTGATTATCTCTTTAGCGATTTCTATGCTTATGGATTCCGGAGTGTTAAGAACTTCAGGTCTGGTAAAGTCTTTTATTGGATCAGTAGTTACTACAGGGAGAGTATTTTCACTTCTATTCGCACGCGCGAAATCAGAAAAACTGGTGCCTATACCAAGTCCTGAATTATCTGAACGGTATGATGCTGCAGAAAGGATAGAATCGAATGAAACACCGAAACCGTAAGAGGTTAAACTCCCGGAACCGGACGTACTAACATCCGAATTACTGAATCCTGTGTTATTTAATAAAGCAGCAAATGAAAAATTCACACTAAATTTCCGGTTTAATACTTAAATCCGGTCCAATCCCTGGCTATTTAGTTCCATTCGCCGCTTATTGCCATAGATCAACGCTCATTCTTGCAACATGTGTGCCAAAAAAGGCTACATTCTTTAAACTCCTTTGATTTTGAACCTGAAAACATTCTACTAATCCATGCCGCAATATTTTAAGAGCTAAAAATACTGTGGGAAAAATTTCCCATTTATTTTTCTGGAGGAAAAAATTTCCTCACTGGTCGCTTTTCTTCATACGTTTATATCTTTTTATAATATCTGCCGCCCTGACGGGATCCAGTACCTCTATTATCTTGGCGGCTTCCCTTGCCTTCATCTTTGAAAGGATTTCCACCACAGTCTGGTCATCAAGCTGAAGCAGTATGTCTGATGCCTCCTGTGCTTTCATATTCTCATAAAATTTTGCCAGCTGATCGAGATTGGCATCTTCCTGCTGTGTCAATCTTGTCTGCAGATCGGTTAGTGCCTGCCTTGCGATGTCAATGCTGTCTCTTCTTATCTGGAGTGCCTGTTCCAGCGAATCGAGCGAAAGGTCTCTGATGTCAAGCTCGCTATTCCTCTGCTGGATCTGTAGTGCGATCTCTTCTTCGGCGGTCAGAACTGTATCCAGTCCTGCGCCCATTCCTGTGGTATCCGGCATAATAAGAGACATAACGTTCTGACGGACAAAGTTTTCAAGAGGCACTGTCTTCGTCCTGAACTTGTATGCCACACCGAATACGATACCCAGTATCACAATAAACAAGAATATAAGTTTAAACAAAGATCCAATTAATCTTTTCATTGGATACCTCTAGTTTAATTCCCTTTTTGATTTCACTGAATGTTTCACTCCTGAGATCTCATCCATTGCAGCCTGTTCTTCCTTGTTGACTTCAAAATTATATTCAAGTAGTTTCTTCTCTTTTAATCTCTCGAGGACTTTCTTCTCTTTAACAGCTTCAAGTAAAATCTCCCTTCTTTTCTCCATTTCTTCACGCGCAGTTTCAATCAGGTTACGGCGGTAGGCCTTCTGACCTGAAAGATACGCAAAAAACCTGTAAAAGATATTTACTTGCCTGAGATTCCCTCCTTTTAACCTCAACTCATTTAATTTCACCCTAAACAAGTTTTCCTGGTTCTGCAGATCCATAAGATTCTTTACTTCCTCTGAATGTTTTTTTCTTGCAATATTGAAATCTCTACGCTTTACTTCCTCGATAGTCTCCTTTATATCGAGAACTCTCTGTAATCTGAAATTGAATCTCTTCATTATTCAGTCACTGATTCCTGGGCAATGTTCAATATTTCCTGGACAATTTCATCATAACCGAATCTATCCCAGATTCCCTGCATTAAAAAACCATTTATACGTTTATTCATTTTAATTGCCATATCTACATCAGGATTGCTGCCTTCAGAATATGCTCCTATACTAATTAGATCTTCAGCATCCCTGTATGAAGCGATCAGGCTAAGTATTCTACCAGCCGCCAGTCTGTGCTGTTCTTCCGTTACGTCTTTCATCAGCCTTGATATGCTTTCGAGAACATCTATAGCAGGATAATGGTTCATGGATGCAAGTTTTCTAGACAAAGCTACATGCCCGTCGAGTATCGATCTCATAGCATCCGAGATAGGCTCGTTCATGTCATCTGCTTCGACAAGAACAGCATATACTGCTGTAATACTACCGTCTTTTGAACGCCCTGCTCTCTCAATCAGCTTCGGAAGCATTGCGAATACTGACGGAGGATAACCTTTCGTTGTCGGCGGCTCTCCGATTGACAATCCTATCTCTCTTTGCGCCTGTGCTATTCTTGTTGCAGAATCCATAAGGAACATTACATCTTTTTTCTGTTGCCTGAAATACTCGGCAATTGTTGTTGCCACCATACCGCCTTTCACCCTCGTTAATGCAGCTTCATCAGATGTTACTACTATTACAACTGACCTTTTCAGTCCTTCTTCACCGAGGTCATTTTCGATGAACTCATTCACTTCTCTGCCTCGCTCGCCGATCAGCGCTATAACGTTAACATCAGCTGACGTGTTTCGAGCGATCATTCCGATTAATATCGATTTACCTACACCGCTGCCTGCAAAGATTCCTACTCTCTGCCCTTTCCCAAATGTCATTAACGAGTCTATAGCTTTTATCCCCGTTGACAGGGGCTCGTCTATAAGCTTCCGTTCAAGCGGTTTTGGCGGTTGGTTTTGCACCGGCATTTTCTTTTCAAAAATAATCGGGCCTTTACCGTCAATTGGATTTCCATATCCATCCAGTATCCTGCCTATCAAACCCGGGCCAACCGGAACAACGAGGGGTTCTCCAGTTGCTATAACCTCGGATCCCGGACCTATACCGATCAGTTCACCTACCGGCATAAGCAACACTTTTCTATCCCTGAATCCAACAACTTCAGCTGTTGTAACTTCTTCTATCCCTGGAGTCCTGATGTAGCACTTTTCACCTATGGAAACTGTCGGGCCAACTGACTCAATAACGAGACCTATCACCCTGTCTATCTTCCCTTTCAGTTTAACCTTCCGGGATGAACTGGCAATCCTGTCATATTTCGCAGTTATTTCGCTAAGTATCTGATCCAATTTCAGCCTCTAATCCACCATTCAGTTGTTTATCCATTTCTATTATCTGCGATTCTATCGTAGCATCGACTATACCCTTGTTAGATTCAATAATACATCCACCTCTTGTTATAGTCTCATCCGTAACTATCTCTATGCTATCCATATACTCATCAGGAATAAACTTTTCTCTTCTTTCAAAAACATTCATATCCTCAGGATTTATCCTGATGATCAATTTACCTTCACTTATTATGTGGTCCAGCGCTTTTTTTACCTGGTTTATTACAATATCTTTTTCGGTCTTTATTTCCTGGCCGATAATGCTCTTTGCAAAACCGAAAGATAGGTTGACTATTACCTCTTCAGATTCCTTTATCAGCCTTTTCTTGAAGTCTATCAATTCCTTGATCGTATTCATGAACTCCTCTCTCAAAGGCTCTACTTCCGAGTGTCCTTTGTCTATCCCCACTCTCTCACCTTCCCGGTAACCACTGTCATACGCTTCTTTCTTTTCAGCAGTAACTTTCGGTTTCATTTCATTGAGCTTTTCATTCAGCATCCTCCCAAGCCTGTTATCAAGCTCCATATTGAGCCTTTTCTGAAAAAGCCTCTCTCGGATAACCTCCTCAGATTCAGGTATCTCGATGATATTTGCATTGATGTCACCCGATACCTTGATTATCCTGCTCTTCGATTCTAAATGTACACCAGCCATTTTAATCTATAAATTCCTCTTCTGCACTTTTGGACGGCATAAAAATAATACCGTCCTCCTCAAGTGCTCTAACCATTTCAACAATTGTTCTCTGGGCACTTTCTACATCTTTCAGTCTTACAGGGCCCATGAAATCAAGTTCCTGTTTGATATATTTTGCGGCCCTTTCGGACATGTTATTCAGTATTTTATCTTTAAGAGTCTCGCTTGCGATCTTCAGTGCAAGACTCAGTGTTTTTGAATCGACATCCCTGAGTATAGTCTGTATCGACCGGTCGTCGAGATTCTCGAGATCATCGAATGTAAACATCAGATTCTTTATCTCGTGTGCAAGGTCGGGATGGCGTGAATCAATTGTGTCGAGAATGGTCTTTTCAGTTGTCCTGTTCGTCATATTCAGAATATCGGCGACAGCTTTTGCGCCCCCTGTATTGCTGAGGTTATTTCCGAAAACCGTCTCCACATTATTCTCCAATACACTCTCAACATCATTCAGCAGTTCGGGAGATATTTTACTCATAGTTGCAATCCTGAAAGCTACGTCAGCCTGCAGTTCAGGAGAAAGCTCCGACATTATCGCCGCTGTCTGTTGTGGATCGAGATTCGCCAGTACAAGAGCAATAGTCTGAGGATGCTCATGCTGGATGAAATTTATCAGTTGATTCGGATCGACTTCTCTCAGCAGCTTAAAACCACTGACATGTATAGCTGATTCAACTTTTGAAACGATCTCGCTAGCCTTACGCGGCCCCATCGCTTTCTCGAGTACCCCCTGGGCATATTCTATACCACCCTGTGAGATATATTCCTGAGCCATTATCATCTGGTAGAATTCCTCTAGAACCGACTCGATTACGGATGACGGTATATCGCGCATTTTGGCGATTTCAACTGAAAGTCTTTCAACATCTGCATCTCTAAGATGCTTAAAAATCTCCGCTGCGCTGTCTTTGCCTAAAGCAATCAGCAGTATTGCGGTTTTCTGTGTACCGGACATACTCTCAAGTGCTATCGATCCCTGTTCCATAAATTATTCCTTTTTCTCCTTTTCTTCGATTAGCCAGGTATTCAACAATCCAGCAACATTAGCGGGTTTCTCCCTAGTAAATTTAGAGACCTGATCCAGCATCTGTGCACGTCTCTGAGCTTCAGCAGAGATTTCCTCTTCGATAGCTTCGGCTTCGATATCGATTGCCGGTTTCGGTTTTGGTTTCGGTAGTAGTAGATCGAGACTTCTGAAAACCGATCTCAGGATGAAGATAAAAGCAAGTCCGGCAACAGACATGAGTGTCCATTTCAATATCCTCTGCATCATCTCTTCTCGTCTCTGAGCGGCTAGCCTGCTTTCCTGTTCCTGAAGTGCGGATGTGTCGAATTGATAATCTGTAACCGTTACAACATCATTTCTGTTTGCATCAAAACCAATAGCACTTCTTACACTTTGCTCCAGTGCAGCAAGTTCCTCTGCTGTCCTTGGCTGGTATACAAGGTCTCCGTTGGGATCCTCATTATACCTTCCGTTAACCATTACGGCAGCACTGATCCTGCTGACTGTACCGAATTCCTCGACTGTATTACGGACCATTTCATTTATTTCATAATTCGTTGTCGATCTTTCATTTGATGATGCCTGGCCGACTGTATCCTGCAAACCGCCGGCAGCATTTTCCCTCTCTTCGCTCCTTACCGGTGTTGGAGTGGGATCATAAGTTTTACTTACAGCACTTGCCTGGGTAAAATCGAAATCGACACTGACACTTACCATATAATTATTTGAACCAACTGCCTGAGCCAGGAGTATCTCGAGCTTATTCTGCACTTCTATTTCATATTGGCGGGTAAGCCTGAGTTGGTCCGATCTGAGCGCCATCAAGGGATCCTTATTTATTGCCCTTGAGAGGTTGTTGCCGTAAGAATCTGAGATAGTAACATTAGCAGGCTGAAGACCTTCGACACTGTATGCAACGATCTTAGCAATAGTATTAATCTGCTCGGACGACAGCTCGTGCCCGGCTTTGACTGTCAGGAGAACAGAGGCTGTAGCAGGTTTTTCGTCCTCGACGAAAAAACTCTCTTTCGGGACGACTATATAAACCCTTGCCATGTCTATTATCTCCATCGACTGAATAGACTTGCTGACCTCACCTTCCAGTGAACGTTTATAGTTAACCTGCTGCAGAAAATCGGTCATACCGAGACTCGGTCTGTCAAATATTTCATAGCCGACTACACCCCCGGTAATCAGGCCCTGGGCCTGTATCTGAACCCTCAATTCGTACTCTGTTCCCTGAGGTACCATAATAGCTGTACCTTCTGTTTCAAGTCGGTATGGAATATTATCTTCTTCGAGCTGATCAATAATACTCTGTGCATCATTCGGCTGCAGGTTGGAGAAAAGAACCTCCCATTGTCTTTCCCCGGTCCAGTTCATAAGATAAATAATAACAACTACACTTATAACTGAAACGACTAATACGACTACTTTCTGCTTAGCATCGAGCTTTTTAAATACTGATGATGCCTGTTTTAAGAACTGTGAAAAAAAGTCGAACATAACGTCCTGTCTCTGATTTTGTTTTCCTTATCCGTTTACAGTAATTTAATTCTACAGATCCTATACCTGCATTCTGAACATTTCATGATAAGCCTCAATCATCTTGTTGCGAACTTCCATCATAAGCTCGAAACTGACACTGGCTTTTTCTACAGCTATCATTACATCATGGACGTCTTTTATCTCTCCGGTAATGAATCTGTCTACCGTAGTTCCCGCGTCCTGCTGGAGTTCGTTCACATCATTTACGAAACTGTCCAGTGTTTCGGAAAAGGTTTTATACTTTTCGCTTGTGTGATCAATCGTCGGCTTTTCGGGCTTATCTACAACAGGCTTCTGGATTCGAAAATTCGCTGCTGCCTGTCCTGCTCCGCCTATCTCTGCCATTTATTACTCCTTTGTTCTTGTTTTCTTATCAAACGTAAAGGTCTACACTGTTTCCGATCAGCCTTTTTGGCGCTTGTTTTGCTTGTTCTACTGGCTTATCTTGAATAGTATAAGCTTTCAGGGGTCCTTTTACTTCCATGACTGACATATCCGGGAAAAGCAGTTCGATCATTTTCTTTTCTTCAGTAGAAAGTGCCTTTGCCGGTTCTGAAGGTAGCTCGGTCTTCAAGCCTCTTATATCCGAAATCTTCTGCGGACTTACTCTTGGCTGGATTTCCGAAACCTGTTTTACGTTCCCTGCGGGGGATGAGCCGCTTATTTTGTTCCCGCCGGGAATATCGGTTATCCTGTTAAAGTTAAAAGGTGTAGAGCCGCTTATCTGCATTATACCTGATTAAGTTAAATGTTAATTATCTATATATCCAACGCCGACATCATCATATTCTTCGACGCATTCATCACAGTAACATTCGCTTCATATGCTCGTGTTGCCGTGATCATACTAACCATTTCAGTTACAATATTTATATTGGGCATTGCCACGAAACCGTTCTCATCCGAATCAGGATGACTCGGATCATATACCAGTCTCGGCGGAGAGTCATCCTCATGAATTCCCTCAACGATAACTCCCTGGAATGGATTCTGCCTTTTCTGAACGGTTTCCTCATTGTCAATATGAGCTTCCTTGGTCCTTCTTAGTCTGAGAATCTCCTTTCCCAGCAACTCAATAAATTCACTTTTTGTGCCGGGTTTAAGCAGTACCTGTTTTCTCTTGTAAGGCCCGCCTTCTTCGGTCCTTGTAGTTTCCGCATTTGCAATATTGTCCGCGGTAGCGTTCATCTTCGCCCTCTGAGCATGCATTCCGGTTGCGCTGACATCTATTGCTGTGAAGAGACCTTTTACGTCACTCATAATTATTCCTTAAAGGTTATTCTATATTCTTTCGCCGCGTATAGCGGATTTCAATCTGTTGAAAGTTCCTGTCATAAGCCGGGTGGCGAAACTCCACCTGATCTGATTCTTTGCCAGCTCCGCCATTTCATGATCGATATTTACATTGTTCTTTCCGCTCATCAGGGATTCGTCGTTCGGGATAAAAGCTATAGGTTCGACATCCTCTAACCTCGGCTGTCCGACCTGCATATGCAAAGGATGTGTCCTGTAACCGAAAACACCTCTTTTATCCAATGCGGCTTTCAGGTCTTCTTCAAACCTGACTGAAGATCTTTTATATCCGGGAGTGTCGACATTAGCTATGTTATCAGATATCGATTTCTGTCTCATCGCATACGCATCAAGCCCTTTATTAAGGACAGTTAAGCTTGTTTTTTTAGCCAGAAATTCGCTTATCTTCATTTTAATACCTCTGGTTGTTTAATGCACAAAAAGACATTATTTACGGTTTTTATCATTCAACCGATTGACTTTTTTGCAATTTTTATGCCATTGAGAAGGTAATTCCTGTGATACCAGGAATACAGGTAGAAAATAAATCTGAAGTAATTAATCCCCCGGTTTTATCAGCAGGGTGCTATTCAGGTTTATCGGCAATTTTTTCCCGAGACTTTAGGAAATTTTAGTTTTAGTGAAACTTCGAAATGAGCCGTTGCAGTGAAATCCGGATAAGAATTTTATTCGGGAAGCTTTATTGCTATTCCTGAATAATAAAATACGTATGACATATTCTAATAAAATATTTTATCGATTCCTTTCCAATAATGCAGAATCCTGGAAATCATTATTCATCGCCGGTGGGAATAATGCCGATATTCTCGATCATCAATATAATAGTTTTTTCAGCAGCTCTGGTTCTGTGTTTTACTCCTGCAGGTACAACAAAACCCTGGTTTGTTTTAAGAAGAATTGTATCCTGGTCTTCCAGATCTATATATAATTCACCTTTTAGAACAAGAAAGAATTCATCTTCACTATCATGTTTATGCCAATGATATTCACCCTGTACAATACCAAGTCTGACTACAGAATCATTGACTTTACAAAGAGTCTGATTAAACCATCTGTCTTTGCAATTATCTACCACTGACTGAATATCTACCAACTCCAAATCTCCAAATAAAATGTTCATCTTGTTGACATATGTGTATTTTTCATTGTTCATTAGATTACTCCAAATGGTGTATACTATTTATTACTCTAAATTTTAATTTAAAATTCGATAACTTAAAGATCATGATCTTATAAATTAATCAGGAATATTTTAAATTTATTTAAATAGAGTAGAATTGAAATACAGAATAATATGAGAAAAACTCAGACGGCACTTCCAGTTTATAATTCTTTCAGGAGAACGGGATCGATCTCGTCCTTGCTTTTGTATTCATTCAGCTTATTCCGAAGAGTCCTGACGCTAATACCCAGGATCTCAGATGTCCTGGTCCTGTTATTGCTGTTTGCCTTCAGGGTCTTAAAAATCAGCTGCTTTTCCATTTCATAAAGAGTCATTTCTGTATCTTCGGAATGGATAATGTTCGATGAATCGAAGTCGGATTCCTCAAAAAGGAAATTCTTCGGTTCAAGTTCATTCCCTTTGCACATGATGACAGCACGCTCCATCCTGTTCTCCAGCTCACGAACATTGCCGGGCCAGTCAAGTCTCATCAGCAGATCGAGGGCATCTTCATTTATCCCTGTTATTTCTTTATCGTGCTCTGAATTATATTTCTCTATAAAATGGTCAACAAGTAGCGGGATATCCTTTTTTCTCTGTGCAAGTGCCGGCAGAATAACAGGGATCACGTTCAGCCTGTAATATAGATCGTCCCTGAATGTCCCCTTCTTGATCTCTTCTTTTATATCCTTATTAGTAGTGGCAATAATCCTGACATCGACACTTCTTGTCTTGATATCTCCAACCCTTTCAAATTCCCTTTCCTGAAGAACTCTGAGGAGTTTTGCCTGGAGCGCAGGATCCATTTCGCTTATTTCATCGAGAAGCAGTGTCCCGCCGTCTGCTGCCTCAAATCTTCCAATACGCGTTTTAATCGCACCGGTAAATGCCCCTTTCTCGTGTCCGAAAAGTTCACTCTCCATCAGTCCTTCCGGTAAAGCTGCACAATTCGTCTTAATGAATGGGCCTCCGGCCCGCGGGCTGTTAAAATGAATCGCCTTTGCGACCAGTTCCTTACCGGTACCGCTTGCGCCCTGGATGAATACCGATGCACTGCTCCCGGCAATTGCCTCAAGGGTATCATAGAGACTTTTCATCGGTGAACTTTTTCCAATAATATTATCAAAGCCATAGCTGCTTTTGATTTCTTTTTTAAGACGTTTATTCTCCTGCTCGAGGTTTTTATATTTAAAAAGTTTATTGACAAGCAGCTCAATAGCATCTGCAGAAAAAGGTTTGGTTATATAGTCGAAAGCTCCGTCTTTCATAGCATCAACAGCGCTCTCAATTGTCCCATAAGCCGTCATCATAATAACATCCGTATTCGGGCTGTTGTCTTTGATATGTTTAAGGACGTCCATCCCTCCAACTTCAGGCATCCTGATATCCGTAATAACCAGATCGTATTCATTCTTGCTTATCTCTTCAATTCCGGCTTTCCCGTTAATAGCAGAATTCACTTCGAAGTCCATCCTTTTCAGAGTTTCTGTCAGGAAATCTCTCATGAGGGATTCATCATCAACGATTAAAATACGGCCCTTTCTCATAATGTTACCTCTGTCTGGATTAATATGGGAATCTGATCCTGAATGTAGTTCCGGATCCGACCTCACTTTCTACGATTATTTCGCCTAAATGCGCATCCATTATTTTCTTTGCTATCGAAAGCCCGAGTCCCGTGCCGTCAGTTTTAGTAGTAAAAAAAGGAAGGAATAATTTCTTGCGGTCTTCTTCAGGGATCCCGGTACCGGTATCCTTCACATATATCTCAAGTAGTTCTTCGTGCTTCAGGTTTCTAACACCAATGCTTAATGTTCCTTCGTCGTTCATTGCCTGGACAGCATTTTTGATAAGGTTCAGGAACACCTGGTGGAAAAGCTCCGGATCAAAGTTAAGTTCGAACTCTTTAACTCTTAGATATTTTCTGATCTTTATGTTGCTTTCATCCTGCTCTAATTCTACTTCTGTCAGCATCATCACATCATCAATCACCATCATTATATCCACAGGTCTTTTATTCGGCCTGATTGGTCTTGTATATACAAGAAGATTTGACGCCACCCTGTTCAGTCCGGCTACACCCTCAATGATCTTCTGAACGAGCTGGCGCCTCGGATCTTCAACATCCAGATCTCGTTCAAGTAATGCTGCATATCCTCCTATCCCTCCAAGCGGATTCCTGAGCTCATGAGCAACATTGCCTGCCATCTCGCCAAGTGCAGCTAAAGTCCTCGCCTGCTGAACCTCTTCCTGCAGTTTTTTGATCTCCCTGAGATCGCTGAATATCTCAAGAGCACCGAGGATTTCGCCATTTTTGTTGACAACCAGAGATGTGTTATATTCAACAGGGAGTACGTTCCCGTTCTTAGTAATTATCTCTTTCTCCCGGCTTATCATTTCTCTGCCTGTTTGTAATGTATGAACAGGTGTACTTTCTACTGGAATATTTTTACCGATCGTTTTCGAATAAGGTTTGCCGGATAACTGTTCAAATGAGTATCCGGACAATTCGCAGGAAGCACGGTTCACTATCGAAATATTACCGTCCAGATCTACAACTACCACACCAAGTGTCATGCTTTCAAGAATGTTGGAAAGATAATTCTTAATTGAATCCTTCTCACGGAGGTTAGCATAAAGTTCCTGGTTCTTTTTTTCAAGTTCCAAATCGAGAGCCGAGATACGCTCCTGGAGATTATCATAGGATTCTCTGAGTCTTTCTGAGGTCTCAGTAAAATATTCGAACGCCTGGATAAGAGACTCTACTTCTCTCCCTCCACCGGTTTCAGATCGGGGTGTTTTTGCTTTTTTGGTAGTCAGAGGATCTTCTTTTTTTAAGGCCATCGATTGTATTAAATGGGTACAAGAATTTCGCGAACTGCCTAAACGAATAATTTATCAACCATAAAAAGCAAAGTCAAGTTAAATTAACAGTTTGGAATATACATTAATACAAAGATTAAAAAGAACTTTTTTGTTTAATCGCGGTCTGTAACATTCTTACAGGGATGATGTTCAATTAAAAAAATGGTCAAAAAAATAAATTGACTCTGGCATCTTTCCGATTTAGTATTAAATTTATTAAAAACAGTCATACCTAATTTGATAATTGGATATTTCTAAAATTAAAAGAATCACACCCGGCTCAGTTCCATTAAGCGTGTGGAAATATACCGGGATATTTCTACTGTCGGTAATCATCCTGACAGTATCCTTTAATATTTTCCCGGACTTTTATACAGGGGTATTTCTCGAACCTGTTTCAAGAATCAGCTTCAGTATTCTGAAACTTACCGGTCTGAATATTCATTTTGACGGCAGGGGGCTTCCGTTCGGCATCTGTGACCTTGTTCTTCCCCACCAGATTTTGAGGATCAATTTCGGATGTACAGGATTATTTGTCCTATTTATATTCATTGCCGGGATTGCCGCTTATCCAGCCGGAATAAAACAGAAATCCATTGGAATGGCGGTGGGGATTCCTGCGTTTGCCGTCTACAGTGTTCTCAGACTGGTGATCATGGGTTTTGTTGGGAACTGGATACCTCAATACCTTGATATTATTCATAATTATCTCATGATATTGATAAATATTGTTTTTGTGCTCTGGCTGTATACAAAATGGATAAAATATGCTACCCGCAATGATCAATAGAAATTTTTTTCTGAGATTCCTTTTAGCGGCGGCGATATTTCTGCTTATCTGGAAACCGTTTTCATTAGTATATATGCATTTCATTGTGTTTTTATCCGAGGTGATATCTTCTATATTTTATCCGTATATGGATATCAGGATAATTGACGGAATTACTAAATTTCAATACAACAATATCACTACTCAACAGCTACAATTCAGCGTAAATGATATAGACCAGATATTTCTAAACCTGATTGTATTCCTCAGCCTGATGTTCGGCTCTTTCAGAGTTTCGCTAAGGAAGAAAATCAAACATATTATTATAGGAGTATCTATACTTGCGGCCATACATCTGTTTGTAACAAATATGTATGTCTATACTACAATATGGGATTATGTTCTAAGTCAACCAGATGATTTGAAAACTGAGCTTATACTAAGGGTGAACGGTTATTTCTCTCAAGAGATGACTGGTCTATACAGGAAGTTTCTATTCAACTGGAACAGCTGGGGGTGGGATGTTATACCTCTCTTATTATGGCTCCCCTCAGGAATTGTCCAATTCAAATACCTTGTTAACAAGGATTGAAACAGCAAGGCTCAGTCGCTATTGCCTCCGCCTTTTTCTATACAGAGTATAAATTCCTAATCCAAGAACAACACAACCATAAAACATCGGATTACCCCATTGGACAATGCCAACCGGGGGTGAAGGGGGTGCAGGCTGAGCATAAACCTCCCTTGTAATTAGTAGTATAACAGCTATTATGATCATAACATAATATTTATTCTCAGTAAAAAACCTTTTCATTTTTCACCCGATTATTTTATCAGAATCATCTTTCTGATCTCATTAAAACTGCCTGCCTGAATTCTGTAAATATAAATCCCTGAAGCTGCATGAATCCCGAATTGATTTCTTGCATCCCATCTCACCCTGTGTACTCCTGCCTCAAAGTCGCCGTTGACAAGCGTCCTTATCTCCTGGCCCAGAATATTGTAGATCTTCAAAGTAACTTTTCCAGATTGAGGAAGCCCAAACTCAATATTGGTATCCGGATTGAACGGATTAGGATAATTCTGTTTTAGGAAATAACTATCCGGAATTAAGGCCGGATCATCGTTTAATCCTTTTCCAACCGTAACTGTAAATGTCTCTGTATAAAGTTCACTCGATTTATATAATGCTGTAAAATTTGTCGGATCATTATTTACAAACGGGATCCCCTCTTTATTATTCCGTTTTTGCATTCTTACAGGTATATCATAGGTAAATGAAGCTTTCTTTCGCATATCTATCTTTTCACCTGTTCCCGGTACAGTCATAATAATTTCCAAATCAGCCGGGAACTCTTCCGGAATCTGCCATCTCAAATCAACACTCCCCGAATTGCTGTTCGTCATGACTTTGAAATCCCAAGACACCTCCTGATCAGAAACATACCTGATATCCTGTGTATAATTTGCCGGATTAACTTCCCAGTCTTCATGAGGGAAAAATGCTGTGATGAATTCTCCGTCCAGGGGAACTAATTCATATACATCATTCACATCGTAACCCTCATAAGAAATGCTGCCTGATCCGAGATAATTATGAAGATCCTTCAGTTCACCGCTTTCAGCAATTAACTGGATTCTCCAGTCTATTTCAGGTTTATGAACTCCGGATGCTTTACTGATCCCCGGAAAGGTAATGTCGAACTGTGCTCCATCAGTAGTTGTTCTGACAAAAAATCCCTGCCATGGAGAAATATCGGCGTCTGCACCTCCACCAGGGTAAAAAATATACTGTCCTCTATACCATTTGTAATATTGGTTATCGATTCCAGCCCCTTTTGCGATGTCATTATCCCAACTAATACTTTCAACATATGGATTACCCAGGAGGTGCCAACCGTTGCTGCCAGTATAAGAAAGCTCAAGATTTACATCCGAATATTCGTTCGCGCCCTCAATATCGATCTGGGTATTGAAAAAACCGTAAATTATATAGCCGATACCGTTATCAATTATATCAGGAACTATCCATTTACTCTCTGTTTCGCTGTAGAAGTATATATTAGAATTATACTCCTGGAGTCTGAAAGGATAAATATCATCACTGAGCAGTTCCTCCGGATCTGTAACATCCACCGGATATACAGGAACACTCAGCATATTCCATCCTCTCCCCATCGAATATTCTGCTGTAATATCAGCAGTTTCTATAACACCATATACGGAAAAGTGTTTTATCTTTGTTCTGATAGTATTTGCCGAAAAATTTATGGTCTGGGATCCTCTAACGCGTTTCCAGATACCCATGACCTCATCCCAGAGATGGATCCTCATTCTGCTTTCCCGGTTCATTATCTCAAATGGCTTGTATTCAAGAGTAATTGTAACAGAATCGTCAAAAACATATCCACTGCCTTCACCGGAAACGATAAATTCAACTGCCGAAGGTACCTGGTTCAGCTGTGTAGCCGGCAGTACAGACTGGTCAGGTTTACGGATGATAATGCTTTTATTCCCCGTAAAAGCGCCCGGAGGTATAGTTATGGTGTGGCCGGAATACAGACTGTTCGCCCCGGCATTGACTGTACCGCCTGTGTTTCCGTTGATGTCAGACGAATCCGCAATTATTGTACCTGCTACATTGCTTTCACCTACCTGAACATAAAATGTATCTATACTTATAACCCCATTTAGGTACCCTTTATAGATGAGTTCATGGAGTCCTGCCTGGGCAAATTCGGGCGCCCAGAAGAACAAACCTGTTGTCGAGTCTATATGGGCATAATCGGGAAAGCTGACCTCGGAAAAGACAGGAGTACCTGAATACGATGTAACATATTGTGGTGTAATACTCAAATCCTGGCCTTCGACGAGTGTGGTATCGCTTAGTCCTGACAACTCAAAACCTTCTACAACATGAGTTATTCCCGTTAAAGCAGGTTTAAAAATATAGGGTGTAGATCCCGTAACAGCCCCGAGTATACTGCTGTTCTCGAGCCTTGGGATCACTATTGTCAATGAATCGGTTATACCAAGACCCGACGACAGATCAACAGTTACGATGTAATTCATCGTATCCTCTGTCATAGTATATCCAGGTGTATTGATACCGATCATCTGGCCGTTTCCGTTGTCATCTCCAGTACCGTTTGTAATAGAGTTCTCACCTGCATCAACAGATCCATTTGCATTTACATCCTCATATATGTCGATCTTCTGGATAACAGCTGAACTCATACCGGTGAAATGTGGAGTGAGACTAAAACTGGAAAAATCCATCTCCTCTTTCTGTCTGATCATTTGAAATGCTATAACAGGAATTGAGGTACCCCCTGTACGTGAAAGATCGGACAAGTTGTTTGTACTAATAGGATTTTGAGCTTCATGCAGAGATAGTTTACCTACAATATCAAACCTTGCCGGAGAAAGGTCAACACTGTCAACAAGTGTGTTATCATCAAGCCTTGTATATATTTCCAGGTTAAGATTATTATGTACCGAGTCCGGATTCTGAATATTTATAAAGTACAGTTTATGCGATCCTTTTGTTTCGGCTGCCCTAATATCGAGAACAAGTGTATCTCCGGATGATTCTGAGATATTAAAATAGGGATCTTGACCACTACGGGTAACAGTTCTATCTTTATCAAAATCGATATTTGTTATGTCAAGCTGTGAAGGGAATATAACCACTATCTCATCACTTAGGCTGTCCAGGTTCTGGTTTGTCGTGAATTCAACCTCAAGATCAGTAACAGCGCCAAAATATGATTTAGTAAGCGTAGTAGAGAGAATATTTATCACAGGCGGGGTAGCCTTATGGTAATAACCTGTTATCGCAGATCCAATTCCATAGGGTGCAACCTGAGATATTATCCCTGAAGCGGTTATATTTGTGTTGTCCTCAACATCGATCCTGACAGAATCTCCATCACCAATCGTGCTTGTAAACGCTGCAACTACCATATAATTCATTTCCCCTTCAGCAACGGTATCTGAAACATTGACGGCAACAGTCGTTCCACTCCCGCTATCATTAACCGGTGCAGTTCCAATACTTGGTTCATTAGTATCTATATAGCCGTCTCCATTCAGGTCCTTGTAGATATCTATTAAATTAATCTCAGCAGTTGTCATATATTTGTAAGTCGGTGTTACCTGGATCTGCGAAAGTATGCTTTGTTCTCCCAATGCTGCAAGCCGGAAAGTCGTTAAAACTACATTTGTATCTCCTGCAGTCGCAAGACCGTCCATCCTGTTTTCAATTATTGGATAATCAGCCGTCATAAGCTGCAGTGTCCCCCTGATATCAAAATTGACGGGAGTCTGGTCGGCATAATGAACAGTATCCTGCCCCCCTTGCCTGAATGTCTGCAGTGTGATCTCGACATCCTTCAGAGCAGAAGATGGATTGTTGATCCCTGTTAGAACTAGACTTTGATTACCCGCTGTGATGTTTCCGGGTACTACAAGCAAGATAGTACTGTCCGATGAGCTGTCCACTGTAGGTTTATTGCCTGTTGTCGTAGTTGTATTCGCGGCATCGACAGCTGCACCGGTGAAAGTGAATGTAGCCGGAAATTCAACTTTAATTGTATCATTTGCTGCAAGGGCTGCATATGTTGTAAATGCAATGGTAACTGTATCCGCCGGATTACCCGTCGTATCCATATCGAATGTAACACCAGTTAAATTTAGATATGGTATTGTTACTTCATGTGTAAATCCGGTTATTGCTCCACCGGATTTTGTCGTTGCCTGGCCTGAGGTTCCTCCGGTTTCTATTATAGAAGATGCAGCGCTGACATCGATCTTGATATCATCTGTGGTCTCGACTGAGGTTGAGATATCAGCTGTAACAATAAAATTATTCGATGCACCCGCAGTTATCGTGTGGTTAAGGGTAATATTAACCGCAGCACCTGATCCGGCATCATCAGCAGGTGTTGCAACGGATACCTCCCCCCCGTTTACTGTGCCGTTACCATCTGCGTCATAATATATATCTATGTTGCTGATCTCCCCTGTCAGCATCCCGTTAAATGTCGGGGTAACAGTAATCTGTGTAACCGTAACATTTTCTCCTGCTGCGGCAAGTTTGAAAGCAGTAATCTCTATAGCAGTTCCTCCGATCTTCGCTTTTTGTGCGAGACTGTTACCCGAGATCGGATTGTCTGCGGCAGCCTGTGTCAGTGTACCGACGATATTAAGTATTGCAGGACTTGCATCCGCGAACATGATAGTGTCACCCGCTGCATTTTCTCTTGCCACTATCACAAGTGTATCTCCGCCATGTGCAGATGCAGGATTATTTACTCCGGTCAGGATTAGAGTTTGATTCCCGGGCGGAACCGTTCCGGTCGAGTTCAGAACAACTTCATTCGAAGAATTACTCTCTACAGCAGGAGCAGCTCCTGTAAATGAACTTCCACCATCAACTCCAGGTCCTGTAAAAGTGAATCCGGAAGGATATGTCAACACTATTTCATCGGTATTGTGAAGCGTATCAGTCGTAGTGAATTTGATCGTATCGGTGATAGTGGCCGAGGATATTGTGCTGTCGTTTGTCCCGAATGCTGTGTAATTTATAAAATACTTATGTTCGAGCATTGTTCCCGCAGCTCCTGAGCTCCAACCACGGTATTTATCATTAAACCAGAGGAAGTATAAATGATTAGCAGTCCCGCTGGTCTGGCTTATCCAGGTTGTCCCTCCGTCAATTGTCCTCAATATAGTACCGTTTGCTCCCGCGACCCATCCAGCGTTTGCATCGTAAAAATGGACATTATATAATACTTCTGTAGTTCCACTGGTTTGAGCATTCCAGTTTGTGCCGCCATCAGTGGTTTTTAAAATTGTACCGTTATTCCCTACAACCCAACCCGTATTGCTGTCAACAAAATATGCATCCTGTAAGTTTTGAGCAGTTCCGCTGGTTTGAGCAGCCCAGTTTGTTCCTCCATCGGCAGTATATCTGATGGTACCGCTATAACCCACTATCCATCCTTCGAAATCATCAGCGAAATAGACTCTCATCAGGGAAACTGCAACACCCGTCCCAAGGCTATCCCAACTTGTCCCCCCGTCAGTTGTTTTAACCAGAAATCCGGATAGCCCAACGGCCCAGCCAGTATCAGAATCGAAGAAGTGTATATCCGTTAAGTTTTTGGTTGTACCCGTAGTAAGACCAGTCCAGTTTGTTCCACCATTAACTGTTTTGAGAATCGTACCATTATATCCTGAAATGAAGCCATTGCTTGCATCAAGCATATATAAGCCATGAAGAGTTTCAGTTGTACCGCTTGTTTGAGCTGCCCAGTTGTCACCTCCATCTGTTGTTACTAAAATGGTCCCATTAGCACCCGAAATCCATCCTTTATTTGAATTCAAAAAGTGTATATCATATAAAGTTGAGGCGGTTCCGGAAGTCTGGGCGCTCCATTGAGCAGTAAGGTTAGAATTGCCGCATAGCAAAATTACCAAAATAACAAAAAAAGAAACTTTTTTACAAATAACCATGCAAAGCTCCTGTAAAAACTCTTTTTCCAAATATGCGGTTTCTTCTAAAAAAATCGGTTAATATATTATCGGCAGGAATCGGCGAATCTTCAGTATATATTTATACTTATTAAGTATATATATAATATATATAAATATCTATCCTTACAAGGTTAAGACAATTGCGGGATCCTTTATGTCCTTGCTAATTCCTGAAAAGATTCATATACTGTCTGATTTTTTCTATAGCATGATGTAATTTTAATAACTACATTGATTCAACACACTGTAATTCAGGAAAATAAATGCATAGGTTATTGACTACTACCACTTTCGGTATTGAACGGTACAAGGTCATAAAGAATCTTACTGTCGTCCGCGGGATAACTGTCTGATCAAAGTCAATATTCGGGACACATTGGGTAAGATCCGGACGATAGCAGGCGGGATTATCATTTTCTACACAGAATTATGCGAGAAAACTCTTGCTGACGTTTATAAGGTGATGATGATCCACGCGGAGGAGATCGGGGTAATTGCTGTTATTGGAATAAAGTATGACGAAACATAGGTAACGGTAGGCGTATCCGAGGTGCTGTGTTAGTGTACTGCGGTAGATATGAAACAGAATAGATAGCAAAGTCAAAAAGTATAGGCATTTTGAAAACATGGAAAACATTATAAAACCTGCCCTGAAAATCAGGGATCTTTCTGTTAGCTTTGTTGATGAAGCTTCAGGGGAAAAGATAAAAGCTCTGGACATTTTCGATCTCGATATAGAAAAAGGTGAAGTATATGGAATATTCGGGAGGAAAAATTCCGGAAAGACTACACTATTAAACGTTTTGAATAGTACAGTCGAGGCAGAATCAGGACTGATAGAGATCTTCGGAGAGTCTCACTCTGAAGCTGGTGCAAGATTGAAAACAGGTTATTTCCCAGCTGAGCCGGAATTTGAAGGTTATCAGGTTGCCAGGAGTATACTTCAAAGAACTGCATATCTGAACGGTGTACCGGAAAACCGTGTCTCTATTGAGATCGATAGAGTCATAGAGGAGACTTCTCTAAGTACCTGGATTATGAAAAAAGTCAAAACATTTACAGAAGGTCAGTTAAGGAGATTAACAATTGCAGCTTCACTGCTGACAAATCCTGAACTATTATTGATTGACGATCCTTCGTCAGGTATTGGAGAGATTGATATTGTCTGGATGACCGGATTCATTGACAAATTGAAAGAGCGTAATAAAACTGTTCTGATCTGCAGTTCACAAATGACGGATATAGAAAAGCATGTCGACAAATTCAGATTTATGGAAAGCGGGCTGCTTACCGATGAAGTCGATATTTCGGAATTAAAACCACCAAATACTACGTCTAAGATCTTTGAGGATAGATTCGGATATCTCAAGCCAGAGATATAAGCATAAATCTGGATTTCAATTTTTAGTATCTAATCTGCATTTTCTGTCTTCTTATCAGGAGCAGAATCCCTGTCATTAACAATCCCCTCATCGGTATATTTAAACTCTATAGTTGGATACTCTTCTTCGATTTCTACCTGTCTGTCATAAATTCTTATGAAGGTCCTAGGATATACGGCAGTATTGATTGTTACAACTGCATCTTTGTATTTCTTTGTTTCCTCCAGCAATTCTTTAAATCCACCCTGGATATCTTTTTCCTGTTCAACAAGCTGAACTTTTGCTTTTTTAAGTTTTGCAAATAATTCTTTATCCTGGTCAGTCAATTCTTTTTTCGCCAGTTTCTTGGCCATCATTAATTCAAGAGCTTTCTCAATGGATTTTTGTTTTTCCTGGACTGTTTTCAGTTCAGCTTTTTTCTCCTCGAGTTTTTCCTGCGCTTCCCTATTTACACCTGTGATTATTTTAGTGGGTGTATAGCTGGGATTTCCTATAATATTTGCTTCTACACCTTTTTGTGCGAAAATTTCTCCTCCGATTATCAGGCCTTTTTGTTCAGTAACATCTAGTTTTCCTTTTGTTTCTACCCTGCAATGCATAATGTATTCACAGAACACAATATCCTGCTCAGATATCACAGATTGATTTTCACAGAATTTAGCATATACTTTACCTTTTGCTTTAATGATTCCATCACCTTTTCCACCAAATCCCGCTTTCAAAAGAACATCTCCGCCAGCCTCGATTTCAGCATCTTCAACGAAACCTGATATTTCGACATCATACTTAGCTTTGATCTTGAATCCTGCCTTGACATCCCCGTTAACCACTACAGAGCTATCACTGTCAATATTACCGGTAGCAAAATCAACATTCTCTTTGACAATAAAGACCGGATCAACAATAATAGTATTTCCTTTCTTCATGACATGTCCGTCAACATCCGCTAACATTATATTCTGGTCATTTGGATCAGGGCTGGCATTATTCCCGGCAGGTCTCGTTATAGCGTTCCCGGGTTTCGGGAGGAGTTCGGTTCCAGTAACTGTCATGCCTTTCTCACCTTGA
>JANQEH010000083.1 GCA_028278455.1 bacterium
AGTCATCGAGCTGGTTGGATCAAGTGAAAAATCGTGGGAGGATGCTGCAAACAAGGCTGTAGAAACAGCAGGGAAATCACTTAAAGACCTGAGGATCGCAGAAGTAACGAATATGGATCTTAAGATCGAGGAAGGGAAGATAATTGCATACAGGACAAAACTCAGCCTGTCCTTCAGATACCACGATTAAAAAATGCGCTTGAAACAATGACTGTTTATAATATCTTCTTGATAATACATTCAACCAGAGGTATAAAATGAGAAGAATATTATTATGGCTGTCTGTTATTCTGTTGACATTATCCTGTACGCTGGATGTCAGTTTTGTAGATGAAGAAGCTCAGGTGAACTCCGTTCTGGATACTTATGATACGGCTTCTGCGAATGAGGATGAAGAATTATTCTTCAGTATTTTCTCGGATACCGGTTTTATAACCGGTTTCGGTCTTGCAGAAAATGAGATATGGAATAGCTATATCGATTTCGAGAAAGATATGAAGGTTATGTTCGAGGTTGCTGCCGATATTAAAACGACATCCAGGAACAGGGTAGTAGAGATTCACGAATCGGGAGCAATAGCATTTTTCAGAGAGATACTGGATATCGATTTTACTGTTCAGGGTAATAAATTCCAGAGATACGGTGTCAGGTTTTCGGGTGTAATGAAGAAATCAAATAGTGATTGGAAGATAGTGCAATTCCATTTTTCATTGCCGTTCACTGCCGGATAGTAATCTTGTAAGCCTGGTAATAAGGCTTCTTTGATCAGGATAATTATTTATCAATTCATCGCGTTTACCGGTCTCGAAGTCGGAAAAATCGAATGCCGGTGCTACTGTTGTGCCCATCAGGGCAAAGCTGCCGCCGTCATTGAGGAACGCTCCTTGCCAGGTATTTCGAGGTACGGTTACCTGCAGGTTCTGATCTTTGTCTATATCCTGCCCTAAAGTTATTATTTTTGAAGAACCGTCAGGAAAGAGCTGTAGCATTGTTACAGGATCTCCCAGGTAAAAATGAAAGACTTCATCGCTGATTATCCTGTGAATTCCGGAAAAGATATCTGGCGTCAATAGATAATATATTGCTGTACAGAACGCTTTTGCATTTCCGTATCTAGGCGGCAGACTTTCTTTGCTGATGATCTCATCCGACCTGTATATTTCTCTGTAATATCCGCCTTCTTCAGGGAGCGGCTTAAGACCAAGAAGCTCTATTATTTTTTCAGGTGTAGGCATAATCAATAATTCCTTTTAGAATCCTCTGTGGAGGCCATAGTTCCGGGCGATCTCCCTTGCTTTGCGCATTTCTTGACCGGAGGGTGTGTGAGATAATTCCGGGTAATTGTGCGCTATATAGCATGGCCTGTACTGCCCCATGATGTTAACATATGTATCTTTACTCAGTTCATCTGCGATAAATTTCATGATCCTGTCTGTCCCGCCAAGGTTTCCCGGCATAACCAGATGCCTGACCAGCATTCCTCTCTCTGCAATATTATCTGAGTTTGTTATCAGATCCCCGACCTGTCCGTGCATCTCTTTCAATCCTTCAAACATCCTTTCCGCATAGTCCACTGCCCGGGTATACATATCACCAATGGAATTTTCAGAAAATTTTGCATCAGGCATATAGATATCTATTATTCCGTCGAGTAGTTTCAGAGTATCTATAGAATCATATCCCGATGTATTATAAACAAGAGGTAAATTTAATCCATTTTCTTTTGCGATCGAGACTGAACGTATTATCTGGGGGATGTAATGAGTCGGGGTAACAAAATTTATATTATGGCATCCGAGTTCCTGCAGTCTTAGCATTGCTTGAGCCATTTCACCACTTGTCATTTCCTGCCCTTCACCATCATGGCTGATAGATGAATTCTGACAGAAAACGCACTGCATACTGCAGAATGTCATGAATATCGTACCTGAGCCGTTTCTGCCTACAAGAGGCCGCTCTTCGCCATAATGGGGAAACGCGCTGGAGACTAAAAGTGATCCCGGAGCTTTACAGATACCCAATTCGTCATCCTGTCTGCTAACATGGCATTCATGTGGGCAGAGGGTACAGTCATCAAGAATACTTTCCAACCTGTCAGCCCGTATTTCGAGCTCACCCGTTTTAGCCAGTTTAATGTACCCGGGTGTGAACATACGTTAGTTCTCTTAATTAAAAATACTATTAATCCTGGGTTTTAGTTATGTTCTATCAGAATTTATCAGTTGAGGAAAATACACCTGCTTTAATAGTATTTGCAGTATAAATTTCCTTTCCGTCAACAGACACGGTTCCATCAGAAATTATCATAACCAGTTTTAACGAGAGAAGTCTTTTAATATGAAGATGGTAGGTTACCAGTTTTGATGTCGGAAGTATTTCTCCGGTGAACTTTACTTCCTTTGCTCCAAGAGCTCTTCCCTTTCCCTCAAATCCCTTCCAGCCAAGAAAGAAACCCGTCAGCTGCCACAGACCGTCAAGGCCCAGACACCCGGGCATAACGGGATCCTTTGGAAAATGACATTTAAAAAACCACATATCGGGATCTATATCCAATTCGGCTATTATTTCACCTTTTCCGTATTTACCTCCCGTATCATTGATCTCGACGATACGGTCCATCATCAGCATATCCGGAAGGGGTAGAGTAGCTACTTTCGGACCAAACAGTTCACCGCGCCCGCATGCAAGAAGGTCTTCTTTAGTATATGAGTTTTTTACTTTCATTAGTTTTTCCCTTAGATAATTATAATGATCATCTGCATCTATTTTAAATCAGGTGTTTGAAAGTGAAAATGAATCGTATCCCGATAAAGGAAAAGTCCAACAGGTATAAAACATAAGATAAAAATAACCGGGATGCAAGTCAAAATATTATTTCCCGCATCTCTGCTCATATTAGAGATAAGCAAATCTAAGCAACTAAATATCTGTTTTAGTGACATTCAACGTACAGATGATTCAAATTATGGGCTCATAAAAGATTTTCTTTTACAGAGTATTGAAGGATAATAAGCTTCAATTAGCAAGGTAATATTGCCTGCAGGAATATAAGCATGTGAGATGTAGTTTTTTACATCGATCATCAAGAAAACCTCATTGAAAGAGATTAGTATTACCCTGTAAATAATTATTAAATAAGCTTTATAAATCAAAAATCCAGACATAATCCGATAGTGATGATTAAAAATTCCTAGACTTCTGAATATTTCCTTTGATTTTACCGATATAAGTAACAATATTCAGATATTTCAAAATGATGTTCATATTTTTCATAAAGCGAATTCATAACTTAGGCGATTATGAATAAAAAGAAAAAGAAAACCGGTAAGCAAAAAAATAAAAAAAGTAATCAAAGCAATTTTCAAATCCAGGTAAACGGCAATACCGCTTCTCAATCAAAATCACCGGCATTAAAGAAGAAAAGTACTTCTAATAAAAATTCCCTTTTAGTAAACCTGTCGTTAATACTGCTCTCGATTACTATACTTTTCATTATACTTGAAATCGGTGCCAGGATAATCCTGAAACCCGACTACGACAAATGGTTTGTCGGCCCTTCTTTCGATCAAAGAGAGTGGCTAGAAGCACATGTCGAGAACAAGCATCAGAGAACCAGACAGGCGAATGTATATTATTACGAAAACAGAATTAATATTCTTGGCCTGGGAGATTCCTTTACCTTTGCATCAGGGGTATATGATAACAGTAGAACGCATCTTTCAATTCTTGAAAAGAAACTTATCGAGTCTTCGATCCCGGCAAGCGTAAATAATTTCGCAATACCGGGAAATAATATAAAAGAAATTGTTGAATCGGTTACAACCGGCAGTTCTAGATTAAATCCAGATATTGTTCTGTATTCTTTCTATTTGAACGATCTTGCAAGAGGTGAAAAAGACAAACCAAAAATTGGCAGGATCAATCTACTTCCGTTTGCAGGAAGTCTCTTAGAAAATTCCTATTTCTATTTCTATATAAACAATATATTTTCAAGCACGGTAAAAGGATTCTTTTATAAAAATGAGCTGTATGATTACTATAGAATGTTATATCGCGAAGAAAATCTAAAATTGTTTGAAATAGATCTGAAGAAGATCAAAAATACATGTGAAGAATTTAATGCAGAGCTCATCGTTTCGATCCTACCCGTTATGGATGATTTTCAGAAATATAAGTTCAGAGAATTTCATGATATGATATCAGATATCCTTGAGAAGAACTCTATTATATATTTTGATAATCTCAATGCATTCAGTTCGAAAGTGAATTCAAGGGAATTATGGGTTAATCCTTATGACTCACACCCGAATGAGATCGCCCAGGAAATAATCAGTGAGAATGGATACAAATTTATTAAAGGTTATCTTGAAGAAAATCATAGGTCCAAACTCAGTCACCTGTCAATGACTGGAAAAATATATAGTTACAGCGGATACGGAGTAAAAATAAACTCTGTCGGACGTCAATTATATAAAGAAGGAAAGTATAATGAGGCTGTTAAAGTATTTCTACAGGATTTAAATGAGGAAAGGAATAATTTTCTGCTATATACGTGGATCGCAGATTGTTATTATCGTATTGGGCAGCATGACCTGGCATTAAAGAATATAAAAAGGTCTATTGAAATTAAACCCGATCACTTGAATTCACAAAAAATACTTGCTCAAATATATATTGATAGAAATGAATTTGAAAAAGCCCTGGATATATGCAAAAAAGCCTATAGTATAAAGTCGGATGATCCGATTATCAATATGAGGCTTTCAATTGTATATCTCCGCATGAACCAGCCTGATAAAAGCAAGAAACATATAGACTGGCTTATTAATTTTGATCCCGAGGATCCGGAATACCGATTTTTACTCGGGAATTATTATTTAGTAAAACAGCAAATTGATAATGCGATTGAAACCTATAAGAAATCGTTGGAGTTAGATCCTCAGCATATAAGTTCCAGTGTAAATCTGGCGCACATTTATAGTAATCAGGGGAGATTTCAAAAAGCAGTTGATATTTGCATTCACGGGCTTCAGAAGGAGCCGAATAACACATACATGCTTAACACAGTCAGTAAAGCGTATTTGGGTTTAAAAAAGTATGATCTGGCAAAGGAATTCTTATTTAGACTGATAAGTATTGATCCTGAGGAGTCAAATGCGCACTACATCCTCAGTAAAACCTATTTTCTTCAACGAAAATTTGATCTTGCCTGGAAAGAATTGCGGATTGCCGAGAACAAAGGGGGAAGAATTGAAACAACCTACCTGAATTTGCTTTCTAAAGCTTTCCCCGATCCTGATAAAAAATGAAAAAAGTCCTTCCTGGTGAAAGGACTTCTTAGCATTCGCGCGGACCCTACGAGACTCGAACTCGCGATCTCCGGCTTGACAGGCCGGCGTGTTAACCAAACTACACCAAGGGTCCTTATAAGCACTCTAAATTCGTGGGCGATACTGGATTCGAACCAGTGACTTCCTGCTTGTAAGGCAGGCACTCTGAACCAACTGAGCTAATCGCCCTGATAATTTATCAGAGACCTAAAATATACTCATTTAAATATTTTTTGTCAAGTTTTATAGATAAGAATATTAAGATTTTTTCTGTTGATGTACTAATTCCTAAACAGCCATAGCCATAATGCATTTGTAAGGTGATGAAAAAATATTCCGAATACTAGCGGTACAACAACAAGGGGCGGGAAATTTATTATTGCTATTCCAAGGATCAGCTGAATATTACGGGAAGAGGAAATAAGACACATCGTATTCCTGATACTCCTGTCACCCAGAAAATAACCAGAGAGATATGCTAATCCGCCCTGGATCAGGAAGATGGACAATGTAATAATCATAATGTTTATCAGGCTTGAATCCCATTTTATTTCTTCCGCAACACCGTTTATGGAAGATGCTATTATCAAGAACACCATTACCGGAATAACGCCTTTTGCAGCATTAACTGATTTTTTTAACGTTGAGCTTTTAAGGAAACGCCGGGTAAGGATGCTTATAACATAAGGTATAAGGATGATCGCTGCAGTTTGCATGAAAAGGCGTGATGATTCGATATGTACAGAGGATCCAACAACCCATTCCAGCATTAGGGGCAGATAAAAAATTATTCCGAATTGCAGTATCAGAAAGTTGCTGATTATCAGGTTATAATCTTTGTGGGGGACAAATTTTGCGAAGATTAGCATCAATATTCCAGATGGGGCGATAGCCGTCAGAAATAGTCCCATCCTGTATTCATCGGCCAGACCTGTCGACAGAACGTGGTAAACGAGCAGTGGCATAAAAAATACAGAAAGGAATATAGTTATAAACAGCTCCTTTCTGATCAGTTTATTCCAATCCGGATTAATATCCAGGTAATTCAGAAATAACATTGTTCCGATAAAAAAAGGTATAACAGGAATAAAAAAATCAAAATACGGTACAAAAAAGCCGCAGATTATTCCGGAGAAAATAACTATATAGAATAGGTTCTTCAAATGCAGTATACTCTTTATCAACTATAGTTTATCTCTTGTCATTTTGAGCAGGAAACATCATTAGCTTAATTTAGTATAAATACTTGAAAAATAAAATTCTAAAATTATTTTAGATGATAAAAGATAATAATCTAATGGAAATACCGGGTTTTTTATATTAAATTGAATATTTACTGTTCTTGGTAATACTATAATATGTATGGTTAACTTGAATTTTTTTTAAATCAAGATCTGAAATGACGTATTGTGATCTAAAAACAAAAAAAAGAATCTCCTTAGGATATATCTTTTATTATACGTTATTTCTGATTGTAATCCAGTTGCCGATCTTTCACAACCTGACTGCTGATATCTCAAGAAGAGACTATTATCTTTTCGAGATATTCGGTAAAGGTGAGCTTCAAAACCTTGAGATCAAATCCGATCAGCATATCGATCAGGTGCATATTGGTATTTGCCTGGTATGCGATCTGCTTACCACAGTATTTGAAGATAATTCGGCGGTCTGCAATGGATGCATTTTAGATCATCAGGATCTTTTATTTAAACCTGGACAATTAATTCATTCCGAGAGTTTTTACCTTCTCCCGTTTTTGCGTGGTCCTCCTCTAATATAATCACTTTCGTAAAAATAAGATTTATTTCATTATCTGCATGCAGTCGCTCATGCAGTGATTCACTTTTGCAGCTTTTAGAATTTAAGAGAGGATAATAAATGCAAATTCGATCAATTATTATATTGTTTTACGTATTATTCTTCTGCGCGGTTGGGACAGGTACTGCAATCTCCCAGGAGAAAGAGAATAATAACGAGATCAAGCAGCTGAAAGAACAGCTCGAAATATTAAAGAAAGAACATGAGCTGAAGTTAAAAGAGCTTGAAAGCCTGATCAATGATATAAAGAAAGTCATGGAGCAGAAGGAGCAGGAAGAGGAACTTCAAAAACTTCTTGAGGAAGCATCAAGGCTCCAGACGGTTGAAAAAGAAGAGAAATCGGGAGTCGGTAAAAAATTTCGCACCGGTGTAAGGCAGCAGTCGGGCCTTAATCCCAATATAAGCGTTTCAGGTGATTTCTTTGGAGCAATAAGTACCGAAGATGCAGATTTCATCAAAGATCCCGGGGAGTTTTCATACGGAAATAACAATTTCTACTTACGAGAGCTGGAGCTGACCCTTGTTGCTCCATTGGATCCATTTACCCGGGGCAAAACATTCATATCGGTCACTGAGACAGAAATAAGCATCGAAGAAGCATACATGGACTGGCTGAACCTACCATTGGGGATGAACCTGAAGGCCGGGCTGTTCAACGCGGAGTGGGGTATTCTGAACCGCTATCATGATCACGCCTTGCCCCAGTTTGACAGGCCTAAAGTATTGTCGAACATGTTCAGCAATGGTAACATGGGCGGATTCGGACTTGCCGGTAATTTTCTCCTGCCGAGGCTGTTCTGGTCTGATGCTTCAAGCCTGGATCTGACTGTTATAAGCGGAGGAACAGGTAATAGTTTTACTGACAGTGGAAAGCATAATTTATTGTATGTTACAAACCTTACAACATTTTACGATCTTACTCAAGATACTTTCTTCGAATGGCGTATTGGAGGTGTTACCGGCTATAACGATCCCGCAGAAGAGTACAGGTCATATATAGGTAACTTCGCTTTCAATCTGAAATGGTTGCCTGCCGGCAGATCGAAGTACCGGACAGTTGACTGGAAAACCGAGGTGATTTTCAGCAGAAGAGAGACTCAGGGTGATCCAATCAACAGCATGGGATTCTACTCATCGCTTCAGAATAAAATAAATGCGTCATGGTGGCTCATGGGCAGAGTTGATTATTCGCAGTTGCCATACGACAGCGACCAGGATGAATGGGCATTTACAGGTGGAGCTGATTACTGGCAAAGTGATTTCGTATTTATCAGGTTCCAGTATCAGTATTCTAAAAGAGAATTTTCAAACCTGCTCAGGTATAACGGACCGTTTCCGAAAGACCACACATTCATTGTACAGGTCAACTGGGCTATGGGACCTCATAAACATGAAAAATATTAAACCGGCGAAACAGAATATAAATTAGATGTTTTATAGTCTTAAACAGGAGTAGACATGAAAATACAAAGATATATATCGGTATTAATTACATTGATAATTACTGCAATGGCTGTATCACCGGTATTTGCCCAGAGAGAACGTAACAGGCATAGAGGAGGGCGTGGAAAAAGTGGAAACGAAAAGTTGAAGATTGTTTGCTCCTTCTCTGACTATGCCACAATTGCAGAATTCATAACCGGCGATAATGCAGAAATCCATTATATAGCCTCTGGGGAGCAGGATCCCCATTTTGTACCTCCAAAACCAAGTTTCGCAATGATGCTGAGAAATGCTGATATGTGGATCACCACCGGGATGGATCTTGAAGTATGGTCAACAACACTATTGGATAAAGCGAGAAACAGGAAAATAATGGACGGTGAAATTGGATTTGTATCGGCTTCTGACGGTGTGAATGTCCTGCAGAAAGTTGAAAAAGCAGACAGGACTGAGGGAGATATACATCTAATGGGAAATCCTCATATCAATACCGGGCCTCTGCAATGGAAGGTAGTAGCTCGTAATATTGCTATAGGTCTCCAGAAGATAGATCCCTCCAACAGCGATTTCTATATTGCCCGGAGAGATGCATTTATAGACAAGGTTGATCGGTCTCTGTTTGGAGATGAACTGGTTGAATTGTTCGGAGGAGAATCATTAGGAAAGATGCTTGAAAATAAAACGTTGTTTACTTTCCTGGGGAGGGACTATCAGGGTAAGAAACTTCAGGATATGCTTGGTGGCTGGCTGAAGAAAGCCCTGCCGTTTCGAGGAAAGAAAGTTATGGCCTATCACAAAAACTGGGCATATTTCGTGGATACTTTCGGTTTGGAAATTGCCGGATATATTGAACCGAAACCTGGAATTCCTCCGTCTGCAAGACATGTCCAGAAGATGATTAAGCTTATTAAGGACCAGGATCTGAAACTAATGCTGGTTGCCAGTTACTTCGAAAAGAAATCTCCTAAAATGATAGAAGACAAAACCGGGATCAAAGCATTATTCATGCCGTTATATGTAGGCGCTGCTGAAGGAATCAACGATAATTTTCAAATGATGGATTTCTGGATCGATCACGTTCTGGAGAATATTAAATAACAAGGTGAAATATGATTGACACCATTCTTTTTCTTTCTGCTCCTATTGCAGGTTGTGTTGTGATGGCTGGTATACTCAGCTATTTCGGGAACCATATCCTGACCAGAGGAATCATATTCATTGATATAGCCCTAGCCCAGATTGTTGCCCTGGGGACAATGGTCGGTCTTCTGATGGGTTTTACAGAAGATACAATGACAATAGAACTGGTAAGCCTGTTATTTACTCTGTTAATTATTTCAGTTTTTGCTCTGACAAAATTTGAAAAACAGGTTGTCCCACAGGAGGCAATAATCGGTATAATATATGGTTTGGGTTTGGGGCTTGCGATGCTGCTTGCTGAGAAGATCCCGGGAGGTTCAAATTTCATCTCAAAGACTATCACAGGCAATATTCTGTGGGTAACGTGGGACAAGGTGTTTTCGTGTTTCATTCTATTTCTGGCAATTGCAATTATTCATTTCTTCTTCAGAAAACCGTTTATTAAGATATCGGAATCGAAAGAGAACCTGCCATTCTCAATAAAAAGGATTAGATTATATGAACTGTTATTCTACATTACGTTCAGCCTGGTAGTTGTAAGGTCTGTTCCTATAGGCGGCATATTCCTGGTTTTTACTCTACTTATTGCACCGACAGCAATAGCGACACTATTTACAAGCAGTTGGAAACAAAGGTTTATCTGGAGCTGGATCATAGGGATACTGGGATCAATAGCAGGGGTATTCATTTCATATCATATGAATATTTCAAACGGCCCTGCAATAGTCTGCCTGTTAGGGATAATGGTATTTGTTTTGGCATTAGTCAAAATAGCAGTGAATAAAAACAGTTTAACCGTTTAATCCCGGAGAAAAGATGCTGACAGCTTTAGAATTCATGTTACCCCCTTTCGTTGCCTGTATGTTATTGATAGGGATAAACATATATTTCGGAATACACGTTATTAAACGGGAGATAATTTTCATAGATATAGCCCTCGCACAGATAGCAGCTCTTGGCGGGACTTTCTCAGTAATTCTGCATGAACTTGAACATGACCATACCGGACATACTCACGGAGATGAAGGTATGATGGCATATCTTCTGTCACTTGTATTTGTAATAATAGCAGCAGCTGTATTCACATTTTTGAAAAGCAAGAAACTTCCAATCCCCCTGGAATCGCTTATCGGTATCGCTTATGCGGTTGCGGCAACCGGTTCAGTTATATTACTCGACACAATGGCGGGAGGTGATGTTCATGTAAAAGAGATGATGGAGGGAGCGATCCTATGGGTTTCATGGGAACAGATTATAGAGTTGGCAGTAGTCTTCTCTATAGTCGGGATATTTCACTATACTTTTCGAAGGAAATTCCTTTCTCTGACAGATAGGTACAACGACGGAACATCGGAATACAGCCCATTGTGGGATTTCCTGTTCTATGCCAGTTTCGGTTTAGCAGTGGTCCATTCAGTTGAGGTGGGAGGGATACTTACGGTTTTTGCATTCCTGATAATCCCAGCCAGTATATCGGCATTGTTTACTGATAAATGGTTTTCAAGAATCCTGATAGGCTGGGTAATTGGTTCACTGGTCACGATATGCGGATTATACCTCTCATGGAACATGGATGTACCGAGTTCTCCGACAGTTATACTATTCCTCGGAGTCTTTTTGTTACTGGCTTTATTATTAAAATCACTTAAAAAGACTTTTCATCCATCCCGATAGCAGATCAAGGTATAATATCTAATTATCGGTCATTTGAATGAAATCCGGTTTTATGCCTATTGACTTTAATGAAATATTTCCATAAATTTATAGTTCTTTGCGCCCATAGCTCAATTGGATAGAGCGTCTGGCTACGGACCAGAAGGTTGGGGGTTCGACTCCTCCTGGGCGTACAACTTTTACCGCTCCCAGTTCCAGGGAGCGGTTTTATATTCTCCTTCTATATCATAAAACATATCCATACACTGTTCCTGCTTCCCATTTAAGACAATTAACTACCCAGTATAGGACAAGAACCTATATTAAATTAAGGTTTTGACCTATTTTGTATTTTTCCGGTATTCTGTATACTTTTTGCAGAGCCAACTGAAATCCGTATAGAACGAAAGGATAAAACATGTCTCAAAATTGCTGGGAATTCACGAAATGCGGCAGAGAGCCGGGAGGAGCTAAAGTATCCGAACTGGGAGTATGCCCCGCAGCTATAGAGAATAAGGTTCACGGAGTAAACCGCGGAAAGAATGGCGGCCGGTCGTGCTGGGCCATAACAGGAACCCTATGCGGCGGACAAATGCAGGGATCTTTTGCGATGAAGCACCATAATTGTCTGAAGTGTGATTTCTTCTCCGTTGTTAAAAGGCAGGAAGGTGCAGGTTTTGTACAGGCAGTTGAGATCATTAAGAAACTGGCAATCTGAATTTGTGAAATATCAAATAGGCAGTTCTCTCTCTTTCATTTAGCAGTTGAATCTGATGTTACGTTAGATAACTGAAGGAGCCATATATCAGTTTTAGTATAACGGGAACGAAGAGTATATCATTCCTCTAGGATATTATATATAAAGAACCTCATTGTATAGTTAGTATCTACAATGTAGATTTTATCTCCGATAGCTCGGATCCCGTTCACGAAATGATCCAACTGGTAAATGTGGAGCAAAACACCATTCTTATCATACAGATAAAGTATGAAAGCATCTGTTTTTGCCTCATATGGATCGAGAATTTTCAATTTTTCATAATCTTCTTTATTCCGCGCAATCCGGTATTTCTTCGACAGAAGCCATATCCTGCCCTTATCATCAACATCTACGTCAACAAGCATTTTATCGGATTTTTTACTCAGCTCCTCGATCCCGTTATCCGGATCTATCGGACGGTTCGTCCGGAATATCATTGTACCGTCCGGGCGGTACTTTTCCAGACGGTTTCTCCAAATACTTGCCACAATAATATTATCTTCTTTGTCAACAGTAAAAAAGATCCTGTTCAAACCCGATCTCCAATCCTTGTCGGGCTTATATACGATCCCCGCTCCGATCTTCCTGTCGAGTTTTCCTTCACCGCTGTATATATTGATCTGGGGCAGCCTGGATTCTCTGCCTTTTTCCGGCCTGAATCGGTATATACTCTCTGTTGCCAGGTTTTGCATCGCGATCTCCCCGGTATTAAGAGTGCGAAACATGTTAACATAAGACCGTTTGAATTTGATTGATCTCAGATAATCACCTTCAAGCGACAATTGATCGACACGGGCGTTACCGAAGTCAACTACATAAATAGTATTGTCTTTTCCAATGTCGATCTCATCCGGCATGGAAAATTCACCCGGACCCTGTCCTTCCTGGCCGATAGTTTTAACGAATTTTTTATCAGGTCCGTATTTTTGAATACATTTATCACCCTGTACCAGAACATACAGATTGCCATCAGAATCTGCATCGATGTCTACAGGTTTGAATAATAGGTAGTCTTCATTTTCAGAATCGAATTCACCAAGATAACCTTCCAGTTCAAGCTTAATCTCAGGTTCATTTTCCCAGAGAGGGTGAAGATTGTTGATATAAGATACTCCATCTTTCTTCTCAAGTACATAATTCTTTTCTTGCGCATTAATAGCTATTGAAAGAAACAATACACAGGAAAGAGTAATTATTGCCAGATAATTCTTCATGCCGGACCTCAATTAAGAATAATTTGCGGTTGATTTCAGCTATAGACAATCGGTCTTGATAATTGTGACATATGAATAGAACATAATCTGCATGATGTGTATTCTCTTATCCCCTGTAAATAAAAACAGCCTCCTGTTGTCAGGAGGCTGTTTTTATCCCTAAATACCAATTTTCAAATACTAATTACCGTATTAATGTCCTATTGCAAAACCGTCCCTTCTCGAGTCAGCTCCTCCTGTGAGTTTGCCGGTAGCAGGATCTCTCACAATGCCCTGAGCACCGCCGAAATAGAGGTCCTTGACACCTTTTACATCAATCGGATGACCAAAGGATTTCAAGGTCTCTATCGTAGATTCTTCAATTGAACCTTCAATATACAGCCTTGTTCTTACAGCATGTACTCTGGGGGCCTCTATAGCCTGGTCTATCGACATTTCGAAATCAACCAGGTTGATGATAATCTGGACGAGTGCCGTAATTATTCTTGTGCCGCCGGGAGTTCCTATTGTAAGAAAAGGTTCTCCGTCTTTCAATATGATAGTGGGCGCCATGCTGCTTAGCGGTTTCTTGAAAGGCTCTATTCGGTTAGGACTGATCTTATTTGGATCGAAGTCGTTCATCTCATCATTCAGCAGAAAACCTCTTCCGGGGACAGCCACGCCCGAACCGAAGAAATGATTGATGGTCTGAGTAGCTGCGACTATATTTCCATCACTGTCGATTACGGAAAGATGCGATGTGCTGATACTTTCGTCCTTTTTCCCAAATGGTGTATTATCCTTACCTGCATTACCCGGAGTGAATTTCTCACTTATTTTTTTTGCATAATCTTTTGAGATGATATCATTAACAGGGGTGTCGACGAAATCAGGATCACCTGCGTATTCGTATCTGTCCGTGAAAGACTGTTTGAATACCTCGGCAAGCAGATGAATGTATTCAGGGGAGTTGTGTCCCAACTTTTTCAAATCAAAGTTTTCGAGCACATTCAGCATCTGTATGATCTGCATTCCCCCTGCGCTTGGAAGGGCAGGAGAATATATCTCAAATCCATTATAATTTCCTTTAAGGGGTGTTCTGATCTTTACATCAAAATTTTTCAGGTCATCGACAGAAAGATAACCGTTGTTTTTTCTGACTTCTCCAGATAGTTCCTGTGCAAGATTACCCGTATAGAACTCGTCAACACCATTCCGGGCGATCAGCCTGAAGGTCTCGGCCAGATCCTTATTAGTAAAAGTCTCACCTGGAAGCTTTGGTATACCTTCATTGCAGAACAGTGCAGATGTATATTCATTCAAAGAAATTGTATCATAGTGATCGGTTATCATTGCCCCGAATTTCTCACTAATCTCAAAACCGTTCTCGGCCAGTTCAATTACAGGTCCAAGTATTTCCGCCAGAGTTTTCGAACCGTATTTTTTAAGCGCATTGTCGTAACCTTTCAGAGCGCCGGGTGTGCATATCGATCTGTATCCTAAACTTGTAACCTGCCTGAAATCGGTTTTTTCATCATAATAATAGTCAATATCTACTGCTCCAGGCGCAGTTTCACGGTAATCGATCATAACAGGCCGGTCAACATTGTTCATTTTTATCATCATGAATCCGCCTCCGCCAATCCCGGACGCGTTCGGCTCGACCACATTCAGCGCCAGCATAATACCTATAGCAGCATCAACAGCATTCCCGCCGTTTTTTAGAATATCAATACCGATTTCAGATGCAAGAGGGCTGGCTGAGGCCACCATTCCATGTTCTGATTCGGCATTCTCAAAAGTCCATTTATAATCGGCCTTTTGTCCTTTGGTGCAGCCGAATATTAAAAAGGCTGATAGTATTATTAAGATAAATTTTCGCATTATTGCTCCCGGATCTATCTTAAGTTGTATTAGTTAGGCTATTTTTTTTCGAATAATCCAGTCAGGATGGGTATCATTTCCGGACTGTTTTTAATCTCATGGATATTGATCTTCTTTGCGGCGGCAATTTTGGTGAAGAAACCATCCTCATTTCCGGATTTTGTAACGATAAGAAGATCGGCAGCATTACCGGCTGTTTCACAGAAGGGATCTGATAATTTTCCACGCCTTGTTTTTCCACCGATATGAAGTGTGAGTGTCTTTATGTTTTCTTTCTTTGCAGCTTCAGCCAGGTTTGATATCCTTTCCAGTTCTTTATCCTTATCAATATTTGCAGCTCCGAGGCCTTTGGAGCTTCCACCGGCTACAATTATAAGTGTCTTTATATCAGTAAGATCCTTAACCTCCGCAAGATTAACAACATTGGCGGTTATCCCTGCTCTTTTCAGTAATATATCTGTTATCTTGATATCAGCGCTCTGGCCGGCCGCAGTCAGGAGTACAGGTTCCTCTAATTTCATGTCCTGACTGAAACCGGTGGCTGTAAAACCTATAAGTATAAATAGTATTATTATATAGTCACATATCCTTTTCATGAATTCCTCCAATATATTACTATTCTAACGCCCTGTTTTTAAATAATATCCTAATTTATTTTCAATAATCTCACTGTATGACGGAAGATCACTGAATCCGATCTCCTTTTCCGGATTTAATAGCGAAAAAGTTGAGATTAGTATTTTTATAGCTTCAAGATGCCTGCCTGTTCGAACCTCAAGGGGGATACCTTCAGCTGGGTAGGGTGTGTATAGAAGCCCCAGCTCTGATGCTTCGGCATAGTACTTGTCATACCCTTTGAGCAAAAGCTCTTCTGTGGTTTCTCCTCTCATCCTTCCCTGGATCGGATTTGCAGATTCAATCAGGAACGGCATTGTTTCCGTATAGTCTCCCCATTCCCGGTGGCTGAATCCTCTGAAATTCACAGGTGAAGGCTCCAAATTATAGTCAATTCCAAGTATCTGAAGATCGATCTGAGCCATGGCTGCGACATCCATTGATCGTTCATGCGCGACTATGGCGTCGATAACAGGATATTCAAGCGATGCTTCATGAAGATCGATTGATATATCAATTCTCTCGGTATTGATTAACTGAACAATAGCATGGGCGAGTTTTTCTGTCAGTACACCATCAGGTTTTCCGGGGTAAGACCTGTTCAGGTTCCTTCTTTCGTTTCCCGAAAGTTTCTGTCCCGACGGATAATGCAAATATACTTCAGGATCAGGCCATTGATCGAGAATATTCATGAATCTTGAGCCATGACGGAATTTCCTTATACCATCCGACGTTTCAATTCTGAATTCCTGCGGGACACCTTCCTGCGGATCGGTACACGTAAATCCGCTGTTATTGGCTCTGGGGATTATAATAACCCTGCCCTTATTAACCTTTAATCTTTCAATGAGCAATACAGCCGTTATGAATCCTGCAGGCTCATTCGGATGTGTTCCTCCCAGAATCAGAGCCGATCCTCCATCTTCTTGTCCACCGTAAATATATACATCCGTGTCAGCGTTCGTACCCTTAATACCATCAAAATAATTGCTTAACCTTACTATCTCTACATTCTCACCCGGATAGATCGGATACTCTTCTTCCATCTCACCGAATTTCGCAAACGAATATATGCATATTATTATGGTAAGGACTATGAATAAACAGTTCCTAAATATCTGGTCTTTGCTCATTTTATTAAAAGTATCCTGAGTATAAATGGAATTATAACGATAAAAGCAGTGACTTGATGTTTCAGCTGCTTTTCCTTTAACAAATCGGTCAACACAAAAATTCCTACGTAAAGGGCTATAAACCAGTAGATTATGAAATACATGATCCTGCCTATAAGATTTTACCAAGCGGATTAGCGAATATGATCATTAAAATGCCGTATATTGCCGTAATAAGAGCGATGAATAAGCATATCTTAAGTATGCTGAAATAATTTTTGATTTTTACAACCTGCGCAGCAAAAATGCCGGCCAACGCAGTCGGGGGCATCAAGTCTCCGAGCGAAGCTATCAAGGATAAAGCGGCACCTACGATTATCTCGTCGCTGCCAAGCAGCGCGAGCAGAAACGGAATTCCCAGTACAGATGAAGAACCGTATGCAGAAATTGCACCGAATATCGGCATGCTTACAGCTATACCGATATAAAGAAGAACAGAAGGGAGTTTCAGGCAGTTAACAACGAGAAAACCGCGGACTCCTACCAGTGTCATAATCTGGATGAACATACCTATACCGACAAGAATTCCCATTACCGGCAGTGCATCTTTCATGGCATTCTTCGTCATTCTGATAATATTGATCTTCTTTCCGGAAAACATCCCTGTAATTATACCTATCACGAAAATCAGAGGGGTGCCTAAAGCGGGAAAGTAATTAGGGAATATCCTGATACCCAGCATCAGAATGATTATTAAAAAGAGCGGGATATAAAGCCTTATTCCGTATTGCTCATAATGGGACTCTGGAAGTTTATCCCTGATTTTTTCAATATCTATGTTCTTGAGATACTTATACCCGAAGTATATTGATGAGAAGAATGCAAGAGGTATAGTCGCAAAAAGAAGCGGCAGTTCAAATCCTATATACGGCATATCTACTCCACCGCCGATTATCATAACAGGCACGTTTATCGGGGGGGCAATCATTCCGTAAATTGCAGCCATTGCTATAAGCGCTCCTACCTTAACCCTGGGGATCCCAAGCATGATAAGAGCCGGGCTGACAATTGCTCCGGTCGTAAGAACCGATGCACTGGAAAGACCGGTGATCATTCCGGGAAACATAATGAAGAGTGTAACAAGGATCAGGAACAGAAGTGGAAGATTATAGAATTTTTCAATGAGAAGCCTGCTGATCGTACCCAGAAGACCGGATTCCTTGATAACTTCCATGAATATCATCGCCGTTGCTATAATAAGGATAGGATCAAAATATGCGAATGAACCCTCAACCAGATGCCTAACAGGGAAACCGGCTCCGGCAACAAGAGCTCCAAGTACTGATGATATTGCAAGGGATACGCCTATCGGCAGCTTAAAATATAGCGCAGTAACAACAAATGTCCCAACGAGTACAGTTAAGGTCAGCAGTTCCAAATCAATATTTCCTGTAGCATTCTATCGGGAATTCTGGTAATAAAGCACAATCTTTCTAATAATCCCGATAACCATGTTCTGTTAGAAAGTGATCATAAGATCAATATTTTCGTTACGCAAGTTAACACTTGTACACAATAATAACAACAAAAACGTTTGATTTTATTATGAGAAAAAAGGAGAAATTTTGAATTATTTGAAATTTTTTCTTGACAATGGAACAAATAATACTATATTGCGTATATCAACTATAGTAACTATGGTAATTATTGAAGAAAGGAAACATAAATGGCTGCTAAGAAAAAAGACAAGAAAACATATTATGCAAATGATGTCTGCAATATGTTTGACGTTACAAAAAAAACCCTTTTTAAATGGGAAGCTGAAAAGAAGATATCACGTGTCAACAGAGATTGGAGGCAATGGAGGATCTATTCCGACGAGAACATAGACGAGATCAGAAAAGTCATTAAAGACAAAGCTACAAAGTATAAGTAGTACAGAATCATTTACTGTTGAACAGCAATCTTATAGAAAGTTTAGAGAGAAAACAATGCTTAAACAGCTCAAACTCATGATTAGTCGTCTTCCTGCCCCTGAACCAGGATCAAGTTCAGAGATATCATCTTATGAAATCCCGGACCGGATACCTTATCATGTAATTTCAATGAAATTGTGCAGGGCAATGGAAGCAAATAAGGATATTATAGGAGGCAGGACTCTTATTCCGAATCAATACAGGATTTATTTTAATGAGAATGACCGGGAAATGAGAAAGCACACTGAGGATATTCTTATCGAAGAGTTAACAAAGAGTATGCTGAGAGAAGGGAAAAAATTCAACAGGGAACTTACAGATCAGGATCTGAATCTTGAATTATTCTCCGATGATTCTCTTGAAAAAGGCAAGGTCCGTATCCAGTGTTTTTTTAGAGATAATGGCGATCCTGAACAGGATGTGGATGAGATAAAATCATTCACAAAAGAAGGAGAACAGGATCAGGATGACGTAATGTCAGAAATAGAAGGATTGTTCGATGGTACTGAACCTTGTGGAGGTAACGTTGACGAAAGCTCTATCGAAAGAGGGGATTCTTCCATAGGACAAAGTCCCGATCACATTATCGAGGTTGATGATGGAATAGAGGTAAAAGTATATAAAATTGATCAGGAAGAAATAATACTGGGAAGGGCTGACGATGCTCATATCAGACTGCCGGATGAAACTGCTGCTGTTTCGAGAAAACATGCCGTTTTGAAGAAACATACCAACAATATGAAGATCATTCCAGTAGGAATTAACGGTACATTCCTTAACGGATACGAACTTGAGCTTGACAATCCAACAGTCGTAACAATTGAGGACGTGATCATGATTAGAAATTACAGAATAAAGTTCAGGCAGATAAATGAAGCACCTGAAAAAGAATATGAAATTTCTGAATATAAGGACTGATATGGATTTTTACACTATGATAAACAACAGGATTAAGGATTCCCTCGACAGGATCTTCAGAAGAATTGCAGATCCATTGGAATATAATAATCTTAAAATCAGCCTCGTAGATTATCTTGATGGAATTACCATTTGTCTCCCTGAGGGAGTCAATGCTCCAGACAGAATCAGTATATTTGTTAATCCGGTTCTTTTGAGAAAGCACAGGAGGGTATTAAAGGCAAAAAAGGATGACTTGGAAAGTTCATTGCTCGAGCACTATAGATCGAAAGAATTGAAAATTATTAATCCCATGCTGACTGTGGAATTTGAGCCGGATCCCATGTTGGGCCTGAGGTCTCTGCATTTCGAATCTGCTGTGTCCACACTTGACCAGATAAAAACAGTATTATTGGAAAGAAGTTGCAGTATCAACTGCCTTTCAGGTGAATACAAAGGAAAAACCTGGACACTGCAATCAAAAAAGAAGTTGACATTCGGCAGGCACAAACTGAGTAATATTGAATTCACCAACAGAAAAATCTCTCGAGAGCATGCTTCGCTTGAGATGGATAAAATGGGCAGAATATTCATTACCGATACGGGAAGTTCAAACGGTACATTTATAAACAACGACTCAGTACCTTTGAAAGGGAGAAAGCAGTTAAAAAGTAATGACCGGTTCTCCTTATGTGCGGAATCCGGGATCGATTTTCAAATCTCACGGAGAATTGGTATATGATTCTTTTATTATACAATATAAAACTGCTGATTACGATTTTATTATTTCTGATTGTAGTTCTTATGTTCAGGACTTTCAGAAATGAGGGCAATAGCGGCCTGCAGCATAGTAGCTGGATGAAAATGGGTATGGCGCCGGTGATCATATTCGGCGCCATCCTGCTGTATCAGGTCAGAATTGCTTGCTATGAAAGATCCAGTATCTTTAAGAAAGTTATTCAGAAAGAAGACAGGAGATATTGGGATAGGGATAGATTTTTTGAAAGAGGGAGGATACTGGACAGAAACGGTAATGTCCTTGCGGAAAATGATCTGGACAGTGAGATTCTAAGGCATTATCCCCATGCCGAAGAGACTGTCCATATATTGGGCTACTTCATGCCGGAAAGGAGGGAGCGTACAGGTTTTGAGCGGATATTTAACGAAAGTCTCAAAGGGGGGCCGGCCTCGTTTATTTCAGTCTCACACGCAGCTTTAACCCAAAGGGATATCAGAATAGGATATAGTAGAGGTAAAGATCTGTCTCTTACAATAGACTTAGATCTGCAGAAAGAAGCTTTCCGGGGCTTAGCAGGAAGAAAAGGGGCTGCAGTCGGAATCGATCCGGCAACAGGTGAAGTGTTGTTCCTGGTAAGCAGTCCGGGATTCGATCCTGAAGGGATGTATGCTAAAGATAACTGGAAAGAAATTGTCGAAAGAGAATCTCAGCTGAACCGGGCGGTTAACGGACTCTACGAGCCCGGTTCAATTTTCAAGGTTATAATAGCTGCGGCAGCCCTTGAAAATGGAGAAGGAGATTTCATGATAGACTGCTCGGAACACGGTTTTACTCCGGAAGGAGCAGGACGCCCAGTAACGGATCATGGAAATGAATATCATGGGAATATAGGGCTGTCAAATGCAGTTATGAAATCATGCAATGTATATTTTGCCCAGCTTGGTATACATCTCTCGGAAAGAGTAGTAATGGAATATGCGGAGAAATTCATGTTCAATAAGGAAATAAAATTTAAAAGCTCACATAAAATGCCGGGGCCGGTAAGGTCGTTTTTTCCAGACCTTGGACAGATCGACGCGAATTCGCTTGCCTGGTCTTCAATCGGCCAGTTTAAATTGCAGACTACTCCCTTTCACATGGCAATAGTTGCTTCAGTAATCGCTAATAACGGAGTAATGGTAGATCCTCGATTTGAAAAAGGGATAGGAGTTGGTAAAAGCAGGAGGCTCATAGGAAGAGAAACTTCAGTTCGTCTCAGAAAAATGATGTTCGAGGTTGTTGGGGATCCTGAGAGAGATCTGTATGGACCGTCGACCTGGGAAGATAGGGAAAGATTCGGGACAGGGTGGAAGGCAAAGGTTAAAAGTCTCCCAGTGGCTGGAAAAACCGGAACCGCCGAGAATCCACATGGTGAACCTCACGCCTGGTTTATTGGATTTGCTCCGGTTGAAAAGCCGGTGATTGCCTTTGCATTTATCGTTGAAAATGGCGGCTATGGAGGAGAAGTTTCTGCCCCGATAGCAAGAATGGTTTTAAGCAAAGCGGTAGAAAAAGGATATTTCAGGTAATGAACAGGATTCTAAAATTAATGATAATACTGTCACTCGGTATTTTAGTAACCGCTGCTGGTCACCTTTCAACATTTATTGCTGGAAGATCGGTTGGGTATATGCCGGAAATAGTACCGCTCATGAGGAATATTCTTATAATGATTATGCTGTTCACGACCGGTGTTTATGTTTTCAGCAGGGGGTACCTGGGTGATATTGTAGTTTTCATTTGTATGTTTTATCTTATGGGGATTGGATTATCTGTTCAGTACGGGATCGAATCAAGGAACAATAAATCTGATAGACTTGAGAATTTTGTCTCTATGGAGACTGTTCTTGATGAAAGCAGTATAAACAGGATAAATGTCTCCGGGATTTCATCTACAGGAAAAGATAATGATCTCTCAGCCGGCAGGTTAGTTAAGATATTCTTAGAAAATCATCAGGAATGGCAGAAATTTATTATCCAGTTCAGTTTTGCCTGTATCGTATTTATCTTCATCATAATGAATGTTTCAAGAGATCCTGACATCCTTATCAGTAGATACTATTTATGGGCTGCTGTAATTCTGTTTTCATTTGCCATGTTTACGTTATTTAGTACACCGGGGAAATTTGGCGGCAGGTTTTTCTACGATATGACTCCCTGGGAAATTTATAAGATCATGTTTGTCGTTGTCATTGCAGGGTTTTTGAGTGAGAACAGGGATGCATTCAGGGGAACCGGAAAGAAAATACCTGTTCCTCCACTCATTGCAATCGGTCCTTTAATTGTACTTTTTTTTCTTCCTCTTGCTTTCCTGTTCTTTCTAAAAGATATTGGCCAGTTATTTCTGTACGCAGCTTTCTTAATGATCATGGTATATGCTGTAACAAAAAGAATTTCATACATTTTGATAAGCTTATTTGTTATTTCGCTGGCCGTTATACTTATTTTGAATTTTGGAGAACACCTCCCGGGATCATTCGCACATATTTCCAGGCGGATCGCTGTTTTCTGGAATTTCTGGGACGGATTTCCGGAAGGACTCACAAGCCTTGCAAGAGCGGAAGAGATTCCTGAATATGTTGTCTGGAGAAGACAGTCATGGCAGATCCTAAATGGATATTTTGCTATAAATGCCGGGGGGGTGACAGGAACAGGGATAGGTTTCGGTATGCCGACACTAATCCCTCTGGTCTCAAATGATTTCGTATATACCGCTCTTGCAGAAGAATGGGGTATAATTGGATGTGCATTTGTATTGGCTTTTTACCTTCTGATAGTACAATCCGGGATAAAGATTGCAGCTAACGCTGAAAATGACTTCATAAAATACCTGGCATTCGGATTCTCAGCTATGTTCGCTATACAGGTGGTATTGAACATCGCAGGAGTGATCAATCTTATACCAATGACAGGAGTTACACTTCCTTTTCTGAGTAAAGGTGGATTTTCCCTGATGACAAATATGTGGATTATTGGTTTTCAAATGGCTATTTCGCACTATATCAATATCAAAGGAAATCATAAACTCAGACAGAGAAAAATATGAGACGCAATTCAGTGAGATCATTATTTTTAAAATGGGCGGCAGTATCAATGGTAGTGGTTCTGCTTATAGCAATACTGGTTTACTCAGAATACAAATTGCATATTATTGAGAAAGATACAGATCCTTCAGCGGAGTATTTCGCAAAAGAGATCGAATCGAAAATGGTAAGGATCAAGGCTGGAAAGGCCTATTTGGATAATGATCCTGCAGAAAGCAAATGGGATTCACATAGAACTGTCCATGTGGACGATTTCTATATTAGTAAATTAGAAGTCACCCAGAGGCAGTATTTTGCGGTCATGAAAAAAAATCCGTCGCTATTTAGAGGGCCATTTCTGCCGGTAGAAAACATAAGTTATGAAGAAGCGGTTATATTTATTAGAAGACTATCGACTATAACGGGCCTTGATTACCGCCTTCCGACAGAAGCAGAATGGAAGTATTCCTGTCTTGCAGGACACAGAACAAGATTTAAATTTGACGATGAAGATCCGGATCCCGGTATTTATGCATGGTATAAAGACAATTCCGGAGAGAAAACCCACAGAGGCGGAGCAAAGCTGCCGAACCTGTGGGGAATCTACGATATGTATGGAAATGTGTCTGAGTTGTGTCTTTCATCAGATATTGCAGAACAAGATGGAATAAAAATGCGCGATAAGGTTTTTCTGGGCTCGAACTGGGATCAGGACAGCCTTAATTCTCTGTCAACAATGAAAATTAATTGTGATCCCGGTATTATGGGTAATAAATACGGTTTCAGGGTAGTCAGAGACCTGACTTACGAAGAGTCGGCTGAATTGAATGCGAGGAAAGCAGCTATAACCCGGGAAATGAGGCAGATCGCTACCGGGATCGAAGATCACATGATCCTCATTCCAGCCGGAAAGTTCATGATGGGATCGAGTAAGGGTGATGAAGATGAAGTTCCTGTACACAGGGTTAAGCTTGATGCATTCTTAATCGGTAAATTTGAGGTCACACAGAGGGAATGGGAGGTTGTTATGGGATATAATCCGTCTTTTCACAAAGGTGATAAAAGTCTTCCGGTAGAAACGGTCAGTTGGCTGGAAATTCAAGATTTTATGGAAAAACTCCATTTTATCACCGGTATCAAATACCGCCTTCCAACAGAAGCAGAGTGGGAATAT
>JANQEH010000082.1 GCA_028278455.1 bacterium
GTTGTATTTTCTTTTGAGAAGACCATTGCCTCATCCATAACGCTGAACTCCATAAATTTCTGAATAAACTATTTTACTATTTCAACAGTTCTTATTATCTTATTATTTCTATTCATTATAATAACAAAATATGAAAGAATCCGTAAAAAAAATAACATATCACGGGATATACATTGCATTCTGTGTGGTAATTGGGTATATTTTCTTCGCAATACCTAATATAGAGCTATTAACACTGTTTGTGTTTTTCGGCGGGTATTTATTCGGGAAGATCAGGGGAGCCTTTATCGGCGGAATATCAATGTTTCTGTTTTCTGCTATGAATCCATGGGGCTCGGGTCTTGCATACCCGCCTCTTAATATTTCTCAGGTGGTCTCATATTATATTATCGGTTTTGCCGGAGGATTGATCAGACCGCTTGTGAATATGTCTATCAACAGATTTTTAAAATCGTTAATTTTCGGATCGTGCGGTCTGATTCTGACAGTTTTCTATCATGTCTTAGTTACAGTCTTTACGGCAGAAATCGCAGGATTTGATTACCAGAAAATGGGGATAATTATTATCGGAGGACTTGGTTTCGCAATGGTGCAGATCATCTGGAATATGGTTACATTCTCTCTTCTTATACCCGCTCTGATCCCTGTGAGCAATAGGATCCCTGCGCTGCAGTATGTCGACAGATAGACTCTGATCCGAACAAATCCGGAAAGATCAATATGGGAGCAATCCAGCTAACTAAACTGGTATTCTGTTCTTTTGTTCTTGGCTTAGCTGTGCCATGTTCTTCTCAGGTTCTGATCAACGAGGTAATGTATAATCCGTCCGGGAACGAAAACTATAATGAGTATATTGAATTATACAATGCCGGTGATCAACCTGCAGATATCAGCGGTTACTCCATTTCAGACAGCTCTTCATCAGATAAAATCATCGAAACCGGGAGCGGGACTATCCTCCATCCAGGGCAGTACTGCATTGTGATAGATCCGGAATATTTCTCGAATTCTTCACTTTATGACACGCTGATAAACGATAATTGTCTTGTTCTGACTATAGATGGCTCAACCTTTGGAAGCAGAGGGCTCAGTAATTCTAAAAGCGAACCTGTAATGCTGATATCGAGCTCGGGTGATGTTATATCCCGGTATACTTATATACCAGGATTGCCTGACGGGTATTCCATTGAAAAATGGGATCCAAACTCATCTGATGAGTCAGACTGGAAAATCAGCAAGGTATTTCTCGGAACTCCCGGTTTAAGGAACAGTATTACTCCTCCAGATAGAGATGTCATGATAGACTCTATTTATGTTGAGCCTGCTTTTCCGGTATTCGGGGAGGTATCATCTATTGGAATGAAGATAGTGAATGTGGGGCTCAATCCTGTTTCAGGAGGATCTATTACAGTTTATACAGATCTGGATAAAAATGATATTGCTGACCGGGGAGAGATTCTTTACAGTTCTGATATAAATACAAGTTATCTCTCCGTTTATGGAGACACATATATTCATAAATTCACATGGCAGCCGGATAAGGCAGGAACCAAAAACTTGTCAGTAAACCTTACCTGGATTGATGATGAGGATGAGAATAATAATATCAGAAAATTTAGAATAATTATTCTGGATCGTGAAAATCATATGATCATAAATGAGATTATGTACAATCCTGCCACCGGATGTCCTGAATGGATTGAAATCTATAATATGGGAGATAATCCTGCTAATCTCAGCAATTGGATAGTCGGAGATCTTGCGAATCCTGAGAAAGGTCTGATAACAACCGGTGATACTATCCTGCTGCCGGGTTCATTCACTGTTCTTTCCTCTGATAAAAATGGTGTTTCAAGTTTCTATCCCCATCATGTTAATATAGTTCAGGTGAATGGATTTCCAACACTGAATAATACTGGCGATACAATATCCCTGAAGGATCCTTCAGGCAGAATCTCAGACTCGGTACCCTACATGAGAAAATGGGGGAACAAGAAGGGAGTGTCACTTGAGCGTATAAGTTATACCGGGCAGAGCAGCAGCATGCAGAACTGGGGACTCAGCACCAATCCTTCCGGAGCCACACCCGGAATAACAAATTCAATACTATACAACGAGAATAATACCGATCCTGTAGTAGTAATAGAGAATTCTCCATTTTCACCAGACAAAGGGGAATCCGCAAAGATCAATCTGACACTGCCATTTGAGATTTCCGATCTAACGGTCAAAGTCTTCGACCGCCACGGTAGGCTGATCAGAAATATCATTTCCGGGCAGAGGAGCGGAAGTCAATGCAGTATTGAATGGGATGGGTGTAATGATAACGGAAATTTGATGGGAACGGGGATTTATATTATATTATTAAGAGCTGTATCAACGGTTTCTCAAAAGAGGATAAATAAAAAACTGACTGTGGTTTTGGTCAGACAGGATTAAGCCTATTTTTTAGCTTTCACAAGGAAGTACACGCTCAATGAAGCGAAAAGGATATTGCTGAACCATGCTGCTGCGACCGGGTGGAGGTATCCTTTCACTCCGAAAGCCTCGCTGAATATCATGATCATATAATACATGAATGTTATGAACAGGCATAGACCAAAGCCTAAAGCCGCTCCACCTCCCCATTTTTGGGTTGCTAGTGGAAGTCCGAGTAATACCACTATCAGGTTTACGAATGGGAAAGCGATTTTGTGATGATATGTAACTAAAAACTCCTCGATGGGATTACCCATAATCTGAAGCTTTTTCATATATTGATCAAGTTCTTCGAGGTCCATGTTCTTCGGTTTGATTTCAATGTTAAACAAGTCCTCGGGTATGAAATTAAAATCTTCAACTGCCAATTCCGGATATTTTGTCAACACTTCGTCCGGATTGAATTCTCTTTTTGTTACGCTTTTCAGAATCCAGTTTCCTTCAGTATATATGATAGAGTCGGCATAAATGCTTGTTTTAATCCTTGAACCCTCTTTTTGCTCAATTATCACCCTGAGGCCCAGGTTTTTGAAACCTATGAATTCACCAATTTTCACGAACCTGTCATTAGTCTCCTGGAAGGATATATCCTGTTTTCTCTGTTTCAGACGGATATTCTCTTTCATGACTTCATATGTCCATATATCCTCTTTCTTCTTCTCAGCATCGAAGGCATATCTTTCGCCGAACCAGAATGCAAAGATCGAAACAAAGACAGCAAATATATATACCGGAAGAAATAACCTGTAGATGCTGATCCCTGCTGCTTTGATCGCTGTAAGTTCACCTTTTCTCGCGAACTGACCCGTTGTAAATAGCGCTGACATCAGCATCGACACGGGAAGAACCTGGATAAGCGTATTCGGTATCATAAAAAAATAATACTTTAAAATCACCAATAGCTCGGTTTCCCGGTCAATGAACTTATCAAGCTGTTCGATAAGGGTTACTACGATAAATACAATTATAAACACTAACAATGAAAATATCATTGTTTTCACGAATCTTCCCAGAAAGTATTTATCGATTATTCTGAACATCAAATTTATGTTTAGCGTCTCAGCAGATTCGTAATCCTGTTAATTACGGTATACCAACGTGAATCGATCATCGATTTTTCCCGAATCATACTAATAGTGAGCCAGATCCCGAATGAACCGACCACTATATTCGGCAGCCACATCGACAGCCATGCAGGAAGGATCTCCCGGTCTGCCAGTTTTTCCCCTCCGATAAGAGAAGCCCAATAGATCAGATAAAAGAATACACTCATACTCCCACCGACCGCCAGACCGCCATGTCTTGACCTGACACCGAGAGGTATCCCTATCAGAACGAAGACAATACAGGCGAACGGAAGCGAAAATTTCTTATGGATCTCAACCAGGTATTTACTCTGGTTCCGTGCATGTGACTGTATTCTATAAATATCTGTCTGTAATAAGCTTACAAGTGAAACACTCTCGTTAATCTGATCTATTGTTTCATGGCCTAAATCGTTCTTAATAATATATCCCCGGCCCTCTGGATTTCGTACAAAACTGTCCTTTGTCATATTAAATAGGAACGTTTTCAGTTCCTCATCTTCGAGTTTTTGGATTTTAAGCAGCCTTTCTATCCTCTGTACAATGATCTTATGTTGATTTGAGATCATTCTATCCCATTCATCTATATTCGCCCTCATCATCTTTATATTTTTCGATCTGTCTCCCCTTGAAGCATTATCGCCCATTGTGAATTCATCATTCTCATAGGGAATCCTTACAACCTGCTTTTCAAACTGAACCAGCCTGTACTCGGAGAGTGTTTCGAGATTAACCTGGTGAACTTCACCATCATATAGTGTCAGTACTATCTGGCTTTCCGCTTCCGAGAATTCAAGCGTTCCTCTGTCAGCAACAATCGTTCTGTGCTCCCGTGGATCAGCCCTGTTGAAAATCAGAACACCATATACCCACGGTGATGAATTATCTATTTCGTTAAACAGCAAGCTGTACTCTCTTACAAGTTTCTCATCTGAGAAAACGTTCGGCTGGAAAACCAGCTTGGGATTCTTTTTATTTATGTGTATTATCAGAGTTCTGACCTTGAGATTTGTATCCGGAACCACATATTCGTTGAACATAAACATCCCTACTGCAAGAGTGCTTGCTACAATCAATACAGGGATCATTATCCTGTGCATTCCCACACCATTAGCTTTCAGTGCAGTAATTTCGTTATCTGCCGATAGTCTTCCGAAAGTCATTATCATGGCAAGTAGAACTGCCATAGGTACGGCAAGTGCGAGCATCCAAGCAAGACTTAGAAACATTAACTGAAAAATAATATCAAGGGGAACATCTTTGCTCAAAAGGATCTTCATCTGTCTGATCATATAATTTGTCATGAACAAAAAAATTAGTACAGCCAGTCCGAACATGAAAGGGCCGAGCATCGATCTTAATATATATCTTGTCAGTATGAGCATTTATTTTGCCTTGATCAGCTTATCTCAGTATACTGCAAAAACCTGAAGATAGTTCAATATAAGCTTTATATTAATAACAATTTAAGAAAAGTAACAAATAAACTGTAGAAAATAAATGTTTTTATTTGTTTTGCAGGATGAATTTTCTTAAAATACAGGACGATAAAATACTGGGATTTCAGTGTCCAATAATCTGCACACCGAAACGTTCTTTTATAATATTGAAAGCACTCTTTAGAAACTTATCGATCTTTCTCATTGTTTAAGAGTATGAAAATAAACTTTTTATGGATTAAAATATGAAAAACATCGCCATAATATCTATCCTTTCGTTTGTCCTGCTGTCAGCCTGCAAAAGTGGTGGAAATGAACCGGTAGTGATCAATGAGTTTATCCTGAATGGAAACCAGACCACTCTATTGGAAACTGATTACAGGATTAGTTCTGAGAACATCTATTTCAATTCAAAATCTCTGGAAAAATTCTTTAATTTAACTGTCAAGGATATTGTGCCTGAAAGACAGCTGGGGCTTTGCCGCGATGACCTTTGTATACCTATCGAAGTGAATCCCGACGATATCCACACTGCTTTCAAGGAAAATGACACTTACTATATCCCGATTGTTAAGATACTCGAGAACCTGGGAGAAGAAGTGTCATGGAATGCTGAAGAGTTGAACCTGACTGTGACTATGAAGGATAAGAAAGGAGGATTAATGCCAAGTAAACAGCATAAATAGACCCATATTCATGCTGTTTTTTATTTATTTAAACTGTCAGTCTATTTACTTTCGCATTCCTCTTCATATTTTCTATTGAGTGATTTAAATAATTCGACGACTGTTTCCTCTGGCAAATTACTGAACATTGTAAGTGAAACATCATTCTTAGCCTCAAGAATTCTTACTATTCTGCAGTTATCCCAATAGCGAAATCCTATATTCAGATCTCTTTTTTCCCCTTTTGCGTCCCTCTGAAAGAGGGATATTGTCGATAGTCCATCTGTATAGTGCAGTTGAATATATTTAGACCTTTTACCCCTGGAGTTCTCAGCTTCTGATGTTAATATTCTATCCAGAACAAATCCTGAAGGAATAAATTTGGGGATAAGTATCTCATCTTTCCAGATCATTTTAAGATCTGCAAGATTATTATAAAACTCTCTGTTGGATGGATTGCCTTCTGTGGATACTTTTTCCTGGTCAATCTCAAAAAGTTTCTTATCTATTTCAGGATTAAATACAAGATTCTGAACGTATTCCTGGTAGATTTTTACATCATCGCTGTCATATCTTTCCAGTTTAAAAATGAAACCGTTATCTGATCCTACCCATATTTGAAGCCAGTCGCGGTCACGATACTTTGAAATAACCTTAACGACATCTGCAACATGATTCCCAATTTTTTCAGCTCTTAAGAAAATGAAATCATAATTACGCTTCATCAGGTATACGTCATCCGATAATTCTTCACCAACATTCGTTTCATTATAAGAATATCTCATCCTGATTTCATCAGAATCCATCTGTTTATGAAAGAATCTATCACCTTTTTTAATGGTGACTTGTCTGCTCATTCCCTCGGGATATGTGAAATGCTGCAACATGTTGTCTTTATCGATCTTAATTACTTCTTTTTTATATACTCCAACACTATCCGGTGTATAATAATATTCTTTATGGATAATCGCTGAGTAAGAAATCTCCCGAGAGGCTTTTGCTATCTTCCTCAGAAATTTGACATTTCGGTCTTTCGTCTGTTGTGCAGCTGCATCTGAATAAGGTACTAATCCGGTCAGGATCACTACTGCTATCAGGAAGGTTGTTAGAAGTCTGCTTTTATTCATGGTAAAGATTGGATTTAATTTCTATAAGGCTCTTTACCTTCATTCTTTTTTATGTTTTTTTCACTGACATGTGAAAATGTGCCATGATCAAAGATTTCTGACTGCTGGATCATGAAATGTTCCTGGATCAGGTAATCGAGTTCTTCATTTACATCGGTAGCGATCTGGTCTTCATTTTTAAATATATTAACTGAAAAAACCGCGATCATGATAAATATTACTGCGGCAGATGCTGCACTCGCAAATGCTGTTCTTGAGGTGAATAATGAAGATATACTGAAATTGATCCTGTCCATCCAGCTTTCTTCCATTCTCTCTCTAAAACTTTTTATTTCAATGAGGAGAGAACTCCAGAAAGTCTCATCTCTATTGACTGTCTCCCTGTCGCCCAGTAGATCACCGATCTTTTCGCTGGTCTCGAGCTGTTCCTGGCAGAACGGACAGGTTGATATATGGTCGTCTATTTTTTGCTTCAGACTGTCACTCAAATTAGATTTGAGATGCTTTTTCAGTGCATAACTGCATTTCATTTTAAAAAACCCCTTATTGGATTCATACATGTTGTGAATCAAGTCTTCAGATATTTTTCAAGATACTTCTTCAGCTTGAGTCTTCCATAAAACAGTCTTGACATTACTGAGCCCTGCGGGCATTTTAATATCCTGGCAACTTCCTGTTGTGAAAAACCTTCAAGATCAAATAAGACTATCGCCGCTTTTTGTTTCTCCGGAAGTTCTTCTAATCCTTTCAGCAGCAGTGAGTTAATCTCTTTCTTAATATACTGACTTTCAGGATTCCCTGATCTGTCCGGTGAGATCTCAACAGGATTAACATCAGTTTTGGGATTAACATCCTGAAATATAAATTTCTTTCTCTTCTCCCTTTTGGAAAAATTGATACTGCTGTTTATAATTATTCGAAAGAACCATGCCGAAAACGGGTACTTAGGATTATATCGATGCAAATTCACATAAACTTTATAAAAAGCCTCCTGGACTATATCCCTTGCATCACCATCATTACCTGTATAGCGGTATGCGATAGAGTACGCTTTTTTCAGATACAAGTCTGTCAGCTTATCAAAAGCCTTCCTGTTCCCGGCCTTCGACTCTTCTATCAATTGCAGTTCATCCGACATTATTATCCGCCTCACTAACAATTGACAGTCGGTATACCCTATATACAACTATGTCCTGCGAGCATTCAAAGTTTTCAACAAATAGAAAATCACCTGTGCCGCAGATCACACTACCAACATTATTTATACACACGTTTACCTGATCTGGTTTCAATTTGGTAAAACAGATATGAATTAATACAATATATCGAATTCAAGACCACTATTTCAATAGAATTCTCATAGTCGTCCCTTCATTCAGGCGGGAACTTCTCAATATGAGTTTTCCATTATGGTAATCTTCGATTATCCTCTGAGTAAAATTCAATCCAAGACCCCACCCCCGCTTCTTTGTGCTGAATCCGGGTTTATAAATGGATTTTTGCTGCTGCTTTGTCATGCCTTTTCCGTTATCCGTAATGTCGATTATGATCCAATCTCCATTCTCCGATCTTCTAAGCGTGACATTTATTTTTCCTTCTCCGTTTTCTATCGCATCAAGACTGTTCTTGACAAGATTTTCCACAGCCCATTCGAAAAGATCCCGGTTAACATTGCACTCGATATTCTTATCCAGTTCATCAATAATCACTACCGTTTTACCAGTCTGAGGAAGTCTTCGCCTGAAATATTCTACAAGATCATTGAGGATTACGCTCAGGTTGAATGGCGTAAGATCACGCTCTGAACCAATCTGTGAGAATCTCTGTGCAACTTTATTAAGCCTGTTCATATCCTTTTTCATCTCGCCGATTATCTCTTTGGTCTTCTCAGAGGGATCCGAAACCATTACCAACTCCACCCAACCGAAAAGTGAGGATATTGGTGTTCCGAGCTGATGTGCGGTTTCTTTTGCCATACCCACCCAGATAAATCTCTGCTCGCTCCTCTGTATATTCCTTAATCCGATAAATGCCAGCAGCAGGAATAGTCCCACAGTGAATATCTCGATTGCCGGCAGCCAGTTCAGCATGCTGATAAGTTCAGAATCTCCATAATGGATAGTATTAAGAAGCATATCATTGTACATTATAGGGATTGGATCGTTTTCGAGATCCATGGCCTCCATTATCGATCTGAGCCTGACAAGGGTTTCAGGTTCATAGGGCGTTTTGTCTTTTATTCCAAGATTCAGGTCGTCTGTTATCGTTCCTTCCGGATCGGTCAGAATGACCGGGAATTTGATATTTTTTATGACAGTCTCAAAAAAGAAGGTTAGATCCGGTATTTCATTATCGGCCGCAATCCCGGATATCTGTTTCACATTCAATTCGAGGATGTTTCTCTGGTCATCTCTGAGTTTTTTGACTATCGTTTGTGTATACCAGATCTGCGCAAGAACAATGCTCATCGCGACTACGAAAAGCACCCCCTTGAAAGAGCTTTTATATGTATAGAACCAGCGGACTTTACCCATTTATATATCCATTCGACTATTAATTATCTTTCATGCAAATTGAAATAACTCCTTTGACCATATCGGTTTCAATATTCAATATACAGAAATTCTCAGGATGAATGCAGTTCACCCATCCAATTCCCAGATTATTGATTGACCAGCATGGACTGCAATCCATACCAAGACGGACAATCCTATGCTTATCACCGTAGGGTGCGGTTCTGCCCGGATCCGAGGGACCGAAAAGGGCTATTGTCTGAACATCTGCAGCAACACTGACATGCATCAATCCCGAATCATTGGTTATGAACAGCCTGCATTCAGCAATAAGAGCGGCAGTAGTTAGAAGATCCATACCCTGTACCACATGAGGTTTAGATTTTGACAGATATCTGATATTTTCTTTTATTTCCTGTTCCTCAGGGCCGCCAAAAATCAATACTGCTGCATTGTATTCTTCAGTTAACCAATCTGCTATTTCTGCAAATTTTGCCGGCTGCCACCTTTTCAGATGCATCCCTCTTTCTGCACTTGAGCCGGCATGTATCCCTATCAGCAGTTTGTTATTAAGATCATTATTTTCCAGATATGTTCTCGCATTCCCGGTTTTATCATCCGCCAAAGGGAGAATCAATCTTCTGTCTTCATTTTCAGGCACTATCCCGAATGCTGAAAGCAGGTTCAGATTTTGCTCGAGATCATGATACGCTTTGTTTACCGGTATTCTGATATTCTGTAAGAACGGGAATGTCATTGAAGTATTCATTTCATACCCGTGAGAAAGCCTGAAGCGAGCGCCGGATAAGCGAGCAAGGATATTGTATTCTGCCCTGTTTGCGGGAAAAGTCGTTACGCATAGATCATATCTGTTCTTTCTCAGATCAAGGATGAATCGGACCTTTTGCTTTAATGTTTTTACCCTGTTGACATCGAGAACAATTACCTCATCAACTGATGGATCACTTTCATATATATCTCTGAATCCGGACTTTAAAACAATTATAGTGATCTTTGCATCTGAAAAATGTAATCTGACCTTCTTAAGAGTTCCAGAAAACATCAGGAGATTCCCGATCCCGATCGAACCTATAACCAGGATATTTCTGACCTTTTTCGGATCGATATTTTTTAGTTTCTCAGCAGCAGACATCTCAGCTTACCATGTCTCTGTTTAGTATTCCGGCTGCAGCCTCAACAATGTCCGCTGATTCGATCAGCTCCATCCCGCCCTCTTTATTTGTTGAACCTCTACCAAGGCTGAATTTCTCAACCTTACTAATGACTACGTTTTTACAGCCATTTGGATACGGTCCCCAATGCACAGGATTAGTCGGACCATACAACGCGATAACCGGGGTTTTTACAGCAGAAGCAATATGTACCGCCGCGGAATCGACAGAAACCAGTAGAGAGGAATGCTTAATAAGCAATGATGACTCTCTTAATGTCAATTTCCCTGCATAACACTCTGCTTCTCCCTTCATTTGAGAAATTATTTCACCGATCATACTTACGTCTGCAGGTCCTCCTGAAAACACTACCGGTATACCGCAATCTCTTATTAGTGTATCAGCAGTTTCTGCCCATTTATCGGTAAACCAGAACTTTTCTTTATAACCTGCTCCAGGAGAAAACACTATATAATTGCTGTCTGGTTTAGTTTTTGTTAGAAATCCATCGTTCTCTTTGTCGCTAAAAACCATCTTCAATCCTTCATGATCCGGCTCTGTTCCAACTGCATTGACAAATTCAAGATAAAGATCTGCAATGTTAAGGTCCGTTCTGTATTTGATCTTTTTGTCATGCGCCCAGGAGGATTTCCCTACATCAAAACCATATAGCGTCTTTCCACCTATGATTTTTGCTACGGCAGATGCTTTTGCAGCTTTCCTGAGATTAAATACTATATCGAAATCCCGCCGTCTAAGCTTAAAAACAACCGAAAAGAAATCCTTCCATGAGGCCTTACCCCCCCTTGCAAGCCACGGATAATCACAGATGACAAGCTCATCATGATCAGGATTATTTTCCAGTACAGACGCTGACCATGAACCTGTCAAAACAGTAATATGATCACCGGGTTTTCCATGTCTCATAGAAGCAAGCAACGGTGTTGTAAGCAGCATATCGCCGATATGGTCGGGTCTCAGAATCAAAATATTCATTATCTTCGATCTTTTGCAAGATTATAGCCTGTTTCCATAATTTTTTTCATAATACTCAATGTATTCGCCTGAGCGGACATTTTGAAGCCAGTCTTTATTAGAACTATACCACTCTATCGTTTTACTCAATCCTATATCAAATGATGTAACCGGCTCCCAGCCGAATTCGTTTTTCATCTTTGAAAAATCGATTGCATATCTTCTATCATGTCCGGGACGGTCTTTAACAAACTTTATAAGGTTTTCAGGCTTTGAAAGACTATTCAGGATTTCCCGGGCTATCGTGATATTTTCTTTCTCACAATTTCCACCGATATTGTATACTTCTCCAGGCCGGCCTTTTAGAATGACTTCCATTAAAGCTGAAGAATGATCATCCACATATATCCAGTCTCTAACATTCATTCCGTCACCATATACCGGCAGTTCTTTATCCTCCATTGCATTTGAAACCAGGAGAGGAATGAGTTTCTCCGGAAATTGAAACGGCCCGTAATTATTCGAACACCTCGTTATAATTACAGGCTGATCATAAGTATTAAAATATGATAAGCTTAACAGATCAGACGCTGCCTTGCTCGCAGAATACGGGCTGTTAGGTTTTAAAGGCGATGTCTCTGTAAATTGCCCTGTTTCACCAAGTGAACCGTAGACCTCATCTGTAGAAATTTGGATGTATTTCGGTACTTTGAACTGCAGGCTTACATCAAGTAGAGATTTTGTACCTATCACGTTTGTCTGAATGAAGATATCCGAGTCAATTATGGACCTGTCCACGTGTGTTTCGGCAGCGAAATTTATTAAAACATCCGGTACTTTTCCATTAATAATTTCCGATACTGAATCTTTACTGCATATATCTCCTTTGAAGAATCTATAGCGGTCTGAATACTTTTCATCTACCCCTGCAAGATTCTTCAGGTTTCCCGCGTATGTAAGCTTATCGTAATTAATGACTGATACTTCGGGGAAATTTGATAACACATACCGGATAAAATTACTTCCTATGAAACCGGCACCTCCTGTTACGAATAGATTCAATTGCAGCTCCTATTTTTCCTTTATGTTCCATTCGTAAGGTATATCATTATTATGGGGATCTACTCTGAATTCATCCGGATCGTCATAGATATAAACTTCGGTAGGTATATTCAGGACCATTGCCTCATTCTCTCCGATACACTTGAATCCATGATAAACACCAGCCGGGATCTGAACTAATCTCGGGGAATGAACACCCAGGTAGAATTCGTTTACCATGCCTTTAGTTGCTGATTCATTTCGATTATCGTATAATACAAGCTTCATCATTCCCAGTATGCAGGAAAAGTTATCTACTTGTTTTTTATGATAATGCCACCCTTTAACTACACCCGGATATGCTGTTGTAATATAGGCCTGGCCGAAATTCAGAAAGACATCATCGTCAAACCGAAGGATTTCCATTACTCTCCCACGCTCATCGGGGATGACTTTCAGGTTTTTTATCTTTACGCCATCGATCAGATCCATTTTGTTATCCATTCTATTGTAAAGTTTTATTGATTTCAGGAATAATGTTCCTTAAAATATTTCCTCAGCCAGCCCGGAAGCATTATCCCGTAACTGCTTACAGAGTTATATAGTTTTTTCATAAGCCTGCGTGTCCTGTAAAATAACCAGCCGGAAGAATAGAACTGAATATTTGCAGAAAATGGAAAATCTGCCATAGGCGTCAGCTCATAAGCAGGAGAGCGCAGTAGGTAAGCCTTGGATCTTAGAGCCCTGACCACACTCGAAATAGTCAATTCATCTTCTGATATAATAATATCAAGATTCCTGTGGTCTTTTATCCTGTGGAGATCCTGGCCGAAATAACCTGTGATTTTTGATCCTTCGTCAGTCAGTTTTCTTATTCTGTCTACTACTGTTAGTTCGGGAAACCTTCTACCTTTTCTCGCATTCCATACTTCTATACCGTCAAGTTCAAACAAAAAATCTTCCGGGTATTTATTCTCATAAAACAGAGGATGTGCAAGAATTGAAATGCCTCCCTGACGTTTTATATCTTTCAATATCGGTTTCCATTCAACGTAATCTACCGGCTCTTTAATCCCAATTGCAAGTATATGCCATTCATCCATGGTCTCACATTCAAGACCGGGAATTACAAGAAAATTTTCAGAGCTCGATCTTTCGCATTGTCTTACAAGTTCCGACATTTCGTCTTCACTGATTGTATCGCCGTCTTCATTCGGGCTGTGATCTGTCAGGCAGATAAAATGATAATTATTATTTCTGTAATACTGGGCTATACTGCTTACTGACAATATTCCATCGCTTGAAAATGTAGAGTGTATATGGCAAGCGCCTCTGTAATTCGGCATAAAAAGACCTTTTTTGGTACAAAACCGAAATATAACTCTCAGTCAATATTCTCTTGAAGCTCAGGCAGTTTTTCGCGTTTTTCGATAAATATCGAAACTCCAAGCAGGATAAAAAATGCCAGCATACCAAATCCGCTAATCTTTCTGGATGTCAGCAGCACTTCCGGCTTGAACTGGAATACCACATTATGTTCTCCAGCCTCAAGAAATACACCCTTCCATAGGTAATTTGCACGATAAAGATCTTGCACTTCACCATCTACCGTTACTTCCCAATTCGGATGATAGTTATCCGATAAGATAAAGAATCCCGGAAGACTTGTATTCACCCTGAAAGAAAACCTGCTTTTCCTCCCTTCGTAAAAATCCTCACTGTCCAAAAAATCTATTTCCTCAACAATTTCTGTCAATTGATCGTCCGTTGCACCTCCGCCTATTCCTGAAGGTAAAGGTTGTTCCAGGATAACTGTCTTTCTTCCGTCGAAGTTTCTGTTCAGGACTGTCTGAAGTACAACATTCGGATCCTGAATTACATTAAACCGGTAAACCATGTCATAATAAGGTAGAGCATTCTTATTCCTGTAGACTTTGAATTGATTATCTGATGTTACCGGTTCAAGGAATGGTATATTATAATCATTTGTAGACACATAGTATTTAACGTTTAACAAATTCAGGATCACAAATATATCAGGAGTAATCTGTTGTCTTTGCCTGACATTCCCTAAGAAAATATTCTGAATATAGTCGTATCTTTGAATTGTAAAATCTGAAAATCCAATTGGCACCGCAATCGTAGGATAGTAGAATTTCTGCTGAGTAGCAAAATTTTCTATGATCACTCTATATGGTGATGTATCCATCTCTCTCATATTTTCAATTGCCGGGATCTTGACGTACCAGTCTTCAGGTATTTCGCTCCTTGGTTTTGTATTAATAAAGTCCCTGTCTATTCTCCACGTATCCCATACAGCTATAATACCAATAATAATTGCTGCTAATCCTATTCCGACGATCCTCTTTCTGTATGCCATTATCAGGAGAAATACTATCCCAATCATCAGAAGAAGAATTATCGCATTACCGGAAACAGCATCAGCATTTGCATTCATCCTCTGTAAGAAAGCAGGAGCATAATTTTGTCCCCATGCACTTTCTAGATCAAAGAATGATCGCCAGCCTGAAAGTATCTTACCGGGAAACATGAAGAGAAGTAATCCTACACCTGCAAAGATCCCTAATGTAATATTTAGCCATTTAATCATTTTATTTTCAGATTCATGCTCACTACCGTTGAAGATTCTGTTTAGGATTATTGCCATCATTACCGTGGCTGAAAAAGAAAAAAGAAAACTTATCATAGATGGTCCCCTGAGGGATTTTAATCCGGGAATGATTTGATACATTAATTTAAAGAACGGTGTATGAGCACCTAGAGAAAACAGGAACGAAAACACGAAAAGGAACACGAAGAATTTTATATTCTTTTCCCTTCGCCACAAAAATAAAGCGGCGAAAAACATTATAACGGGCAAAGCCCCGAAATACTCAGAGTTCAATTTAAGGTAGTTCCTTCCCCAATATTCACCAAAATAATTCGTGAAATTTGGCAGAAGCACTGTAACAGCTTCTTCCGGATTCAGAGGATAGGATGAAGAAAACTCAAATCTTTCTTCAGATGTTTTTTGTCCGGAACTGCTCTGTACCGAACCTGCTGTTCTTTTTGAATAATTCACAGTATGCCAGTATTGCGGGACAAAGGCACGTGAAGCTATTGCAAGCCCTAAGACAACTGCCAGGGTAAATAATACCGTATTTCTTATAAGCAGTTTCACTGATTTCTCACTGAGATACTCCGAAATCACCTTATAAATGAAGTAGAAACCGATTGCCCAGAACGAAAAATATGCATACTGAAGATGCGCTGTTGCAATAATAACTGCTACCATTCCTCCCAAAAGAACATAATACCTGAATTTGCGTGTAGAAAATCCCTGCTCCATGCAATAAAACAATAATGGCATTAGAGCAATCACGCTCATTTTTGTGAAATGACCGGCATATACGAACGACAGCATCATTGGAGCAAACATATAAAACAATCCCCCGATCATTGCTATCATTTTCTTTATATTGAGTACCCTTAGATAGAGGTACATACTCATACCCGCAATGAATGTTAACAGCACGGTAAAAATCGCATATACATTTTCTGCAAAACCAAGAAGGAAAAAGAATGACATGATGATCCTCATGAAATAAGGCATCATATCCTGGTCCGAAGGATATCCTCCAAGTTCCAGATTACGCCATAGAATATGCTCAGCGAAGGGATTATCGGCCCAGTATGAGTCGGCATCAGCATTAGTTCCTGTAGGGCCTGCATCAGAAGTCCATAAAGCGACGTCATCAAAAAAAAGATTCGAGAAAAGAATAAAACTTAGCAGAAGAAATATGAGGGGTATTACCCATTTCTTATCGAAGAATTCTGTCAGATTTGAATCATATGAAGGAAATTCTGCAGTTTTGTGCTCCTGTTTTGATTTGCCTCTTTTAACCGCTTTAGTTTTTCCCTTTGCCATATCTCACCCGTTTATGTCATTTTATATAGTATATATTTTCTTATTCCTTGCTTTTTTATAAGAATTTCTCGTATCGAAGATCAGCTTAGAATGATCATATATTTGGTCATAATTAAAACTTGAGTGGTCAGTTAATATAATGACGATATCCTGTTTTGACAATGTATTTTGGGTTAAGGGAACAGATTTCAGCTTCTTACCGTGTATAGTCAGCTCTTTAACAAATGGATCGGAGTATTTAATATCAGCATTCAGATTACTGAACATTCCGATAATATCAAGGGCGGGCGATTCCCGGTAGTCGTCAATATCTTTTTTATATGTAACACCTGCCACAAGTATTTTAGAACCGTTAACAGATCTTTTATACTTATTTAATAGGGCCATAACTTTCTGGACGATGAATTCCGGCATCTCGGAATTTATCTCGCTTGCAAGCTCAACAAAACGGGCTTTATAATTCAAAAGTTTCAGTTTCCACGACAGGTAATGCGGATCTACCGGTATACAGTGCCCACCGATACCGGGTCCCGGATAAAACGGGGTAAATCCGAAAGGTTTCGTGCTCGCCGCGCTGATCACCTCCCAGATATCAAGACCCAGCTTATCGCTCATTATCGCCATTTCGTTTATCATGGCTATATTCACGCTACGAAAAGTATTCTCCAGCAGTTTTGTCATTTCTGCAGTATCGGCAGAAGAGACAGGCACAATCTCATCGACTACTGTCTCGAAAAGCATTTTTGTGAATGATGTGCACTTTTCGGTTATTCCCCCCACTATTCTTGGGATATTCTTTGTACTGTGGATTTTATTACCGGGATCAAGGCGTTCCGGAGAAAAAGACAGATAGAAATCCTTTCCCGCAGTCAATCCATTACTTTCAAATAACGGAAGAATCAGTTCCCGTGTTGTTCCGGGATATGTAGTACTCTGCAGCACAACAAGTGTATCCTGGGTTATTACCGAACTGAGTCTTTCACTTACATCCAGTATATAAGAAATATCAGGATCTTTTGTCTTATTCAGGGGTGTTGGAACGCTTACTATAAAACAGTCTATATCTTTTGTATAAGCCGGTTTGGATGATAGTTTCAGCCTTTCGGACTCGAGCATTTTTCCGAGATATTCTGAGTTGATATCAACATCTGATGAGATGCCCTTTTTAAGACCTGCAATTTTATTTCTATTTGTATCAACACCGAGAACCTGAAACCCGTTCTCTACAAATGCCAGTGCCAGGGGGAGTCCTGTATATCCAAGACCTATTACGCAGATCTTTGCTTCACGGCTTATGATTTTCTTTTCAAGTATGTCCATTTCTGGTCTTTTGCAGCTCTTTATTTCAAAATATTTTACTGGTTTTCAAACCATTCTCCGGGAGGTACTTCTCTATAATAATTTGCAGGAATACCCATGACAACTGTCCGTGCACTTACATTCTTTGTTACCACAGCTCCTGCTGCAACAACCGCTTCCTCACCAATCTCAATTCCCGGTAAAATTACGGCGCCGACACCGATTCTGCCCCCGTCTTTTAGAATTAGTCCTTTAAAATGCTTGAACCTTTCTTCTGTTCTTCCCAGGAAGTTATCATTCGAGGTCTGTACCATTGGCGCTATAAAGCAGCCGTTACCTATCTCGGAATATGCTGTTATATAGCAGCCGGTCTCGAGCTTGCATTTTTTTCCCACTGTCGTATCATTCTCGATTGTGACAAGCCTTCCAACGATTGTTTCCCGTCCTATAATTACCCTTTCTCTTACTGCAGCCGAATCAGCTATAAGTACATTTTTACCGATCGAAGTCTGGTTATATATTACAGCATTTGATCCAATTTTAACACCTGAAGATATTTCAGCTGGAGATTCTGAATCTTCCGCAGCCCTTTTGACACTTCTTTTGCCTTTAATCGGAGGTCTGCCGATTATTGTATGATCATATATTATTACATCATCCCCGATAAGTGTACCGGGATAAATAACAACATGGTTTGCAATATGACAGTTTTTTCCGATTCTGACATTTTCCTGTATCACACAGTAATCACCGATCTCCGCTGTTCTGTCTATTGAAGCGCTTTCCGAAATCTGACTGTACATTTAGTTGCTATTTAATCTTATTTCTAAAATGCTCAAGCAGCTCGCGGAGAGTCTGCCTGATATCTATTCTGGGTTTCCAACCGGTATCATTCCTGATCCTGCTGTTATCTCCAAAGGATACCGGAATATCTACAGGACGCATCCTTTCCGGATCTTTTTCGATCTCTATCGTCTCATCTGTTAATTCAAGAAGCATATCAAGCATCTGTTCTATTGATATAGCTTTCCCGGAGCAGACGTTATATACTTCTCCGTGCCTGCCTTTTTCTGCCAGGCTTACATAAGCCCTCGCCACATCTCTAACATCGGTAAAATCCCGTCTGGCATTTAGATTTCCGACTTTAATAACCGGACTTTTTATTCCCGCTTCAATTTCCGCTACCTGACTGGCGAATGAAGGCATCACAAAATCGGCAGATTGACCGGGGCCGATATGATTAAACGATCTGGTTCTAATAGTTTTTAAACCATAATTTTTCCAGTATAATTTCCCCAGATGATCCACAGCAGCTTTACTCATAGCGTACGGATTTGCAGGACTGATCGCGGATTCCTCAGTAAAAGGTATAGTTACGGATGAATGATCGTAAATCTCTCCTGAACCCGTAAGAACGATCAGAGGACGGCATTCAAGATCATTAACAATGATATCGAGAATATTCAATGTGCCGGCAATATTGGCTGATAGAGTTGAGAAGGGATTCCTGAAGGATACTGCTACAGAACTTTGAGCTGCAAGATGAAAAATAATATCCGGATTGACTTCTATTAGGCATTCCCGCAGTTTTTTCCGGGCTGTTATATCGATGCATTGATATCCATCCAGTGAATTTGAGATTACAGGATCTTCTGGTTCGATCCCGATACCAAAGATCTTCATACTGTCCGGCGGTTTTTCGGCGATCTCCCGGATAAGATACTTTCCCACAAAACCGCAGGCACCTGTGATCAATACACTCATTTCTTATTCCGGAAAATCCCTCCAGAATTCGATCAGATCTTCGAGTGTCTGCTTAAATTCATATTCTCTTGCCCATCCTGTTGCTCTGATAAATTTTGAATTATCTCCCAGAAGGATCTCAACATCGGAAGGTCTTAACCGTTTCGGATCCTGCTTTACTTCAATGTCAGCTCCGGATATCTCGATCAGCATGGAGAGTATATCTTTAATATACCAGGTTTTTCCTGAACAAATATTATAAACTTCACCGGGCTCACATTTTTCCAGAGCAAACCAGTATCCCTTTACCATGTCTCTGACATCGGTAAAATCCCTTCTTGCTTCGAGATTCCCTACGAACATCTCCGGTTTCCTTTTCCCCTTTTCCATATCGACGATCTGTTTGGCAAAGTCTGAACACACGAAAACAGGCGCTCTGCGCGGGCCAGTATGATTAAAACCTCTGATCCTGACAATTTTCATCCCGAAGCTTTTGAAATACTGGTATCCAAGCATATCCTGCCCCACCTTGCTCACAGCATATGGGCTCAGAGGCCTCAGGGGATTAGTTTCGCTGATGGGAACTTCATCCTCAAAAACCATCCCGTACTCTTCGCTCGATCCGGCGATGTGTATCCATGGATCTATCTTTACCTTTTTAACAGCTTCAAAAATATTCAGCTGGCCCAGGATATTTGTTGAGAGTGATTCAGTAGGTGCATTCCAGGAGGTAGGGACAAAACTCTGAGCAGCCAAATGAAATATTTTATCCGGTTTGACGCTCTCTATAAGGTCTCTGACAGATGATGCGTCTCTAAGATCACATTCGTACATATCCACCTTGCCAAGAAGATGTTTTACATTTGTCAGATCGCTCCTCCATCTCTGGATACCAACTATTGTACCTAAATTTTCCTTAAGTATGAAATCCGCCAGATGGCTTCCGGCAAAACCAGTAATTCCAGTAATGAGAATTTTCATTAATACTCCCGATGAATGTATTATTATCGAATAGTTTTATTTACTTTCCTGACTATCAAAAAGCATTGCGAACAGGATCGACTGTAGACCTGTAATTATCAAAAGCGCTGCAAGAACTGCTCTCGGTCCAGTAACACCAATTCCGGTAAATTGACAGTAGACAAGATATATACCGAAAAGCAGCCCAAGTGGGAATAGAGTCAATCCCATCATATAGAAGAAGATAAGCGGGTGAAAGTCCCGTATAATGTACTTTACTGCCAGTCTCCAAAAAAAACCCTTTAACAACATTGGAGAAACTTTTACAGCGTATTTTACACCCTTGATCTGTGATTGTCTTTCTCCAGGCAGGTATATTGCTCTCCTGGGCACATCTTTTACTTTAAGATTGTATGCGCTCATCCTTATAAGAAAATCCATTGGATAGCCATAACCTTTCCAGGCTTTATCCCAGTTAATAAGATCTATAGCCCTTTTTGTTATTCCCGTATAGCCGTCAACAACATCGAAGAGGCTGTACAATCCTGAAGCTATCTTTGTAAGCATTGAAATAATGGTATTGCCGAATAGCCTTAGTTTAGGCATATCCTCCAATGCATTACCTCCGAGCATAAAACGATTACCTTTCGTGTAGTCGGCTTCACCGTCTATAAGGGGATCCAGGAGATGTGACATCTGTTCCAGCGGCATCTGATGATCTCCCCCGCAGACAGCAGCAATATCATATCCGTCATTGCTCGAGGCGAGATATCCGGTTATAATCCCCTGTCCGGGGCCGCTGTTAACCTCATGCTGTATCAATTCTACCCGTGTATCACTCTTCATCACGTCGCGGACAACATCCGCCATATTATCCGTACTGCAGTCATCTACTACATATACTTTGTCAATTATATCCGGTACATGTTCAAGTGTAGGCCTGATCAATTTAGATTCGTTATACGCAGGGATTACAAGGGATATTTTCTTTTCTCTGTACATATTTTTTTCTGTTGATTTTATTTTAAATTTTGCTTTATCTTTTAAAAATACTACATTTGTACGATAATATCTATTAGTTTTTTCCAATTATTTCAAGGTAAAAAGCCAACTGTTTTTCAGATATTGTCTTCCAATCGAAATTCTTTGCCCATTCTCTTCCTTCTTCTCCTAAAGTATTACATAGAACTTTGTCATCCCACAGTTTTGCCATAACCGCTGAGAGCTGCTCATCACTATCCGCTTCAACCAGCAATCCTGTTTTACCGTCAAGTACCGCATCCTGGAGCCCCGGTATCATAGTCCCTATCACAGGTTTAGCACATGCAGCTGCCTCTATTGCTGAGATCCCCCAACCTTCAAACCGGGATGGCATAACAAGAAAACGGGCCTTTCTAAGAAATTCCATCTTCTCTTCATCGCTGATCCGGCCTTCAAGGACAATCTCTTCTTCCAATCCATATTCCTTTACGAGGCTTTTTACTTTATCCACATTCTTCGAGGGACCCGAACCGGCTATCCGAAGCTTCATCTGCTTACCTTTCAATCTGCTGAATGCTTTAATAAGAGTATCGAGGCCTTTCATATACGGATCTATTCTCCCAAGATAGGCAATATACCCACCGTCTTCCGGAATAGTCTTGAATAGATTTTTATCAATCCCGGTATATATGCATCTGATAGTCTTACCGGTGCTGTTCCTTGATATTTTATCGGTAACACTTGGAGAGATCGTTATAATATTGTCTGCAGTCCTCAGAAACAGGATTTCGAAAATATAAGCGAGGATTCCCAACACAAAAAATTTTTTCAGCGCTCTCACACCAATTATATGATAGAAAGTATTTATTACGTGTTTTGTTGTATACCAGTGGCAGAAACAGGGCGAAAAAACTGAGAATTCATTCACGACGAGGTCAAAATCGAATTTTCTGATTCTGAAAGGCACTGATAATGCAAAAGTTATTCTGCTGAGGAGATAATTCCTGTCTGAACCTGCTCTGACAAACTCGATATTATCGACCTGTCCCGATAGTGCATTTGGATATTTCCCGGTAAGCATCGTGATCTGGTGTTCGGAAGCGAGGAGTTTATTGATCTCAAGGGCACGCAGTGCTCCTCCCCCTCCTACCCACGGATTATCTATGTCATCATAGATTACATGTAAGATCTTCAAATAAGCTCGCCCTGTTATTGAAAAATCTGATTATAAATCCTATTCCGATACTAAGACGCACCCTGTGTCATCTGAATATTTATAGATCCTGCCGCATTCATTGCAGGCTGAATCGAAATCTATCTTCTCACCGCACTGGCATGCATAACCGATAAGTTTGACCGGATTACCGACCATTATTGCATAATCAGGAACATCTTTCGTCACCACAGCTCCTGCTCCGATGAAACAATGCTCTCCAAGTGTATTACCGCAGACTATGGTAGCATTCGCGCCTATTGTTGCGCCTTTCTTTATAAGCGTTGGAGTAAATCCATCGACGCCCCTTTTGTAACTGGAGCGGGGATTTATAACATTGGTAAGCACAACATTCGGTCCGAGAAAGCAATCATCTTCTATTGTGATTTTATCCCATACACTGATATTATTCTTAATTATAACATTATTGCCGATCACTGAATGGGTCTCGATAAAACAACCTTCTCCAATATTGCAGTTCTCTCCTATTAAAGCACCTTTAAGGACGTGGGTGAATGCCCATATTTTGGTGCCTTTGCCGATATTATCTGAGTCGACAATTGCTTTTTCATGTACGAAGAATTGCTTTTTCATAAAATCCCTATGAAAGTACCTTCTTAATGGAATCTACGACATGCTGAAGTTCTTCTTCCTCCATAAAAGGAAATACAGGTAAAGAGACAATCTTATCAGCCAGATCTTCGGTTACGGGAAATGTTCCTTTTCCCAGTCCAAGCCTGTCATATGCTTTCTGAGTATGAATCGGTTCAGGGTAATGGATACCGGTCGGAACTCCCAGCTCTTTCAGATCAGCCTGAAATTTCTCCCTGTTCTTTACCTGCGCACAGTAGACATGATAAACATGCCTGCAATCAGAGTGCTCTTCGGGAAGTACTATATCAAATTCCTTAAGATTATCATAGTAAAACTTTGCCACATCCCTTCTTGCATCATTCCATTTATCGATGTGCCTGAGTTTCACGTTGAGTATTGCTGCCTGTATCGCATCGAGGCGATAGTTGAATCCTTCGAAATCGGATGAATATTTTGTTTCTCTGCCATGGTCGGACAGAAGCCTCATCTTCTTTGCAGCAGCATCATTGTCTGTAATAACTATACCACCATCACCGTAAGCACCGAGATTCTTCCCGGGATAGAAGCTGAAACAGGCGGCATCTCCGAAATTTCCGGCTCGTTTCCCTTTATACTCGGCTCCGATAGCCTGCGCAGAATCCTCTATCACCAAGAGATTATGATTGTTAGCGATCTGACATACTTCGTCCATATCGACCATCTGGCCATACAGGTGTACAGGTATGATAGCTTTAGTCTTTGGAGTAATAGCATCTTCGATCTTTGAAACATCAATATTGTAATAGACCGGATCAACATCCAGCAGTTTTATTGAACACCCTGCATGAGTTATAGGTTCTGTCGTACCGATAAACGTATTTGCTACAGTTATAACTTCATCACCCGGTTCCAATCCCATCCCAAGCAAGGCCAGGTGGATGGCTGTTGTTCCCGAGCTCGCTCCGATTGCATGTTTTGTTCCTGAATAAGCTGCGAAGGATTCCTCGAACTCTTTTAGGAACCTGCCTTTTATAAATGCTGTATTGTCAATCACTTCCTTAATTACAGGATCGATCTCATTCTTGATCGACTTGTATTCCCTTTTCAAATCATTAAATGGGACGTTCATAGATTCTCTCCATGTTGATCTATTCTATATTTATAGTTTTTCCGTTATTTTTTAATGACACCTGGGCTGCCTCAAGGATTTTTACAACATTTAGTCCATGCTGACCATCGGTCTCGGGTTTTTCCCCGTTTCTGATGCAATCAATAAAATGTCTGCATTCGACTTTCAGCGGCTCAATGAAATCAAACTTTGGGACTACCATATCGCCGGCCCTGAGAAGAAGCTGAAAATCACCGTAACTGTCAAAATCCTGCAGTTTATTGCTGTTATACTGTTTATCTACACCTTTATCAAAAAGCTGTATTTTTGCATCGTTGGATACATCATCGTAAACCACCATCTTTTTACTTCCTACGATCGTCATTTTTCTGACCTTGTTGGGATCAATCCAACTGACATGAACGTGTGCCGAAACCGAATCATCGAATTCAAGTGTAAAGAAAACAACATCTTCAATATCATTCTGGATATATGCAAAACCTCTTGATGTAACATTTTTGGGTTTTTTATCCCCCATCAGATATAAAATGATTGAGATATCATGTGGTGCGAAATTCCATAATGAGTTCAGATCGCTCCTTACTTTTCCCAGATTCAGACGGTGAGAGTAAAGATAGTAAATATCTCCTAATTCTCCGTTGTCAATATAGTCTTTGATCTTCCTTACGGCTGAATTATATAGAAAAGTATGTCCAACCATCAGGGTGACACCGCTCTTTTCGGCCGTCTCAACAAGAATTTCACTTTCTCCGGAAGACAGAGCAAGCGGCTTTTCAACCAGTACATGCTTACCTTCTTCAAGAGCAAATTTTGTCATTTCAAAATGAAGTTCTGCCGGTGTAGAGATCACAACGGCCTCATAATCTTCTTTGAGTGCTTTTTTCCAGTCTTTATATATTTCCGTATCAGGGAAATTTCCTTTGAATTTGTCAATACTCTTTTTGGAAACATCACTTAACGCTGCCATTCTTACACCGGGTATATTATTTAAATTCCTTGCAAGGTTTGGGCCCCAGTATCCGTACCCTATCTGCAGGACATTGATTTCCTTGTTGTTATTTTTACTCATACTCCTCCCTGATAACATAATTATTTTGTTTACCGTGAATATTAGCCAGCATCTCTCCGAGAAGTCCAATGGAGAAGATCTGTATACCTATTATTATAAGAAGCATACCCAGGAACAGCAGCGGCCTATGTTGTATACCTTCATTATGAAAGAACTTCTGATATGTCAGATAGAGATTGATCAGGAAACCGGCACCGAAGGAGATCACACCCGCCAGCCCGAATAAATGTAGTGGGCGGTAAGTAAAGTTTGTCAGAAATGTAACCGTGATCAGATCGAAAGTTCCTGCAAAGAATCTCCATAAACCGAACTTTGTTTTCCCATATTTTCTTTCATGATGTCTGACTGGAAGTTCAGTAACCTTAAAACCGGCTGAATTTGCCAGTACGGGGATGAACCTGTGCAGCTCTCCGTATACGGACACTGTCTTAACAACGTGCTTTCTATAAGCTTTCAATCCGCAATTGTGATCATGGAGATACATTTTAGATACAACGGATGTCATAAAATTGAAGAACTTGGAGGTTATCCTTTTGATAAAGGGATCTTTCCTTTCTTTCTTCCATCCGGAGACAAGATCGTATCCCTCTTCTATTTTTTCTACTAGTTTTGGGATCTCCTCAGGATCATCCTGAAGATCGGCATCCATTGTTATTACTATCTCCCCTTTAACGCGTGCAAAACCCGCTGCAAGGGCTGCAGATTTCCCGTAATTACGCTGAAATTGTATTATTTTTATCTCACTGTTTTCTTTCTTGATCTCCAGAAGATTTTTTAAGGAGCTGTCTTTTGAACCATCGTCTACGAATACTACTTCATAAGTCTTACCTGTTTTTTCCAGCACTCCCTTTATTAATTCACATAATTCGCCCAGGGATTCCTCCTCGTTTAAGAACGGTATTAAAACAGAAATGTCAATCTTTTCATTTAATTGATCATTTTTCATTCTATTTCTCAGATTTTTTCTTATTTAAAAAGTAATCATATGTGTGTTTTAAACCGTCGGTCAACCCTACAACAGGTTCCCATTCGATTTCACATTTTGCTTTTGTTATATTAAGGGAACTTCTGAATTGTTCCCCTTTAAGCGAAGGACCATATTCAGCTTCTTCCTTAAAATCGGCAATATCCTTCAAAGCTTTATAAATATCGATAATTGAAGTCTCTATAGACGTGCCAATATTCAGTTCGCCGGAATAACCTTTTACGATCGCATTTATATTAGCAGTTACCACATCTGAAACATAGACGAAATCCCTGGTTTGTCTTCCCGTACCGTTGATCCTGCAGACTTTATTGTCAAGCATGTTCTTTATAAAAATCGCTATTACTCCTGCCTCAGCCAGTGCGTTTTGCCTTGGACCGAAAACATTCGCATACCTGAGTGAGCAGCCTTTCATGTTTGATATCTTTGAAAAATAATTTAGATATTTCTCGATTGTAAGTTTATTTATTCCGTATGGTGAATCTGGATCTGTTCCGCAGCTTTCGGAGACAGGAAGGTCTTTCTGATCTCCATAAGCAGCGCCTCCGCTTGATGCGAATATGATCTGTTTGACACCTGCAGATACAGCTTGCTCAAATAGGTTTACTGAACCAATAACATCGTTTCTCAGGTCCCGGAATGGATCATCGACTGATCTCCTCAGGTTAATCTGCGCTGCCTGATGGCAGATTACGTCATATCCGTTCTTCAAAATATTCGCAATCTCCGGATCACTAATATTCTGCTCATAGAATTTCACTCCATCCGGAATATTCTCGGCAAAACCAGTTGAGAGATTATCAAGGATATCAACATCAAAATTTCTATTTAGCAGCTCGATTACAATATTTGAGCCTATGAAGCCTGCACCGCCCGTGACTAATATCTTCATGACCGTTCCCGTAATCGATTTTCAAAATATTCAACTGTCTTTATCAGTCCGTCCCTAATGGATACTTCAGGTCTCCAGCCGAATTCACTCGAGGCCCTTGTAATGTCCGGATTTCTTACCTGCGGATCATTAGTCGGCAGTTCCTCATATTTCAGCGTGCTTTTACTGTTAGTTAATTCAATGATCATTTCTGCGATCTGGAGGATCGTCATTTCGTGTGGATTTCCAAGATTGACGGGTTCAGTGCAAGACGATCCCATCAGTCCGTAAAAACCTTCTATCATATCAATGATGTAACAAAAACTTCTTGTCTGTTTTCCATTTCCAAAGATTGTAAGCGGCTCATTCTTTATTGCTTGGTTTATCAGGGTAGGAATCACCCTCCCGTCATCTGCTCTCATTCTCGGTCCGAAAGTATTGAATATCCGGGCTATTTTCGTATCTATTTTGTGCACCCTGTGATAGGCCATAGTTAGTGCCTCAGCAAACCTTTTTGCTTCATCATACACACCTCTTGGACCGATAGGATTAACATTCCCCCAGTAATCTTCAGGCTGTGGATTTACAAGGGGATCCCCGTATACCTCAGATGTTGATGCAAGTAGAAATTTTGAGTTCTTTGTTATGGCAAGTCCGAGTGATTTATGAGTACCCAGTGCACCTACCTTTAATGTCTGAATCGGGAGTATCTGGTAATCTATAGGGCTGGCAGGAGAAGCGAAATGCAGTATCCAGTCTATTTCACCATCAATGAACAAATACTTTGTAACATCATACTTTATAAATCTGAATCTCTCTTCACCAATCAGATGAGCAATGTTCTCCATCTTCCCGGTAAGAAGATTATCCATTACTATTACAGAATGTCCTTCAGTGATCAGTTTGTCCGTAAGATGAGATCCGAGAAAACCGGCTCCGCCTGTTATGAGTATCCGCATTTGCCCATCTTTTTTATATTAAATTTCCTTTGCTTTATGTTAATTGATAACAAGAAATTAAAACTGATCTACCTCCAACATTGATTTAAATGATTCTTATAACTTATTTTATATAAATAAGTAAACAGAACGCAATTTACTAATAATTAAAGATCAAATCAACTATATTTTATCTTACCTGCCGAAAGCATAATACTGAAATCCGTAATTCTCCATTTCCTGTCTTTCATAGATGTTTCTTCCATCTATAAGTACCGGTTTATCCATCATTTTTATGACTTTTTCAAAATCAGGATGTCTGAATTCATTCCATTCTGTCAGAAGAAGAAGAGCATCGCATCTTTCGACTATTTCATATGGATTACTGCCGTATTCAATATCAGGGTATAAGGGTTTAACGTTCTCCATTGCCACCGGATCAAAAGCTGCAATTTCAGCTCCATCATTCAGCAATTCTTTTATTATATCAATCGAAGGAGCCTCCCTGATGTCATCCGTACGCGGTTTGAATGCCAAACCCCATAATGCAATCTTTTTGCCTTTAAGGTTCGGATATACAGTTTTCAGCTTGTCCACCATCAGCAATCTCTGTTCATCATTAATCTGATCAACAGCAGGCAGTATTTTAAAGGGGCTATTATGTTCAAGACCGATCTGTATCAAAGCTTTTACATCTTTCGGAAAGCAGCTGCCCCCATAGCCTATACCTGCCTGGAGAAATCTTGGGCCGATTCTCTTATCAGTACCCATACCGATACCTACTTTTTTCACATCGGCGCCTACAATCTCACATAACCTTGCAAGTTCATTCATGAAAGTTATTTTTGTAGCAAGAAAAGCATTAGAAGCATATTTTATCAGCTCAGCGCTCTCTACATCTGTTATCATCAGCGGATTCCCGGCTCTTACATGACTGCGGTAAATTCTTTCCATTACATCTTTAGCTCTGTCAGAATCCACACCCACTACGATCCTGTCCGGACTGCTGAAGTCTTTTACAGCAGATCCCTCTCTGAGAAATTCAGGATTTGAAACCACATCTATCTGAAAATCACCTTTCACATTTTCTCTTGCGATCTTCTCAACCTTTTTTGCAGTACCTACAGGAACAGTACTTTTATCTACAACAACCTTGTCGCCATTTGCATACTCCCCGATCAGTTTCGCTACTGCAAGCACACTCGTAAGGTCAGCTTCATGATTTGCACCGGGAGGTGTACCCACTGCTATAAAGATAACCTCGCTGTTTTCCACCCCGTTTTTCAAATCGGTAGTAAACCTTAATCTTCCTTCCCGGACGTTCATATCAAGTATATCTTTCAATCCCGGTTCATAAAAAGGAACTTCACCCGAAGTCAATGATTCTATTTTTGATTCATCATTATCAACACAGATTACCTCATTGCCCAGATCGGCAAAACATGTCCCTGCAACTAAACCAACATAACCGGAACCCACAACTGATAATTTCACTCTGGCACCTCATGATTTATAGTTATTTTCTTTACTTATTTCTTAATCAGTTCATCCGGAATATTCAATCTAAATTCATCCGGAGATATATTATTGTTTACCCTATAGGTCTTATAAACGATCGTCATTCTGCTTCTATCCTGCGGAAATGTATATCTTATTCTTCTCGGGAACCTTACTTTTCCTGATCTGGTATATCTTTCAAATTTTATATTTGCTGCTTCTTTACCTGTATCGTCATTTATGTTAACTTCCTTCAGGTCAGTGCTTTTGAGAGGAAATCTAAGGAACAGACCTGCAATCTCCCTGTGTTTAAAAATATTCTCAGACTTAGTTGAGTCCTCAAAGTTCGCTGATATTAGATCTACAGGTTCAACATTATAGCATCCTCTAAAGAAACCGAACAACTCATCCTTAACATCTTCCAGTAAAACAGATCCTTCATCGATCATTATACCTGTATATTTTTCCAGTAGAGAACTGTAATCAAGGGTATCAAGATCACCGGTATAGACGACATCTTCTCTGTTCAGGTACAGAGTAAAATCGCTTTCACAGATCAATAGCGATACACCGTCAATCCCCATCGGTCCCTCAATTATCACTTTCAGTGAATCCGGATATTTTGTCCAGATATTTAACTGGTAATGTCCCCTGAGCTCCGGAGAGACAATACTGATCATTCCATCCGCTGTAAATGTCCTGAAATCACCATTATTTTCAGTATATAAATTTAATATTTCCTGAGGATTTTTGAAATAGATTTTTGAAGAGTTTAGAAATTTTACAGATGTGCATGAAAGGATTAGCAGCAAAGAAAAAAGGATTACTGCCAAAAAGATATTTTTCGAGAAACCGGCGTTATTCATATTCAGCATCAAATTAAAAAAGGGGAAATTATCTTTTCACATATTCTCTAAAAATTGGAAATATCCGATTAATTCAGTAATTTCCGGAAAAGATTTCAGCAATTAGCTTATTATAATAAATTGAATAACAATATGTTCTATTTTTTCTCCAATTTTGCTTTGACTTCAACCAGCGAGGAATCAAGTTCTATTGCTTTTCGCCAGTATTCTCTAGCTTTATCTAGATCACCTTTCTCGAAATATATATCCCCCATGTGATCATTTACTTCGGCGCTAGTTTCATCTTTTTCAAGGGATTGTTTTATGAATTCATAAGCCTCGTCAAGTCTTCCAAGTTTAAAATATACCCAACCTATCGTATCAAGATAGCTGCTGTTCTCTGGATCGATCATCAGGGCTTTCTTGACCATCTCGAGCGCCTTTTCAAGCCTTACGCCTCTTTGAGATAGCAAATAGCTATAGTTATTATACAAAGCAGCGTTTTCTTCGTTCCCCTGTCCTTCAACTAATTCTATCGCAAGTCCGGTTTCATAACTTTCAACTGCTTTCTCGAGGTCTCCTTTCTTGTCATAGATCAGCCCTTTCAAGTCATACAGCTGCTTTGAATTCGGGATTTGAGCAATAGCCTTAATGGTGGTATCCAGGGCATCGTCATATAATTTATGGGCATATTGTGCATTGGCAAGCATGAATAGGATGTTAATATCTGATGGTGCCTGGATATAACCTTCGCGCAAGTTTTCCACAGCAGCCTCAGTCTTGTTCTGCTGCAGTTGAGCTATTCCAAGATAATAGAAAACATCCTTTGTGACACCTAGCTTATTCTTGACAGATTCCATCAATGTTTCTATCTGCTGCCATGGAGGATCTTCCTGAGTTGAAAGCTGCCGGCAGACTTCGATCTTTACGGGAACTTCAGTTGGATCGTCAAACTCTATTCCGTCATATAATTTTGTCGACGCCTCTATTCTACCTGAAGTTATATAAAGATTAGCTAATCTTGCTCTTGCCAGGTGTGCCAGCGGATTTTTTCTCAAAACCGATAAATAGGCGCTTTCCGCTGCTTGATAATTTTTGCGTGCTTCCTCAAACCTTCCTACAATCAACTCAGCGTTGTCTTCTTCAGGGTTATCAGCTACATAGTCCCTGTAAAACTCCAGCCCTTCGATAACCATACTGTTAGCTAAAAAAGCATCAGCGATCTGGCTGCAGGCTTCCTGTGCCTGTCCGGTTCTTTTCATATAGAGGACAGAAGTATTCTGTGCATCTTCAACCTTTTTATCTTTTAGATAGAGGTCTGTCAGGATCAGATAGTACCTTGGAAGGTCATTTCCTTTGTTTATTAGGTCCATCAATATTTTCTGGGCTCTCCCATACCGCTTTAGCTGAATAAATATCTGCAGTGAAATATCGATTGCCCGCTGATCGTTCGGATTCGTTTCGAGATATCGGATATATGAATCAGCACCGAGTTCATAGCTATTCAATTTAAAGATATATAGATCGCCAAGCGCTTTCCAAATTGTCGGATTGTTTTCGTATTCAAGGGCTCTCTGAAACTCCTTTACCGCTTCCTGAAGTTTTCCTTCCCTTTCAAGCATCAATCCTTTAGTAAAATGATTGTATGCTCTTGAATCCGGATTACTTTCGGAAATCTGCCCTGCTGCAGGGAATGCCTGAAGGACAATTGAAAGTGAAAGTAGTATGCATAATTGTTTTAATGATTTCATGATTTACCAATTTTTATTCAATTCCCTGAAAATTCGTTTCTAAACCTGTAATATAAAATTTATCCCTTTCTGAAACAAGTTATTTACATAATAAATCAAGACGCAACTCGCATAATATCATTATAAAAAATAACAACGATAAGCACAAGGAGGATTGCCATACCTATCTGTTGAATCACCATCTTTGCTTTTAACGGCAGCTCTCTCCTGAAAATGCCTTCCAATGACAGGATCACCAGATGCCCACCATCAAGAACCGGCATCGGCAGCAGATTCAGAAGTCCCAGGTTCAGACTTAAAAATGCTATAAAAACAACAAAATTTCTTCCCCCTGATTTCCTATAATCATTGGTGAACTTTGCTATAATTATAGGGCCGCCGAGGTTTTTCATAGATTCCTCGCCGATAAATAGCTTTTTTATCGTTGACACCATCAATTCACCGAAATAATACGTATCCCTTATACCGAATTTCAAACTACTCACCAAATCAGCTCTTTCATAGAGAACATCCGGCATAATCCCTATTGCTCCTCTAATGTTTCCCTCTTCATCAGGCTTAGCAGCTATAGTGATATCTTTAGTAAAGGTATCACTCCCTCTTTTTATTACGAATACTGCTGTTTCCTCCGGCCTGTCATATATATGCCCCCGCATATCGGCCCATTTCTCTATCACCACACCATCAATAGATACCACTTCATCACCGGGAATTAGTCCCGCATCAAAGGCGGGTTCTTCCGGTAGGATCGCACCGATTCTTGTTCCGTCGTCAAAAACTGGATTACCATCAGTATCATATAAGGGTGTTCCATAATAAAACGAGGCCCAGGAAAATAATAGTACGGCTACGACAAAATTCGCAAATGGGCCGGCAAATAGTGTGAACATCTTAACAGGAATAGGTTTAGACATGAATTCCCAGGGCTCACCTTTTACTCCTTCCGGATCAAGGCTTTCATCTATCATGCCCGCCATTTTGCAGTAACCACCCAGGGGCATCCACGATATGCAATAATCTGTTTCTCCCAATTGAAAACCTGCAGCACGGGGAGGATATCCGATTGAGAATCTTTCAACCCTAATCCCAGATATCTTTGCCGCCAGAAAATGGCCTAATTCATGTATGAATATTAAACCGCCTAAAACGAGAATGGTATAAAATATCATTCCAAGTATATCAGTTCCCATTTCTTACTACCTCATTTTTAAAATAATCTCTTGCCCATCTATCAGCTTCAAGATAATCTTCTAATATTGGATCGTCAATAACATCATGGTTCTTAACAGTTCTTTCTATCAGCACAGGAATCTCTGTGAATTTAATTTCCTTTCTCAGGAATGCATTTACAGCCATTTCGTTTGCAGCATTTAGAACCGCCGGAGCAGTACCGCTTACCTTCAGAGCCTGTATGGCAAGACGCAGACAGGGATACTGCTCCAGATCAGGCTGCTCAAATTCTAACTGCATACTATTAAACAAGCTTCTATTATCGACTGTTCCCTTTTTCCGTTCAGGATATGTAAGGGCAAATTGTATAGGGATTCTCATATCCGGGATTCCGATCTGAGCTTTTATAGAGCCGTCGTTGAACTCAACCATAGAATGAACGATGGATTGAGGATGGATCATTATTTTTATTCTGTCACCGGGGATACCAAACAACCAGTGAGTCTCAATAAATTCAAAACCTTTATTCATCAATGTTGCGCTGTCGATAGTAATTTTATTTCCCATATCCCAATTCGGATGGTCTAACGCTTCTTCTACAGTTATCGATTCATAAGTATCTATATTTCTTTTTAGGAACGGCCCTCCTGAAGCAGTAAGAATTATGTTTTTAATATTGGAATAATTCTCTCCAATTAGACATTGCCATATCGCACTGTGCTCGCTGTCTACAGGCAGGATTTCGACATTATTCTTCTTTGCTTCAGCCATTACAAGCTTTCCTGCAACAACAAGGGATTCCTTATTTGCAAGAGCTACGCTTTTTCCAGACTCTATTGAATCCAAAGTAGGCAGCAATCCTGCCGCTCCCACTATACTATTTACGACAATATCTGCTTCATGTTCCCGTACAAGAGCTCTAATACCTCTTTGCCCTGAAAAAATCCTGCATTTACTGTTTACATTTTCAGAAAGATTTTTGTGGTGTCTCTCATCAAAGATACCGGCTCCCTCTGGTTTGAAGGTGTTAATCTGCTCTATCAGATCTTTTACATTTGAATTCGCTGCAATTGCAACTAATTCAAATTCATCTTTCAGATGATTAACTATCTTTAGAGCGTTTTTTCCGATAGAGCCTGTTGAGCCTAATATTATAATCCGTTTCTTCATTAATCTTTTTATTTGTCACTTAACATCAATTTGTAATCTAAAATAGCGAAAAAATCAAACCCAGGGTGAATGTCTGAATTTCGCCAAGTACATACTCTGCATTCAATCTCGTAAACGGGGCTACGCTGACTGCAAGGCCACCAACAAGAACACCGCTGTTAACTTTGATTTTATTGCTATATCCCGTTGGATATAAACCGGAATCCGGGCCTAAATCAATATCCACGATCGAATGGTTAAAATATGCTCCTCCATATACATTTAATATCGGAAGCCCCTTTCCTATCAGTGCACCTATTGAAAAATTGTTCACAGTAAAATCATTTATACCTTCCATTCTACTGAATGAAGTAAAAATACTTATTGCAGGAAATGCCAGACCTTCAAGAATGTTATATTTTAATATTCCTGATGTAAGACTGACCTCTTCTTTATTATCGGTTCCGAAGTTATATTTGAAATATCTTGCACCAATTTCAAATTTTCCGGGCAGTCCTATGTTCGCCTGAAGTACCGGCAGATGTACTACCCTTGTATCATTAAGGCTTCCCTTCTTATCGCCGGATGGTACAATGCTGCCAATAATTTTTACTCCGGCGTCAAATCCACCGATTCCATGTGTTCCTGCGTTATGAAATATTCCAGCTCCGAGTGTCTGCCCTGTTATCTTTGCAAGTCCTTCAAATGTCGATGATTGAAATTTGTTAAGGTTCAGGTCCTGCGCATTTACACCCATTGGAATGAACATGAGCAATGCTAAACATATAATCCTTTTCATAGTCTACCTCTGAATCAATAATCCTTCTTATCCCTTGAACTGAATATCAGAAAACTGCTTTTTAATTGTTCTATTTCTTTTTTCATATAATCTGTAATTTCAAAATCAATAAATTTTTCGACAAGCTCTTTTTGAAATCCCTTCAACAATTCATTTTTTATATAGTTTTTATCAATTTCAGTATCAAATATATTTACTACAGACTTAAAATATTCCTTTATTTCTGCTATTTCTGAATCCCTTTCGCTTAACAGACTATTTAGAAGAAACTGGTTATCTTCAAAAAGTATCGATCCATGCTGCAGGATCCCATTTTTTAACCTTCTCTGAGCGCTTCCAACTATCTTCTTTCCATTCAGAATTATCTCGAAACGCGCAGTGCTCTCATAGCAGTTAACATTCTTTGTATACTCGTTTACCTCTTTTACGTTCCGCTCAATTTTACAGTTTGAGTTAATATTCTTTAATCCAGCCAACAAAGCTTCACTTATTATCCTGTACAATTCATGAATTCCGCATTTAAAATATTCGTAATTCTCCGGGATAACGACAGAATATGTTATTTCATTTCTGTGAAAGACTGCTCTTCCACCCGTAGGTCTTTTCACAATATCGATATTCAAAATATCGAAAATATTTTTATCATATCCAATTATTTTCTGGCCGTAACCAAGCGAGACAGCTGGAGGATCCCAGTAATAGAGCCTGAGTACAGGCTTATCCGGAGGATAAAGTGCCAGATACTTATCAAGCGCCATGTTATAAGCGCCGCTTTTTTCACCATCATTTATAAAATACCAGTTCTTCATAGATATAAATATATTGATCTAACAAAAAAGCCCCAATCCTCAAATGAATTGGGGCTTTAAAAAACTTAAAAGATCTACTATTTTATCAAAGTAAATTTCTTTATAAAAGAGTGTCCATTCACCTCAAGGCGATAAAAATATACGCCAGTTGAAAGTCCTCTGCCGTTAAAAAGCACTTTATGCAGTCCGGCAGTAAAATGCCTGTTAGTAGCTACTCTAATTTCCTGACCGAGGATATTATAAATAGTGATCTTTACTGTACCGGCATCTTTCAGGCTGAAAGGAATGCTTGTACTCGGGTTGAACGGATTAGGATAGTTGTTCCCTAATTCATATTTCTCCGGATAAGGAATGTTTACATGCTGAATATCGGTAAGCTCGAAAGCGCCATCGATATCGACCTGTTTTAGTCTGTAATAATAATCACCTGAATTTACATCCTTATCAATAAAAGAATATGATTTTGGTTCATTAGTTGTACCATGACCAGGAACAGAGCCTATCTTATCGAAGTTCAAGCCGTCCTTACTGCGCAATATGTCAAATCTCAGGTTGTTAGTCTCGGATGATGTTTCCCAGCTGAGTTCTATTTCGCTGTTGCTGATTGAGATAGCTTCAAAGCTCAGCAATTCGACAGGAACTTCATATCCGGGTACAGCAGCTCCGTTCATTGCAACACCATAACTGTTGTCGGCATCGACATACACCTTCGTTCCATCTTTCTGGAGGATATAAGAGTCTCCAAGGACGATCTGTGCTTCAGTAGTTGTCGTAAAAGTTGCACTTGTCTTGAAAACGAATCTTCCAAGATACTCGAGTGTACTTCCAACATCTACAAGCAGAGAATCATGGACGCTTGCTGGATTAGTGTAGCCAATGTAAACACCATAAGTTGTTTGTGAAGGAGGAGGATCATCAAGTACATTTATAACAGCAGGAATAATTCCATTATTGTTAAATGCTGCTGTTTCCAATACCGCTTGTGTACCCTGATCGATGATATTGCCCGCACTACCCGAAACATATGACATGTAGTCTTTCATGTAATCGACGCGAATCTGCCAGCCAAGCATATCTGCAATGTCCTTGGCATAAATACTTACCCACAGGTAGGTATCGGCGCCGACACTCAAGACTGTATCCTGAGCATTATAACCATAGCTGTTACCAACTTTCTCTATCTCGAGAACGATTTTCGGAGTCTGTGCAACAGCTGCAGTTAAAGACGTTAATATTAGTGATAAGGCAATTAAACTTACAATAACCTTTTTCATAGCTTTTCTCCTGGCTATAAAGGTATTTATGAAGTGCACGGGGACTTAGTGTCCCCGTGCCTTCACTAACATATTATATTACTTGATTAAGGTCATCTTCTTCGAGGATACATAGTTACCCATCTTGATCCGATAGATATATGTACCTGAACCAACTCTCATACCCTGATCGTTTGTACCGTTCCATTTGAATGTTCTGATACCGGCTCTGAACTTCTGGTTGCTTACCAGAGTCTTGACCTTCTGGCCGAGAACGTTGTAGATAACGATCGTTACGTTCTCTGACTTCGGTAAAGCAAATCTCATTTTCGTTACCGGGTTGAACGGGTTCGGATAGTTGTTCATCAGTTCAAACTCTTCAGGTAACGGAACAGGATCGACACTTGTTCTCTCGAGTTTATTCATATTGTAATCGGTGTCGATTACCTGGATATTGTCGATAAACATTTCAGATGCGTCATCGCCAACCCATTTGAATACGAATGTTACGAGAGGAGCTTCGCCGCTCAGACTGTTCTCGTCTGTGAATTCGTTGGTTACACCGGCTACTGTGATCTGTCCGTCTTCTACGCTCTTCAGGAAGACAGGGTTAACACCTTCACCGTCGAATGGTTTATCATTACGTACATCTACAAACTCGTATTCTTCTGTGTTGAACTTCAGGTCGAATGAGTATCCGGAAAGTGATTTCATCTGATTTGCCTTGATAGTCAATTCAACTATATCATTCTGGAAGTCCATCACTTTAATAGCATCGAGCAGTGTTTCTGCGTTTTTGCCGTCTACTCTTTCAATGGCTTTCGCCAGTGTGTAAGCAGTTCCGTACTTGTCAGCGAACAGTGCGAGGTCGAACAGACCGACGCTTCCGTCGTTGTCAAGGTCGAATACCGGCTCATACTCAGCCAGGTTACCGTATGAAGTTGCCCAGAAGGAGAGGTCGCCAAGACCAACCTGGCCGTCGCCGTCCCAGTCAAATTCATTCTCGTTGCTCAGTGAGATTGCTTTATCCGGTCCGACTGCATCAGATGAGGCTCTCAACTGATCGTCGTATGCCGCTGCTTTCTCGAGCTCTGCGTCGATCGTAATAGCTGTCAGGATGTTCTCATCGGCTACTTTCGGTACAACACCAGCAGGAAGCTTACCGGCAACTGCAGCTACCCAGTAGTATGCTGTTGTTGCGAATGCTTCTACTCTAAGCTGTATTGTGTCAACGTCAGCGATGTTTGCTGCCGGGAAGTATGCCCACATAACCGGAGCTACATCGAGTGAGTTCGTTGCGCTTGCCATAACGAGGTAGTAATCGATCTCTACGTCAGCGCCCATACCAGGATGGTTGGCTGAAGGAGTGAAGCTCAGTTTTACATAGTCACCGGCTTCTGTCCAGTCAGTCGCATCGAAGTTTCCGGGTGCGCCTATTGTTACGGCAGTGATGTCGAATTCGTTCGTCATTGCTGTCAGGAAGTCACCGGCATCATTATCAACAGTCTTGACTGTGATCTTGGCGCCGCTCATTGCTTCCTTAGGCACTATGGTAAATGTCTGGTTGTCATAAGCATCAGGAGTATTAGCTTTAACTTCCTGCGGACCTGTAGGCAGATCTGCTTCGAAGTTTGTCACGAACTCTACTCTGGTATTGATACCTGAGTAAACCGTTACTTCGATTGGTGTGTAAGCTATTGCGCTTTCAACGCCTGTTACAACCAGTTGTGTAGCTGTCAGTTCCGGAACAAGTTTGATCGGTGAGTAGTCAACGTTTGTTGAAACGTCGGCTGCTGCATACGATCCTGAACCTTCCATGACCGGGCCTGTGTAAGCGCCCCACCAGTTATCGGTGGCTGTTATGAAGTTCTTGTATGTTACTGTTTCATCTGTAACACCATTATCTACTGTAGCGAAGCTTGCGCCAGGCATGAAGAAGAAATGGTTGTCTGTTACTGATACAGTTGTGTAGATCGCTGTATCGGCAAAGCTTGTTGATGCAAGACCGCTGATCGCCATTGCATAGTCCATAACGCCCTTGAATGTTGAGGTTGTCATGGTTACGCCGGTGAATTTACCGGTCGGTGTTCCTGTTGTTGTCAGGAGTACACCTGCGCCGCCGATATGTGTATTGCTCTGGAAAGCAAAGGCGATATTACCGGCACCGAGATCGAAGTACGATGCACCGTCAGTAATCTCATTACCTTCAATGTCAAAGTTAGTGATGGACGAATCAGGTCCCATTATATTCACAAAGTAATGGTAGCCGTCTCCGCTCACACTAGTTTTATTATAATTGACATCAGGATCAACAAGACCTGTTGTGTCAGCCAGAGTGATCATGGACTGACCGTTCATCATGGTAACTGTATTGTATGAGAATTCGAAGTTTTCGAGATTACCGGGAGCTGAGACATGAACAACTGATGTGTTGTTCGCATTTGTGATGATCTCAAAACCCTTGATCTCTATTGCATCGGTCTCAAACTGGTTTATAACATGGAATGCATATCCTGTGTTCGTAAAGTTCAATACCGGTCTCTTATCAGTCACACCGGCTGTACTTCCTGTCCAGGACTGTCCTACGCCTGAACCGAACAGCATATTGTCGCTACCGTTAATACTTACCTTATCCAGAGTGATAGTGGATGAGACAGTGTATGTTCCGGCTGCGATTACTATTTTACCGCCAGTCTCGCTTTCGTTTGCTGCTGCAAGACCTTCAGTAATAGTAAAATAAGGTTTGTCAGGTGTACCGTCTGGTGTTTCGCCGGTTCCTGTTGTATCATACCACATGCTTACGAAGACTGCTGTGGTGTAGTTGATATTGTCTGTGTTAGTTGATGTTCCGGTTACGACCGTAACGAACTTGATGTTCTTGATCTCACCGGCAATCAGCTGAACGTAATCGGCGTGTCCTGAGGCGTTGTCGAAAGTGAACAGGGAATCTGTATCACTTACTCTGGTAGCATCACCGGCTCTCAGGAGGCCTGTATCTTCAATTACCATACCGGCTTTCGTTGCGTTCATTGTTGCACCGTATCCCGGAGGCAGGATGATAGTACCTGTACCGTCTACACGGAACTCAGGTGTGCCTGTACCGGCCATATCGATAACAGCGATCGAGTCTGCTCTGGTTCCTGTCGAGCCGATCGTGTTGGTTGATACGAATGAAGAGGCTACATCGATATTTACGATACCTGCGCTTGCCTTGATGTCACCGTTCATGACCATGTTCTCATCAGGCAGGCTGATATCTATGTAAGTATCAGCTGAATTCGCATAGAGCATACCCTCTGCAGCTACTGTAAAGGACTTGGTGAATCTTACCGTATCCTCTGTTGCTATTGTGACAGTACCGTCGAGTGTAAGGCCTGCATTTGTGAAGGATACAAGCTGTGCCGACTGGGTAACATCGACACCGAGATTTCCGTCTTCCTGACCCAGTGTCGTAACTGCTGCCAGAGTTACGGAAGTATCGATTGTCAGTGTCGAGACAGTGCTTGATGTCGCGAACATCGAAGCCAGACTTGTAAACACATAGTTATTATTATCTTCATTACCGCCGCTAACAAGGTCAAGATCGCCGTTCAGCTTTATCTTGGACATTGTAATGTTAGCAGAGGAATCTTCTGAGAATGTTGCATCCGCTGAAGTTGCAAGTGTATCTATTGTCACTGCTTTTCCGTTAAGAACGTTGAAATTTCCAGCAAGTGTCAGATACGCAAAATCCAGCGTTTTGCTTGCATTCTGTATAGTTGTACCGTTAACTACTACCGGCTTATCGATATCTGTATTAGCAGTCGGTGTCAATGTTGCGCCTGTACCTGTAATACTCAGGTCGCCGGCACCTGCAAGAACACCTGTATCTGTAATATCGAGAGTATCGTTATCACCGATGGTTACATCGCTTACAACTGTCAGGGTATCACCGCTTGTTATATCAAGGTTGAATCCTTCGTTAGCTGTCAATGTTCCGATATAACCGTTTGCAGTTGCGTTGATTGTTGCTTCATCTTCATCTACTGATACGCCGCCGATATAACCGGTACTGCTGATCGTAAGAGCAGAACCTGATGAATCGAGCGAGAAGTTACCGGTTCCGGAAACTGCCAGTGAACCTGCATCACTTATTGTCAGTGTGTTGCCGCCAACCATGACTTCTGCGCCTGAGTAAGTAAACAGGATACCGCTGCTGATAGCAATATCTCCGTCACCCTGCATTGTAAAGTTACCGCTCATCGAACTTGCAGTATCGACTTTAAATTTACCTGCAGCGTCAAACTGGACACCCTTGGTATAAGTAAGAGCGGCCGTTGTATTTTTCAGAACACCTGAAGTGCTTGTCATTCTGAATGGTGTTGAACCTGCTATTGTTGCAGCAACACCGCCACCCTGGAAGACCAGAGTATCAAGAGCGCCGATTGCGACTGAGTCGGAGATTGTAAGTGTCTGTCCCGTTGACGAGAAAATCACATTACATGTCCTGTCATTGAGGTCCATCAATGAGTCGATGGTGGCGCTTGTATTAACTACCAGTTTACCGTTTGTGCTTCCCCATTTAACATGGGAAACAGTCGGTGTACCGCTGTATAGATATAGTACAGAACCGGTGTTACTCAGATCAACATAGTTACCAGCCATTGCAAGACGACCGGTACCTTTAACCATCAACGTATCACCGTTTACTGTCAGGTCCGTACCTGTTACAGCCATTTCACCTGCCCCGATATTCAGAATAGCATCTTCAGTAAATCCAACCGTTGCATTGGTGAACTTGACATCTCCTGAAGTTGTTATTGTCGTGGCATTTGCCAGACCTTCAGGTGTTGATGCGCCTGTGTTGTTGATCGCCATACCGAACTCGAGGTATCCTGTACCGCTTGTCTGAGAAACGGAAAGACCTGCGCTTGCAGTTGCCAGCGAAAGTGTACCGCCTTCAAGCCTGCCGCCTGCAATACCGCTGACTGTCATTGTCTTATTGGTATCAACAGAGAGGTTTGTAGCACCCAGACTCAGCGTGTCGTCTGTTGTAAATGTTACATTCACGAGTTCATTCGTAGAAGTCTGTGACAGGTTCGTAATTGTTCCTGAACCGCCGTTGATGTCGAATGTTACCTCTGCAACATCAACTTTCACATAAGCTACGGTTGCGCCGCCTGAGAAGGCTATAGCGCCGCTGGCGTCATCAATCAATACATAAGCGCTTGTATTATTATCGAAAGTACCTGCGCCGGCGAAGGTCAGAGTATTTGCGCCGACCGACAGGTCGTTTGTTGCATATGTATAAGTCAGTGTTTTTCCTCTGTAGACATCGATTGTTGCATCGCCGCCAAGACTGATTTCCTGACCGAGGGTCATATCCTGGTTCAGATCGAGAGTAGAACCGGAATTCAACACTATGTCGTTAGAGATACCTGCATTTGCGTTATCCATCGTCAGAGTTGCATCTGTCAGTGTGATTACACCACCGGCTAACTGACCGCCGTTAGCGCCTGACAGCATATTAATTCCGCCTGATGTCAGTGTAACTGCAGGAATAGTAAGGGAGTTTGTCGAACCGAAATAGAGTTTAAAACCGACGCTTGTATCGAGAGTATCGATAGTGGCATTGGCACCCTCTACACGGATCACAGCATTTGAACTTGTTGTGGTTACAGCTTCAATTGTTCCGGCACCGCCAATATAAAGATTAGATCCGCTGCCCAGATTTATAGCTTCATTCTTTGTCTGAGCAAGCGTACCGGCACCAAGTATACGGAGTGTATCATCTGCCGCAACTGTTATAGCTGTACTGAGTGAACAGGTAGCTGCTTTATCGATAACACCAACGCTGTCAATTGATATAGTACCATTAAGATATATACCACCATCGATATCAATAGTTGAAGCTGAGTCCAACGTCCAATCAGTAACTATGGTTGCCGGAGCTGTACCTTCAAGCAGAACCGTTCCCGAACCATCCGGATTAATTCCGTTTGTTACGGTCAGTGTCTTATTAGCTGCAACGTCAATCGTAATACCTTTATCAGCTGCCGTCAGCCTGAGATCTGTAATTGTAGCATCGTCATCAACATCGATCTCAGCATCATCACCAAGTGATTTAACTTTGGCGATCTTGGAGACCTGGCCGGTTATGTTGAGAATACCTGAAACATCGGCTACGGTCATATACTCATCCATTTCGACTTTACCGGTACCTGCAAACTTCATGTTAACACCGGTACCGATCGCCATACCGGTTGTACCTGTATGTCTCATAATATAACCGCTTGTAGCACCGGTATATATTTCGGCATTGTTGGCAAATCCGATATAATCATTTATTGTCAGAGTTCCCTGGGTATTGTTGTTAAGAACACCTGCTCCGGTGAACTTTACCTGTCCATCGAAAGTAGTATTCGAGAAACCGGAGAATATCACTGTATCGCCTGCTATTATTCTGAGAGTATCGGTAACAGTCAGAGTTTTATTTGTAAGGATGTCAATCGTCATAGCCGCCGATCCAACCTTTTGTGTCATTGAATCGACCGTAACATCAGCATCAACATCAAGCAACGGACCGCTGTCACCTGTTGTTCCTAAATCATGGAACATCAGTGAGTCTATCGTGAGAGTTCCGCTGCCGCCGCCGTCAACCTCCAGCTCGCCTCTGATCGTCAATGCCGAATCACCCTGAACATGAAGATCAGCTGTATATGTACCGGCTGATGTCAGAGTCAGCTTCTTTGTCGTCGGTATCGAGATCGTAGAGCAAGCCAAAGAAGTATTGGCTGTGGTTGCGTTCAAATTAATTATACTTGAATTTGTAAAAGCAATAATATTACCTGTACCCATCATACTCACGGCAGCATTAGAAGCTTCAAGTGTACCGCCGTTCAGTGAATAAGTAATATTTGAATCGGGTGTTACTGCAGTTCTCTGAATCGAAACTTTACCGCCGGTTTTGATATTTACGGTGGCCGCAGCGCCGTCGGCAGAGTCAGTAAGTGCCGTAGCAGCTGCTACTGATGAAATCGTCAGAGTACCGCCGCTTTCGATATCAAGAGTCTGCCCGTTCATAATAAGTTCTGTACCGTCGGCAATACCGAATCCGCCAACAACATCTGTAGTTGTCGAAAGGATAACCGAGTCGCCGTTGGCATCATTACTTTTTATAAAAACCGTACCTGAAGTACCGCCAAGCTGGGTTGCAGTTGTAAGATAGAGAATATGCGGATTTATGAGAGTGTCCGCAGTACCCGTACCTTCTATACCCGCAACACCGCCCAATTCGAGTGTAGTTACACCATCAAGTGCAAGTGTCAATACAGATTTACCTGCAGCATTTCCGGCACCGTTAGTAACAATATTCGAATCCAATATTGCCTTGTTGTTGTTAACGTCAAATGTTCCGGTTGTGTCTGCATAGATATCAGCATTCAAATGAAGTTTTTCACCTGCAAATGTCCAGGTAGTCTCTGTGCTCACACCCTTGAGTACAATATTACCCTGATCGGCATCAGAGGCAATAACAGTACTGTCGAAGTTTGTTGAAACAGTAGCTGTTGTAACAGTCTTACCCTGGTAGATTGTAAAATCACCCAGAAGATCGAATGTACCTCTAGTAATAGTGTTGAGAGTAAGATTGTTGTTATTAGTATTGATCGGTCCAAGAGTGAAAGAAGATTTACTGCTGTCTGTTAAAGTAGAAGCAGCAAAAAGCTTTATCTCACCGTCAAGAGTATCTGTGCCGGTGTAGCTGACAATTTCACCACCATTCAACATAACATGGCCGCCAACAGAAATCTTACCACCGCCTTTGAAGAACAGTGTATCCTGGTTAAGGAACATGTTATTTGTAATATTCAGGTGACCGCCTACAGCTATACTACAGCCGGCAATCTCACTGCTTGCTGTACCCGTAACAAGGTTTGAAGCATACCCCGAATAGAACATCAACGAGTCAATTGTCAGAGTCTTGGTGGCTGCCACGATCAGCTTCGCACCTGAGTCCATACGGATAACTGTATTCGTATGGTTCAATGTGCTTCCAACCGTCAGTTTACCACCTGCCGCAATAGTAATTGTATCACCATCGGCCATTGCAGTTGTACCTGCATTAGCATTTGCATCCGTACGGGCCGTAGACACAGTATACGCCGCCTGTCCGAACGCGCTGGTTGAAACAATCATCATTAAAGCGAGAACGATTGCAAAAACCGATAATTTCTTACCGTTCATGTTAAAATACCTCCTGTTGTGGTAGGTTTATCATTCTTTCTTTCATTTTTATAGAATGCGTGAATTATTGCCATATTCAAAAAAACACAAATACGCCCTCTTACTCAAGGCATACCTAATACTATGTTAAAACATGAGCCGCTGAATGAGGCAGCGATACTGATTTGCTTTCCCTAATAGGCAGTGAACGTTGTTCAATACTGAATCCTTATTGCCGTTTGATAACTCTATCTATATCTTCTTCAATTTCACTCAATACTGCAAATAATGCACTACTTCCCTTCTGGTGCTTAATTCTATGTCAAATCCGGTAAAAGCAGTACACGGGCAAATCCGTTTTTAATGTGGTTAGTTCAGAGTAACGAAATATATTAACTGTATTTTTAAAAGTCAATGATATTTTTTATTTTTTTTACTTACAAGACCCGGCTAATAATTTAAGGCTAACTTACATTCAAATCTTAGGTTCTGCTAAATATAACATTAAAAATCTTATTGTCAAGTTTTTTTTCTATATAAATCTTTAAATTTCAATGATTTTCACCGATATTTAACAATAATGTGATACAGGTCACAAAATTTTGAGTTTCTGCCTGAAGGGCTTTTCCGGCTCTCTCCTTCCAGAAGCTCTGAAATGATGAATCGCTGTTAATGTCTCAAATAAATAAATTCCGTTGACCGGCATAGTTCTACACAGTCAGATCAATGGCTCGCGATCCGGCGGCTGCAGGTATACCTGTTTTTTGAAGACCATTCTTCCGCTGATACAGCGACTGAACATCCTGTTGGCGGATACTCCTGCTCTGTTCAGATAACCTGGAGATACCTGTACCGGTCCTGGTCTGGATCCCTGCAGATATATTATTTTTTATAGCAGTGATTGAAAACCTATTCCTCGCTATCCCCCCGGTGGTAAGAGAGGCTGCCTGGAACTGGTTTCCAGAACGGGCACTTTTGTTCAGCTGTGTCGTTTTCTGAAGGCTTCTGAATGAACTGGAGACAGATTGCTGTTTGCGCTGGACCGGTGTTGCCGGTGACTGTACAGATGTCGAGCGGGTTTCGAGATACGATCCTGATATTTTATTCTGTCTGAGTTTATTCTGTTTTGACGATAGTCCACCCGTGCGGCTGATCAAATCCTGTGTGAATGACGTGCTGCCCTGCGCAGCAGTCCTGATCGAAGGTGACATGATTTTAATGTATTATATTTTACATTAAAATTACTTAGTTATAATATATATATATATAATGCGCTGTGCAATCAAAAAATTATTTCCGTCAGTATTTTACATTTTCGTGTTAATTATAGATATGATAGTCTGGTTGTAAGATTTCTCCGCTTCGTTCAATGTAAACTCAGAACTCCGGTTGAAATGACAGATCAGGGAATAATGTTCCGTAAAGGATCACCCCAATTTTATAATCGAGATCGGAGATCGGACAAAAAAGCCAATCGTTCCGGCATGTCCTTTCGAATGCACATTTTGTGAAGGAATAAACTCAGACAATCCTATAGACAATACTGGAATAATCACAAACCTTCAGTCGTTCTTCCGCCTGAGGCGGGAAGGGAATCCCGTGTCTTTTCGGAAATTAATTCTGAATTCACCCATTCACAGAATAATGATGACTTCCTGAGTTAGCAATATAAAACTGTCATTTCGACAGGAGTCCCGATGTTCCGGGATGAAGCGGAGAAATCTCTGCACAATTATTCGTTCTCATACCTGCGTGGATAGGTCAGTGGAATAATTTGAAAAGATTTTTAGATCAATAGGGAACAATATCGACTTTTGAACCTTCCGGGAAGGATGTGCCTTTTTCATCCAGAATTATAAGGCAGTTATTCATGCTCATGGAACGGAGTATACCGGAGCCCTGACTGTCATAAGGTGTAACTATCACCGTGGTGTCTGCAATCTCATACTTCCCCCTTATAAAATGTGTTAGCCCTGCAGTCTTTTCATAACCTTTTTGCATAGTTGCCCTTAACCTCTTCGGCATGGGATCTGGAGAGCCCATCATTTTCAGGATGGCTGTCCGCACATACATCAGGAATGTCACAGTAACGGAAACCGGATTTCCGGGAAGTCCGAATACCAGGGTGTTTTCAAGGGCGCCGAAAAGCAGGGGCTTTCCCGGTTTTTGTCTTACCCTCCAGAAATGCTCTTTCAATCCCATATCTTTCAGTACCGACTTTAGAATGTCATACTTTCCGACAGATACTGCACCTGAGGTGATCAATATATCCGAATCCAGCCCCTTTTCTATTGACTTCTGAAGGTCGTCCCGCGAATCTCTACCAACCGGGAGTTCAGTACTATCAATATCCAGTTCTCTCAGGAATCCGGATAATGAGTACAGGTTAGAATTACGGACTTTTCCCGGTTCAAGTTCTTCTTCCGGAGGGATCACTTCGTCACCTGTTGTCAGCAGCGCAGCTTCAGGTTTTCTGAACACCGGAACATCCGTAATTCCGATAGAGGCCAGAAGCCCTGCATCTGCGGGCCGTATCAGATGACCTTTGGAAAATACTTTCTCGCCATTTTTTAAATCTTCTCCGCACAGCCTGATATTTTCACCGTGTGATGGAGAATATGATATCTCGACAGTGTTTTCATATTCTTCAGTATCTTCGACTTTAACGACCGCATCAGCCCCTTCAGGTACCGCTCCGCCTGTCATAATCCTTATTGCCTGTCCATGTCCGGTCTTCATCCCCGATACTCTGCCGGCAGGTACTTCGTCGATAACTTCAAGCCGGACCGGATTTCCGGTAGATGCGGTTTCAAGATCTTTACACCTGACTGCATAACCATCCATAGCAGAATTATCATTGATAGGGATATTATCATAAGAGCTGATATCTTCGGCCAGAAAATATCCCGGGCAGGACTTAAGATCTGTTACAGTATTCTGATTGACCTTTACTACCCTGTCTATGATAGAATATGCTTCACTGACAGGTATCATATATATCTTTCATTCTGGATTACTAATGTAATTTCCAGATCTGCCGCCTTTTTTTGATTGTAACATTATATCTGTTATTGTCATCTCTTTATCGGCAGATTTGCACATATCGTATATAGTCAATGCGGCGGCGGATACTGCAGAAAGGGCTTCCATTTCTACACCGGTTTTACCGGTACAGTACACTGATGCTGTGATTTTTACCCCGGGTTCTCTATCGAGGATCTCAAAATCGAGGGAGACTTTTTCTATCTGAAGAGGGTGACATAGAGGGATAATCCCGGAAGTTTTTTTTGCCGCCTGTATTCCCGCGATTCTTGCCGTGCCGAATACATCGCCTTTCGGAAGGCCGTAATTTGATATCAGATCGAGAGTCTTACCGGACATTCTCACAATACCTGATGCAGATGCTTCCCTTCGAGAGACCTGCTTCTCGCCGACATCTACCATTTCAGCTTTGCCGCGGCTGTTTATATGGGTTAGTTTTTCAGCCACTGTTTCTCACTATTTGTACAGACCGTTTTTAATTATATACTCTTCAACATTTTCAGGAACGAGATATTTTATCGACAAACCATTCGCTAAACGTTCTCTTATCAGACTGGACGAAATATCTATTGCAGGTGTATCAACGAAAACGTGATCAAGTAAACCTTGGTCAGGTTTCTTCTGTTCGCCGGAGAACCTTCTTGCCACAACTATTGTCGAAAGCGCAGCAAGTTCCGGCGAGTCTTTCCATTGTGTAGGAACGATATCGAAATTATCCTCACCGATTATAAAGTATAATTCCTCTCTTTTCAATCCCATCTCTGAAGAAACTCTTCTCACTGTATCGACAGAATAATAAACTTTACCGGGCTCACTTTCGTAATCCGCAAGTCTGAAGCGCCAGTTATCACTTATTGCTATTTCTACCATTTTAATCCGTTCAGACATTTCCAGAACAGACCTGTCTTTTATTTTCAATGGAGATAAAGCCGTAGGCATAAAATATATATGATCGAGTTTAAGGTGATCCAGCACCCATTGGGCAATGATAAGATGGGCATTATGGATCGGATTGAAGGTTCCGCCGAACAGACCTATTTTGCGACCGGTCATAAGAATTGGATCTTTCGTGAGGGATTTATCTATATGAAGTCGAATCTATTTTAGATATTTCAATTTCTATCTCAGCAAGTCTTTCCCTGGATTTTGCTGCAAATTCTTTATCCGGAAAAAGTGTCAGGTAATTATTGAACATCTCTTTTGCCTTCAGATAATTCCTGGCTTTAATAAAGCACTCTCCCTTGTGAAAAAGCGCCCTGGAAGCCGAGGGTGTATCCGGAAAACTATCCAGAACATCATCGAAGTAGATCTGGGCAGACTCATAATCCCTCTGCTTCATGTATAGTATACCTGCATCCAAATCTTTTTTCGCAAGCTTATCACGGAGCTCTACGAACCTTTCCCGAGCCATCGGTGTCCAGACCGTATCGATCGGGTAATTCTCTATGAAATCATTATAGGCTTTAATAGCTCCCATAGTATATGCCTGATCAAGCGCCGGATTAGGGGAGAGTCTGTTATAGCATTCAGCTTTTTTGAACATTGCTATCTTAAAAAGCGGATTACCCGGAGGCAGATTTGTAACCATCCTGTTGTATTCACTCTGCGCCAGGATAAAATCATGCATGTTGAAATAAGACTCTGCCAGCAGATATTGAGCGCTGTCCGTGAAATCCGAAATTATATTGTATCTTGATAATCTATCGAAAATAATCTTAGCGCCGTTATAGTCTTTTTCGGCAAAATGTCTTTTTCCGATCTCAAACTGTTCTCTGGGTGTGTAATTGTTAGCAAGATTATAAAGGTTCTCTCCGCAGCTGTAAGCAAGAACGCTAACGTTTATCAGACAAAGGATAAGGAATTTCTTCAATTGTTTACTCATCTAAAATGTATCAGTATTATAGTATCCTGCAGCTGGTTTCTGCAAAGACTGTAAATTGTATAACTTTAACTTCTTAACTTCCTTAAAGTTTCGATTCTGTTCTATAAAGAACATTTAATATACTAATTTTATTTTAACAATTCAATTGATACGAAAGCTCATGCTCAGAAAATGCCAATTCACTCTGCCCAAAGGTGTGTCTTTCAGCACCATTGCATAAGATATCAGAGGAGTTGGATGATCAAAACGGTTACCATACGATCTTAAATAATTTGTGTCGATTATTCCTATTCCAAATGAAAATACATTTGAATAATCCTGTTTCGAAAAATCGTAATTCCGGATATTGTTGAATTCCATATTATCCTCGAGACTGAACTCCTCTCTGTAATACCCGGCTCTGAGAGATACATGCCTCACCCTGGAAAATTCAGCTCCAAAGTGGAATTCCTGAAGGGCAAATGTCTTGTCATCGTCACTCTCCGTTACGTTGCGGGCATCTATACTCAGTACACTTCCTTCAAAAGGAAAGAAAGCCATACCGATATTCAGGGATTCATCAGCAAATCTTTCAAATTTCCTTCTTGCACTCCTGATATCATTAGACATATCAAAAAAGGTTATACCCACCTGGTATCTCAAACTGGGTCTGATCAACAATCCGTAACTGATCATCATTGACTCGTTCAGGTCCCCCTCTTCCTTATTCTGCACGAAACTCCCGGAAACTCCGAAATTTGCTTGAGTTGAAAGCTTGAAATTCAGTATAAGCGAGTGAAAAACATTATCTTTGTAATCCATACCGTCAAAGAAATAATTGCTGTCTTTTACAAGAAATCTTTCTTCATTCAGTAAGAGCCCGGCATCAAGAAAAGAATTGCTGTATGTAACTCCCTGGACAATATATTTCAGACTGTTAAAGACTTTTTCTGTGCTGTTCATAGTGGGATCGAATCTCTCTGCCTGCTCAAGCGCGACTACAGGAAGTATTGGATTGAAAAATATGGAAAATCTTCTGCTGTCACTCCGATTAAAAAGTGTAAATGTCGCAGGATTGTAGGATATCGAGTTCAGGTCATCCTCTATCGCAGTAAAAGCCCCTCCCATTCCGATCGAGCGTACTCTTGTATTACTCAAGGTCAGATAGAAATCATCCTGCGAATGGGATTCACCCGCACAGGAAAGTAAGATAAATATCAAAATGATCCTTAGAATGCCTGCACGTATCACTTTAATTAAACAGTCTCCTTCCAACTATCTTTTCTTTTCAAAAAAGCTGATCCCATAATTATAATCGAGACCAGAACAGTTAGCTGCGGCAACAGATCCCCATTCTCTGTATAAAATGTCAGTTCATCTTCCGCATCCCTATAAAACAGTTTACCGTTAAGGTATTCTCTTTCCCATATATTGCTTTCTTCCGTTACCCTCCCGTAAGGATCGATAATCGAGGATATCCCGGAATTGGAACAGTTGGCAACTCCGATTCTGTTTTCAATGGCCCTGAAAACAGCATACTGTGAATGCTGGTATAATGCCGATGTTCTTCCGAACCAGTTGTCATTCGAAACGACTATTATCATCTGTGAACCTTTTTCACAGAATTTCCTGATAAATCCGGGAAAAATTGACTCATAACAGATTGCCGCAGAAAAATTCACCGGTTCGTTCAGGCTATTTTCCTGTACGGATACGGTACTGTCAGGTTCCACTATTTCACTTCCAAGAGAAAATATACTGTATTCATTTCCCGGTGTGAAGTTGGCCTGGCCGAAATCCAGGTTCTGAAAAATCCTGAATTTATCCTCATAAGGGAACCACTCTCCAAACGGAACAAGGACAATTTTGGCATACCACTCACCTGTTGACCGGGGCCCTCTGAAATATACTGCGGAATTATACTGCTTAAAATAATTACCGCTTTCGGACCTTATTAATTCAAAATCGAGGCTACCGGTAAGGAGGGGAGTGTTTACCATCCTTACAATTCTCCTTAACCAATTGATATATTTGAAATCATTTCTCAGGTACGAAGCCGTTGCAGTTTCCGGCCAGACAACCAGGTCAGGTGAATATTCTGCCACAGCTCTCTCGGTCAGGTCCTGATAAATCCTGAAATTATTATCCTTGAATTTAGCATCTATTTTTTGATCCATATCAATATGCCCCTGGATCAGTGAGACTTTTATAGTATTGTGAGAATCGATACCTATATTAGATTTCTTCATTCCGTAGATAAGGGGAGTGACTACTAAAGCTGACAGGATAAATAGCAGGACCGTTGTAACGGTTACCGCCCTCTTTAAAGAAAACTCTTTCCGCACCATTCTAAATACGGAATCACTCAAAAAATAGATGATGACATTGATCAAGCAGATCAGGAATGTAACTCCGAACATTCCGGTAATTTCAGAGAACTGTATCAGCGGTAAATAATATGTCTGGGTATATGCAAGCGACATCCAGATAAATCCCAGAACCCCTATAGATCTCAGGTACTCAATTGAAGTCCAAAGGAGGGGAAAAATTATAATGGAATATTGTCTGTACCTCTGAAACAGAAATCTGCTGATCATGAACAGTAATCCCGAATATAACGGTACAAACAGGCATGTCATAATTGCGCCGGTAATATCACTGTTGAATATCCAGAAAAGCAATGAGGTCTGAAATCCAAATCCCCAGATATATCCAAGCCTGAAATGGTGTGAGATTGAGCCTTGTTTTATCCAGAAAAATATCGGGATCAACGAAATGTATGCTATAAATCCCAGAGGAAACGGCGGAAAAGAAAAAGACAAAATTATACCTGAGATCAGAGCAGATCCATAGGTTTTTAAATTCTGTCTGGACATTTTAAATTTCTTAAGATCCATCACAACGAATTTACTTCAATTATACGCCCTGCTGTTGAAACCTATCCATTCTTGATCGTTTTAAATTCAAGATAACTCTGAAGAAGAAAGACTGCGGATAAAGAATCAATCTTTGCTTTCTTTTTTCCTGTTTTCTCGCCCATCATATGCATTGCAGACTCAGCCTGTACCGATGTAAACCTTTCATCAAAATACCTTACATCCAGACCTGTCGCTTCATTTACTGAAACACCAAATCTTTTAACCTCTTCAGCCATTTTTCCATGCTTGCCGTGCATATCCAGAGGAAGGCCTATAACGATTTCCTCGAGATCATACTCTTTTGTGAGCCGCTGAATCTGATCTATAGAGTCTCTCATACTTTTGACCAATAACGCAGGCAGTGATTGAGCCGTTATTCCAAGACTGTCCGAAACAGCAATACCTACTCTTCTCCTGCCGTAGTCTACGGCCAGAATTCGTTTCATCGATTTATACCTGAGACAGCTTATTTATATTCATAATAAAAACAAGCCGTTACGAAACGATCATAACGGCTTGCGAGTAATACCCACAATTTCATTCTATTGGTTTCTTCAAAATTGTTTTCAATACTTTTCCCGGCTTAAAATGGGTTTTTCTCCGAGCCGGAACATATATAACCTCACCAGTACGGGGATTCCTCGCATTTGGTTTTGGATTTGTTTTCTTCACCTCAAAAACACCGAAATCCCGGATCTCGATCCTGACTTCGGAATCTGCGCTCATCATGATCTCACGCATGGTATTGAACACCGTATCAACAATTGTTTCAGTAGTTGAGATCTTTTCATTAAGCAATTCCGCAGTTCTCCTTGTTACCTCCTTTTTAGTAATAGTCCTCATTACACACCCCTGCTTGAAATTTTGATGATTTATAGGGCAAATTTTGAAACAGTAAAATACGGTTAAAATGAAGAGATTATCAAATCATTTTTTTCTTTAAACACTGCATAATATATTAAAAATATTTCAGTTATGTGCGAAATATAACTATTTTTTTTAAATAGTCAAGGAAAAACTCTCAGTGGGACAGGAATTGCGGATTATATTCTTTTGACTTTGTTAATACCTTTTACTTTCGCCAGTTTATCCATCACCCTGGTCAGCTGATCAATGTTCTCAACATCGAGTTTTACGTCGCAAATTGCGATCATACCCTGAACTTCGATATGCATCCCAATAATATTTATGTCTGTTTTAGATATTTCTGTCGCCATATCTCGTAGAAAGTGCTTTCGGTCTTTTCCCGAAATCTGTATACTTGCAGGGAAAACGCTTCCATTCGATTCAGACCAGTGTACATTTACATTATTAATTTCACCCGAGATTATCTTTGGAATGGATTTGCATTTAACCCTGTGAACCTTGACATTCTTACTTTCATCCAGAAAGCCGATTATTTTATCTCCGGGAATGGGTCTGCAGCATTCGCTCAATTCAATTACAAGGGGATAGTCTCCGTGGACATCAATAATCGGTTTTTCCTTATCGAGCTTTTTTAGAATATTTGGGATCCTTTGTAAGAACGAGCGTTTTTCAGTCTTAAAAGCCTTGGGGAAGAGCCTTTTTACGATCTCTTCCGCCGGAATCTCCTGTCTTCCTATAGCTCCGAGCACCATTTTGAGACTTGAAAAACCAGATCTCGAACTGGCAATTTCTTCAGAGATATCTCCAAGGCTAAGGTCATATTTCGTTAATTCCTTTGTAAGGAGTTCCTTCCCAAGATTCTCATGCTGGACTTTCCTGTTGTCATTCAGCCATTTCCTGATCTGGGTTCTTGCCCTCGCTGTTATCAGGAATGATATCCAGTATTCCTGGGGATTTGGATTTGTAGATGTGAAAATCTCTACTTCATCTCCGTTTTCAAGGGAAGTATTCAAAGGAACAACCTTGGAATTCACCTTCGCCCCTATACAGTGCAATCCTATCTCGGTATGGACGGCAAATGCGAAATCGACCGGGGTTGCCTTTTCAGGCAGGTTTATCAGCCTTCCCTTAGGCGTAAAAACGAAAATTTCATTGTGGATCAGGTTAAATCTGAACGATGTCAGGAATTCCGCAGGATCAGAATCATCACTTTCCCAGTCAACGAATTGTTTAACCCAGACAAGCTGTTTATCAAGGTCCTCATCACTGTGTTCAGATTTATATAACCAGTGGGCGGCAATACCCAGATCTGCTGTATAATCCATTGTCCGGGTTCTGATCTGTACTTCGATCATTCTCCCTGATGGCCCCATTATAGTAGTATGGATTGACTGATAACCGTTGCTTTTAGGAGTCGCAATATAGTCCTTGAATCTTTCCTGGACAGGCGTAAAAAGAGTGTGTACAACCCCTACTGCAGCATAGCACTCTTCCTTTTTTTCGACGATTATCCTCATAGCCAACAGGTCGTATACTTCTTCGAACGGAATTTCCTGTTCTTTCATTTTCCGATATACACTGTAATAGCTTTTTGGTCGCCCAAGTATATTGCATTCAATCCCCAGTTTGTTCATCTCGTCATTGATCGGATTTTCCATTACTTCAATATGCTTCATCCTTTCCTGCCATTTTTCCGATATCTTCTCATCAAGGCGGCTGTACGCCTGAGGATCCAGGTATTTCAGGCAGAGATCCTCATATTGCCTGCCGAAGCTTGCGATACCGAACCTGTATGCAAGAGGAGCATAGATATCCAGTGTTTCCTGGGCAATTCTTACCTGCCTTTTCTGTGAGAGGAATTGTAGAGTCCTCATATTATGGAGCCTATCAGCAAACTTGATCATTATAACCCTGAAATCTGTTGCCATTGACAGTATGAGTTTCCTGAAATTCTCAGCCTGCTCATTTTCTGACTTTTTAAATACGAGTTCTGATATTTTCGTTACACCATCAACCAGCCGGGCGATCTCCCCACCGAATTTCTCTTCAACATCTCTAAATGTAACTCCGGTATCCTCGACTACATCATGCAGCAGGCAAGCAGCGATGGTCGTCTCATCCATCTTCAGGCCGATCAGTATTTCTGCTGCGCTTATACAATGGGTAAAATACGGTTCACCGGACCTTCTTGTCTGGTCCTGGTGGGCCTCATAACCAAACCAGAAAGCCCGGTCGATCAGCTCAATATTACCATTGGTTGAGTACTGTCTGATATTATCAGTCAGCTGCTTACGTTTTTTTTCAAATGTATCATTCATATTATAAAACTACTTGATCATTTTACTTAATGAGACCGGTGCCGATGTCAGCAATGATTTAAATTCCGAATATTGCATCCTGATAACGTTCTTTACCGTTCTCAGCCTGCCCAGGGATTTTTTTACATTGTTCAATTCCTTCAGATTTGGGATCTCCACTACTATCATACAAAATATCGCTCCCCCTGAGTGAACAAACTTATAATTGACAAGCGATACTTTCCTTGAACCGAAGACCGGTGTTATCTCCTTTATAAAATTATCTGCTTTTGTAATACGCGCTTTCAATCCCGCTGCAAATTTCATATCTATGATAGATTCCCATTCTACATGTATCTCTCTTTCCGGTTCCATTTTTAACTGCCGGATGTTTTTACATATCGCCCGGTGGACAGTAACTCCTTTCCCCCTTGTTATATATCCTACTATTGGATCACCGGGAACTGGAAGGCAGCATTTTCCGAAATTCACCATCAGGTTATCTATTCCGCCTACCTTAATTCCCTTTGGCGACGGTTTCCTGACAACTTTCTCCTCGACAGTTTCTTCTACCGGTTCTTCCTCTACTTCGACAAATTTATGCACCAGTGACTGAGCTGAGATCTTTCCTGAACCGACAGCGACATACAATTCCTCTACACTTTTGACTTTTGCTTCAAGCGCCAGAAGCTCAAGATTTTCGTGTGTCCACGGCAGCTTGAATTTCCTGAAAGTCCTTGGCAGGATCTCCTCTCCGAGCTTGATACTGTGGTTCCGCATTTCTTTTCTGTGGTGTCGTCTGATCTCAACGAGGGCTTTATTCGATTTAGCGTATTTGACCCAGTCCTGATTTACCATTGTCTTATTTGCAGTTAGCACTTCCACCCTGTCCCCGTTTTTGAGCTCATGATTGAATGGGACTATCTGGCCGTTTACCTTGGCTCCGTTGCATTTAATCCCTATTTCACGGTGCACTGCAAAAGCAAAATCAATCGGTGTTGAGCCTTTCGGAAGCTTCTTAAGATCACCATGCGGTGTCAGTACAAAAATGTCATTCTGAAGCAGTTTCAGGTTGAAAAAATTCTCAACGGGAGTATTGCTCAGTTCTCCGCCATTATCCGAGGAGGCCTGTCGAAGGAAACTGAAATACGAATCCATATCGCTTGTCCGGTTACCTTCCTTATATTTCCAGTGTGCGGCGACACCGAATTCTGCCGTCTGGTGCATCTCTTTTGTCCTTATCTGCAGCTCAAATTGGATGTTATCCCTGTCAGATAGAAGAACATGTATTGACTGGTAACCATTGATCTTGGGCATCTGGATATAATCGTCGAATTCTTCCATTACAGGTGTAAACATCTGCTGGACAACGGCGAGGATCTTGTAGCAGTCAGGAATGGTATCGACTATAGCCCTAACTGCGAGAAGATCATATATCTGTTCAAATGGACGTTTTGTGCGGCGCATCTTTCTGTAAACGCTGACCAGGTTTTTGGTCCTTCCTGATAATTCAGGTCTTATTCCGAACTTTTGAAGCTCTAACTTCAGTTTCAGGATAAGCCTTTCGAGATATCTCTCCCTCTCGAATCTCCGTTCATTCAATTTCCCGGATAGTTCTCTGTATCTTACCGGATGCAGAACCTCGTAAGCCTTGTCTTCCATTTTAGATTTATGATAACCCAGTCCCAGCCTGTGTGCGAGCGGAGCATACAGCTTCAAAATTTTATCCGCAAGAGTTCTTCTCTCTGGTCTGCTGAGCACTGTATCGCTGTTAAGAAGGTATTCTCTGTTTGCAATCAACAGAAGAACGACGTTCAGGTCATGTGCCACAGACAGGATCATGTGTATATATTCATCTTCAGTTTCGAACCTTTTTGTCTGTTTCGAGATCGTATCAACTTCCGCGTATCCTTCTATCAGCTCGCCTATCGAACCGTTGAACTTTCTACAAATATCTTTCCGTATTGTCTCTGAAACGTAAAGATCATGCAGCATCCCTGCCGCTATGGCGGTCATATCCATCTTTAATTCGCACAATGTCCTGACCATTTCACAGCTTTGTTCGAAAGTCAATACTTCCGATTCATCACCCAGATTCTCTCTGATCGCCCTTGAGTAATCCAGAACTTCCTTCAATAGCCCGTCTCCCCCATCAGGAAGATAGGATGAACACTGGACTATTATTTCTTCTATATTCTGATGCATTATTAAATTACTGTCTTCTATACCCTGTATAAAATAAAACTGAATTTCCTGGCTGGAAGTTTCTTTAACAGCCATTGAACAATATTTCGAATATTTATTGATATGTCAATATAAAAGTATTGTCAAAGAGAGCTTTTCCAGTAAAAAAGCAAAAAAATGATAAATATTCGGATTTTGTGACCCACATCACAGCATGTTTTGATTTTTTTGTTTATATTATCCGGTGAAATTGTATCATCACTATCACTATACAGGGTTGCTGAAGAATAATAACTGAAAATCATAATAAACTGAAAGATAAGTAGGAAAAGTTGAATGGCAGGGATCATAAAACGAAAAACAGAATAACCTGGTCACGGGTACCCTTTCTGAGATTCTGATCCGAAACAGTCACATACATATTTATACTTGTCTTTTGCTCTTTACACACCATAGACATAATTAATCTTGGGAGCCAAGTATTCCAAGAGGGGGTCAACATGTTTTCAAGGAGAAAGGTTTTTATTCTTGCTTTTGTATCTGTATTTATACTAACCACAATGCGCGTTATCGGCCAGGATGCCGGGGTAGTAAAGAATTTCGCTAAGGTGCCGTTATCTTTCACAGGTAATAACGGCCGACTCAATTCTGATGTAAAATTTACCACACACGGTAACGGCGTTTCAATGTATTTCACACGCGGAGGCACCACATTTCTACTAAGCCGGCCGGTTGAAAACGCTCTTCGAAAAGCTTCCTCAGACGGTACTCGCACTCCATATGAGGACCATATGGAGAACGAGATCGATTATGAGTATTTTTCCCTGAATCTTTTGTTTATAGGAGCAAATCAGGATCCTGTAATTACGGGTGAAGACCGCCTGCCATGGTATACTAACTATATCATGGGAAAGAATCCTTCAGACTGGGTAACCAATGTCCCTAATTACGAAAAAATACAATTAAAAGATATCTATGACGGGATCGACCTTGTTTATTACGGAGATCAGAAAAACATAAAATATGATTTCATACTACAGCCCGGCGCTGATCCTGATAAAATACAAATAAAATACGATCTGGGCGGATACAATTCCGGCGTTTTAGAGATCGACGAAAACAATGAACTGCATGTAAAGACTCCGTTTGGTGATATCATAGAAAAGAAACCGGTTGCATATCAGATAGTCGGCGGCAATAAGGTTTTTGTTGATATCGTTTACAGGATAATTGATAATAACGAAAACATATACAGTTTTACTTTAGGAGAATATGACAGGTCCGAAACCGTAATCATAGATCCGGTAATAGTATACTCTTCGTATCTTGGGATGAGCGGACTGGAGTCGCTTTCGGATATCGAAGTCGATGATTCAGGGTTTATTTATATATCCGGACATTCTACATCGAGCGACCTTCCCACTACCGCCGGTGCTTATGATGAAACCCACAATACAGGTAGAGATTTCTTTGTATGCAAACTGAATCCGGCTGGCGATCAGATAGTATTTCTTACTTATATCGGAGGAAGCGGTGATGATACATTACGGGATACTGAGATTGATGCATCCGGTAATATTTACATGACCGGTTTCTCAAACTCCTCTGATTTTCCAACAACTGCAGGAGCTTTTAATGAAACAATAAACGGAGGAATTGACTGTATCGCCGCTAAGCTGAATTCAACGGGGACTTCACTGCTTTATTCTACATATCTGGGCGGAAGCGGAACAGACCGGGCCTTCAGAATTGTCGAAAAAAATGACTATATTTATCTGACCGGGTATACAAATTCATCCAATTATCCAACAACATCAGGCGCTTATCTCGAGAGTAATGCCGGCGGATATGACGGATTTTTCACCAAAATAAACACTGACGGAACGGATATTATTTTCTCATCTTACTACGGGGGGAGCAGCGACGAATACAGTTATGATATCAGACTTGACAGTGCCGGCAACATGTATTTAACCGGGCATACAAGATCATCAAATTTCCCTACATCAGCTGATGCTTATGACACCAGCAAAGAAGGTACGAACGATGCATATCTGATAAAATTCCATTACAATGCAGGCTCTCTTTTGTATTCTACTTATTTCGGGGGCAACAGTTATGATTACCCGTACAGACTGGATTTTGACAGCAATATGAATGTTTTTGTGACCGGAAGTACCCAGTCTACTAATTTCCCTGTTACAGCAGGAGCATTTCAAACAGTTAAATCAAATTCCAATCATTCAGGATTTGTGATAAAATTCACTACAGCATGTACTTCCCTGGTATATTCGACATACATTTCCGGTAGTGACCATGATCAGATGTATAATATGCTGGTTGATTCAACAGGAAGGGCAATAGTCTGCGGTGAGACTATGTCGACGGACTATCCGGTATCAGCAGATGCCCCTTACCCTAATGCGTCAAATACCGGCGACGGAGTTATAAGCATCCTTTCTGCTGACGGTTCAGATCTGGATTATTCAACATATTTTCCCGGGAATGATTATGAAGTTTTTACTTCCCTGGAATTAAAAGGAACCTCGGATCTCTATTACGGCGGATCTTCAAAATCAGGTGATTTCCCTGTAACTGCTAATGCTTATGATAATACATACAGCAGTGATTACGATGCAGTTTTCGGAAAAATAGTCCTCGATTCTGTTTTTGTTGTCTCGAATTATACACCGGTACTTGCACCGATAGGAAATAAGCAGATCAAAGAAAGAGACAGTTTGACAATCGTCCTCTCCGCAACTGATATAGAAGGCGACTCGATTACTTACAGCGCCTCGAATCTGCCGGCAGGTGCAACATTCACCGACAGTACATTCAACTGGCATACCGATACTGGTGACGCAGGTGTATACAATGTTACATTTTATGCTGCCGACAGCGTCTCTGCTGATTCAGAAACTGTTCAGATTACAGTGGTCATAAATACGCCTCCGGTATTTGCACCTATCGGAAATAAGGAGGTAACGGAAAACGACAGCCTTGTTTTTGGATTGTATGCCACAGATGCGGATGGTGATTCGATCTACTTTACAGCTGCCAATATGCCCATGGGGGCGACGCTGATTGATACTCTATTCAGGTGGATCCCGGATACAGATGACGCAGGTGTTTACAACGTAACATTCTACGCAAACGACCTTTCAGACATTGATTCCCAGACTATTCAGATAACAGTGAATGATCTTGTGGCAGCTAATAACGCTCCGGTACTTGAGAGCATTTCAAATCAGCCTGTAATCGAAGGTGATATTTTCACAATCACTATGCATGCAACCGACGCGGACGGAGATCCGTTGACATATAGTGTCTATAACAATCCTGCAGGATCGTATCTTTACCAGGACAGTATATTTATCTGGAATCCAAAGGTGGGAGATTTAACAGGATATGAATACCAGGATGTTATATTCAGGGTTTCCGACGGAACGGATTCTGTTTCAACCACAGTTCGACTCTACGAAAGCGAGACGATGTCCGACTCTGCAGCAACCTATCAGAAAAACGACCTGACAGGTTTTACCGGGATCGAGGGGGGAAGTGTTTTAAGATTTAATCCGGCCACATTCAGTGTAGCAGATACGTTCGACTGGGGTGTGGGAAATGATGTAAGTTTCAGCGTATTAAAGTATTCTGATATTTTAATTCCAAACGATGCAGTAATCGATTCTGCCAGACTCATTTTCACAAAGGCATATGACGATCACCTTACCGATGATGATTATGCCTTGATTGCTTCTTCATTAAAAAAAGTAGACATTGGAGATTTCAACTGGGATCACTATGATTATTCAGCTTCTTCAGCCTGGTCTACCGGAGGTGCAAAAGGAGCTGATACGGATTATTCTACTGCAAGCAGAGATTCCGTAAAATTAGTCTACGATGTGAATGAACCATATTTTGTTTTCGATGTAACCGGTCTTGTATCCGCGTCATACGGAGTGGATTCCGTGAGACCGGATTATGGTTGGATCATAAGGGGCAATCCGGACGTTCACAACCGTTTTGTCCTACAGGGAATAAACAAGAATTTCGAATCGCCGAAGTTGAGAGTATATTATACATTAGCTGCTGTCACGAATAATCCCCCTGTGCTGACACCAATCGGGAATAAAGAGATAACAGAGAAGGAGACACTAAATTTCACA